>JAFLRY010000028.1 GCA_022511205.1 Eubacterium sp. | reverse complement strand
GTTGACGACGAAGAGCTCCTTGAGCTTGTAGAAATGGAAATCCGTGAGACTCTTGACGAGTATGAGTTCCCGGGCGATGATACTCCTATCATCAAGGGTTCTGCTCTCAAGGCTCTTGAGGCTGCTTCAAACGACGATCCTGCTTGCGCTTGCATCCAGGAGCTTATGGATGCTGTTGACAGCTACATCCCCACTCCTGACCGTAAGGCAGACCTTCCCTTCCTTATGCCTGTTGAAGACGTATTCACGATCACCGGTCGTGGTACCGTTGCTACCGGCCGTGTAGAGAGAGGTCAGCTCAGAATGGGCGAGGAAGTTGAGATCGTTGGTCTTAAGGACGAGATCGACAAGACCGTTTGCACCGGTATCGAAATGTTCCGTAAGATCCTTGATTATGCTGAGGCCGGCGACAACATCGGTTGTCTCCTTCGTGGTGTTCAGAGATCAGAGATCGAGCGTGGCCAGGTTCTTGCAAAGCCGGGTTCAATCCACCCCCACACCAAGTTTGCAGGTCAGGTTTACGTTTTAAGCAAGGATGAAGGCGGCCGTCATACTCCTTTCTTCAACAACTATCGTCCTCAGTTCTATTTCAGAACGACTGACGTTACCGGCGTTATCTCCCTTCCCGAGGGAACTGAGATGTGTATGCCTGGCGATAACGTTCTCATGAACGTAGAGCTCATCACTCCTATCGCTATTGAAGAGGGTCTTCGTTTCGCTATCCGTGAAGGCGGCAGAACCGTAGGTTCAGGCGTTGTTACGGCTATCAACGAGTAATCCAAATTAAAAAATGAGAGCAGTCGCAAGACTGCTCTTTTTTATTTCAGTTTAGAATTTGTTTATTCTTATGTTAGAATAAGTTTAGCTTCCGTACATATGCAGTTCATAATTATCTCATATAGTGTAACTAAAGGAGGTAATTATTATGAAACAAACAATCAACACGATTTTAAGCAATCTTAAACCCTTTGGCGTTTATATTTTATCAGTTCTTGTAGGATTGGGAATTACGTTTGCAAATGAAGTAATAGGCTTCTATTTATTCTTTGTTGTTTATCTAATTCTGGGCATATTGATCGGCGTTTTCACCGATCTCAAAAAAGATAAGTACGGACTTATTGCCTACGCAGTTATTCTTGCCATAGCACCGTTAATAAACTTGGCTCTTGAGGGTCAAATGAGCTATACATTCGGGATCAAGAACGTGGTTTACGGAATTGGTAGCTTATGCAATATGTTCTGCACTTACTTTACTCCGTTTATTTCCTCTGAGTCCTTCATTCTCAGATACGTTTTTGCCTTTGTAATTGCGTTATTACCGATTGCAATTGGCTTCGGTATAAAGAAAGTAATCAAGAGCAAAAAGGCTTAATAAGTTTAAAACGGTGTGAGCAATCACACCGCTTTTTGTTTTCCTAATATGAATTTTATTGCTCTGCAACCTTTATTTTTCTTATCAATTATGATACAATCTATTCGGTGAAATTTATGGCTCAGGCGCAGCTTGAAAAGTTAACAGGAAGGATAGAGGAGATAACCTTTTTCAACGAGGATAACGGCTACACCGTTATGGTTATCTCATCCTACGGCGAGCCTCTAACGGTGGTGGGAAATTTCCCAAAGCTTGTTGAGGGCGAAGAAGTGCTGCTTGAGGGCGAATGGGTGAATCATTCCACCTTCGGCAAGCAGTTTAAAGCCAATCTTATCGAGCAGACCCTGCCGGCGGACGCGGCGGGGATATTGCGCTATCTTGCCAGCGGAATAATAAAGGGCGTTGGTGAATCCACCGCCGTGAAGATCGTTGAGGCTTTCGGCGCCGATTCCTTCAACGTTATAGAAAACGACGTAGACCGTCTTTCTCAAATCAAGGGTATCAGCAAACCTAAGGCGCGTAAAATTCAACAGGAATTCAAGGCGCAGTTCGCATCAAGAGAAACGATCCTTGCGCTGACGAATCTTGGCCTTACACCCAACGAAGCCTTCAAAGCTTATAATACGTACCGCTCCGCCGCCTACGACGTGATTTCCGAAAACCCCTATGCTTTCGTTGGGGAACACGGCTATACCTTTGAGCGTGCCGAGGAGATATCACTCAATCTAAACGCTCCCGATCTGTTCGATTACAGATGCCAGGCAGGCGTTGTATATATCGTTCGCCACAATCTGAATAACGGCCATACCTGTCTGCCCCGAACAGCCGTAGTCAAAGCGGCAATGGACTTTCTGGAGTGCGGCGAGGACTCGGCAGATATCGCTATCGACAATGCCTTGCAGGGGAATCAGCTTATGTCAGCGGAGGTTAACGGCAAAGACTTCCTTTTTATCCCTGAGATATATGAGGCTGAAAGCTCCGTTGCCGAAAGAATTAAGGTAATGGTCAATTATCCCCCGAAGCAGACGGAAATATTTGCCGCGGAGATATACGCCTTTGAGGCGGCGCAGGGAATTGAGTTTGACGATAAACAGCGCGCCGCAATCGAAATTGCCGTTAATCAAGGCTTATTGATACTGACAGGCGGTCCCGGAACCGGAAAAACCACAACTGTTAGGGGCATTATCGCCCTGATGAAAAACAGGGGAATGAAGGTTGCCCTTGCCGCGCCCACCGGCAGAGCCGCTAAGCGAATGACGGAGCTTACCGGCTGCGAGGCGAAAACGATTCACCGACTGCTGGAGGTTGAATATAAGGACGGCGCGGATGAGCCCTCCTTCGTTTATAACAGAAAAAACAAGCTGGACGTTGACGCGGTTATCGTTGACGAGCTTTCAATGGTGGATATAAAGCTGTTTGACAGTTTGCTGGACGCGCTCCCCATGAGCGCAAGGCTCATAATGGTGGGAGACAAGGATCAGCTTCCTCCCGTTGGCGCGGGCAACGTGCTGAAGGATCTTACGGAAAGCGGTATGATCCCCGTAGTTCAGCTTGAAAAAATATTCCGCCAGGCGATGAAAAGCCTTATCGTCACCAATGCCCACAGGGTGGTGCGTGGCGAAATGCCGGATATGAGCAGAACAGATGCGGAATCGGATTTCTTCCTTCTGAAAGAAAACTCTCCTTATACCGCTTCAAGGAAGCTTGTTGATCTCGTGACCCGCCGTTTGCCCGATACCTACGGCTACGATCCGCTTTCCGACATTCAGGTGCTCTGCCCCAGCAGAAAGGGAGACGTGGGCACGGAAAACCTCAATTATCTCTTACAGCAAAAGCTCAATCCCGCCGATAATAAAAAGGCGGAGATCAAGCATAACGGCTACGTTCTTCGCGTGGGCGATAAGGTTATGCAGATAAAAAATAACTATGATGTGCCGTGGTTCAGACCCGGCGACAGCGGAATGGGCGTTTTTAACGGCGATATCGGAATATTAACGAGGATAGATAAGGCAAACGATATTCTTAACGTGAGGTTTGACGATAGGGAGGCCACCTATTCCATTGAAAGCGCAAAGGAGCTGGAGCTTGCCTACGCTATGACTGTGCACAAAAGCCAGGGCTCTGAATTTGAATGCGTAGTTATGCCTGTTTTGGCAACGCCCCAGAAGCTCACTTACAGAAATCTTTTCTACACGGCGCTTACCCGCGCCAAAAATCTTTTGGTGCTGATCGGCACTGAGGGCTCAGTCAAAGCGATGGTTGAGAATGATAAAAAAAGCAAGCGCTACAGCGCACTGGGCTACTTTTTAAAGGTTGACAATGACCCGTTTTTACAGTAACATAATACATAAGCTTGTTGTGAAGCGTCTTGAATTAAGCCGCTTCACCCAGTATTGATTTAAGGAATGACGTTATGTTCGGTTATGATTTAGGCATAGATTTAGGTTCAAGCTCAATCGTTATCTCCGTTCCCGGCAAGGGAGTGGTGGTTGATGAGCCTTCTTACGTTGCATACGATACTCAAACTGAAAAAATTATATACGCCGGCAGGCGCGCCTATTATCTTGAGGGCAGAGAGCCTGCGGGAATAGCCGTTATAAGACCAATCGTAAACGGCGCAGTGGCAAACTATTCCATCGCTCAGCAGATGGTTCGCTTTTTTATCGATAAAGTAATAGGTAAGAGCCTTTTTAAGCCGAGAGTAGTCGCGTCAGTTTCCGCGATCAGTACCGATCTTGAGAGAAGAACCCTCGTTTCGGTGCTGATATCGGCAGGCGCAAGATCTGTTTGCCTTGTTGAAGAACCCCTTTGCGCCGCGCTTGGAGCTGACGTAGACCTTCTTTATCCAAAGGGTGTTTTCGTGATCGATATCGGCGGCGGCACTACCGATATGGCGATAATCAGCCAGGGCAGCCTTAATCAGATCGAGGCGCTTCGTATTGCGGGCAACCGGTTTGATGAGGAAATAATGAGATATATGCGCGATAAATATGGAATTCTTATCGGTAGGCGTACCGCAGAGGACGTAAAGATAAGCATCGGCTGCGCCGTTGAGCGTAAAGAGGACGTGGCGCTTCAGGTAAGGGGGAGAAATTATCTCTCCGGTATGCCGGGGGCAGCCGAGATCACCGGAAACGAAGTTTATTTCTGCCTCAAACCGCTGTTCACTGAGATAGCCGAGGCGGCGAAAGCGTTCTTTGAGCGCACCACGCCCCAGCTTATGGCTGATATCTCTTCAAGTGCCGTCATTTTAACAGGAGGAAGCTCCTCGATCTACGGCATAGATCAGCTGTTTTCAGAAACTTTAGGTCTTGACGTAACGATAGCGCCGAGGGCTGATCTCTGCGTTTCAAAGGGCACGATGGTTGCACTGAATAAAATGCATATTCTCGATCAATACGGATACAGATTTAAAACGAAACAGGACGTAAGAATTAGATAGGCTTCCTGATTAATCGGAGGGACTGATTATGGATAGATTTTCAAAATTTCACCCAATAGTCAGTTTCTCTTTTTTTATCGGTGTGATCGTTTTAACGCTCGTTTTTTCGAATTCAGTTTACGGCGCGTTATCTTTTCTTTGTGCGTTTTGTTATTTTGCAAGACGAAAGGGCAAAAGCGCCCTATCATTTTTGCTGAAATTCGTCATTCCGATCGTTTTGCTGGCGGCGATATTTAATATGCTGTTCAGTCACTACGGAAATACCGTGATTTTTTCTGTAAAGGGAATTAACTTTACACTCGAAGCGTTGACGTCGGGCCTCCTTACAGGCGTTATGATGGGTGCGGTAATGGTGTGGTTTTTTGCCTATAACGAAATCATTACTGCAGATAAGTTTATGGCACTGTTTGGCGGTTTCGCACCGAATCTTGCTCTGCTTTTTTCGATGATCCTTCGCTTTATTCCCCTTATGATAAAGACCTCAAACGAAATCAAAGACGCGCATATCGGGCTTGGCTATGAAATAAAGGGGCTAAAAAACGCCCTTAGCCGCTTTTCCGCCCTCCTATCAATAAGCCTTGAAAAGAGCATTGAAACGGCGGACACGATGAAGGCCCGTGGCTTCGGCACGAAAAAACGAAGCTTTTATTCATCCTTCGTATTCAGAAAATCGGATGTTTTAGCGCTCGCATTAACGGCTTTTTTTCTTATATATTTGTTCATAGCCTGTTCTGCGGATATCTCGCAGATCACCTTTAATCCAATGATTGAAATGAAAAGTGTGAATCTTATTACTGTTGCAGTATTCATGATCTTTTCTCTATTTCCCCTTATAACCGATCTCACGGAGGACGTTAAATGGCTTTTATTGAAATCAAAAATTTAATATTCTCCTATCCAGAGTCTGCCGAAAACGCGCTCAACGGCGTTGATCTTTCGGTGGAAGAGGGAGAGATCTGCCTTGTGATCGGGAAATCGGGCAGCGGGAAATCAACGCTTCTGCGGCTTCTGAAAAAGGAGATAGCGCCATACGGCAAGCTAAGAGGCGAGCTTACCGTTAATGCGCAAAGCGTGGGCTTCGTTAATCAAAACGTTGAGAGCAATATCGTTACAGATACGGTGCGCTCGGAGCTTGCCTTTGCGCCTCAGAGCCTTGGCAAAAGCAGAGAGAAAACTGCCCTCTGTATAGCGGAGGCGGCAAGCTATTTCAATCTCAGCTCAGTAATTGATAAAAAAACAGAAAGCCTTTCCGGCGGTACGAAGCAGATAACCGCCCTTGCTTCCGTTTTCACGGCGGGAGCGGAGCTGTTGATTTTGGACGAGCCCGTTTCTCAGCTTGATCCTGCCGCCGCCGAGGAATTCATTAATATCATCTTAAAGCTGAACCGCGAGCAGGGAACTACTCTGCTTATCAGCAGCCACAGGATAGAAAGCATTTTGCCCTATGCGGATAAGGTTGCCGTGATGGAGGCGGGCAAAATCATTTTTTGCGGTAAGCCCGCTGAAACCGCCGAATTCCTTATCAAAAGCAAAAACGAAATGAAAGCCGCATTGCCCCCATACACACAGGCTTTTAAGGACAATCCCATTGATTTCCGCGAGGCGAAAAGGGCAGCAGACGCCTTAACTTATAAAATCAGAAAAAGCGTTACTAAAAATGATGAAGGGCCAACTGTAAAGGGAATATGCTTTACATATAAAAAGGGACTTCCGGACATATTTTACGGTCTTGATTACAAGGCGGAGCAGGGGAAAATCAATGCGATAGTCGGCGCAAACGGAAGCGGAAAGACCACGCTTTTGAAATGTATCGGCGGGGTGCTGAAATGTTACGGCGGAAAGATCAAAATGAAGGGCAAAACTGCCTATATGCCGCAAAACGTGCAAACACTTTTCGTTAAGGACACAGTTTTTGAAGAAATAGGAAGCGAGGAATTGCTCATCCGCTTCGGTTTGGAGCATTTATCAGATCGCAATCCCTTTGATCTCAGCGGAGGCGAAGCCCAGCGGCTTGCCCTTGCAAAAATAATGTCCGTTAACGCTGATATTCTGCTTCTTGATGAGCCGACAAAAAGCGTTGACGCAGTCTTTGCCGCAGAATTTGCGGGAATGCTCCGCGAGCTTGTGAATGAGGGCAAAACGGTTATTCTCGCTACCCATGATCTTGAGTTTGCCGGGAGATACGCCGATAACGCGGCGTTTCTTTTCGGCGGAAGGATCGTTGCAAGCGCGCCGGTACGAGAGTTTTTTTCGATGCTGGAAACGTACACCACCGCTATTTCACGGTTAACAGAGGGCAAAGCCGTTTCCATAGACGATATTGAGGTGGCGCTATGAAGAGAAAAGCGCTGAAGATCCTGCCTGCCATTTTAGTTTTACTGACGGCGGTGCTGATAGTTATATGGCAGATATTCCTCTCTGAGACCACCTCTGTATATCTGATATCGGCTATCATTCTTTTGATATCGATGATACCGTTTTTGCTGACCTTTGAGCGCTCAGCGCCCTCTGCCCGTGAACTGGCGCTTCTGGCGGTGCTCATTTCTCTGGCGGTAGCATCAAGGGCGGTGTTTTATCTCGTTCCGCAGTTTAAGCCGATCGCCGCAGTGGTCATAGCTTCAGCGGTGTGCCTCGGTGCGGAGAGGGGATATATAATCGGCACTTTTTCCGCCTTCGTTTCGAATTTCATATTCGGGCAGGGAATATGGACTCCCTTTCAAATGGTGGCGCTGGGGCTTGTCGGTTTTTTGGCCGGAATCATTTTCAAAATAATAAAGCCAAATAGGTGGAGTCTTTCAATCGTAGGCTTCATTCTTGCCTTTGTGCTTTACGGAATTATCGCGGATTCAAGCTCCGTGCTTATAATGGTATCTGATTTTAATTTGGAATCAGTCCTTGCGGTATACGGCGCCGGAGTGCCGTTTTCCGCAATTTTCGGCGGAGCAACGGCAGTATTCCTATTCCTCTTCGGGGAGGGTTTTATAAAAAAATTGGACAGGATTAATACAAAATACGGAATAGTAAAAACAAAGGAGAATGGCAATGGAAAATAATGATATTATAAGAAAGCTTTCACGCTTTGCCTTTATTTCAGCGGTGATAGGTGTATGCACGATCGGTATATGCCCTGCCTTCGGAGCGATAGGGATAGCCGTGCCGCTAACCTTGAAGCGGAAAAAATTCGAGGTCAGCGATGAGATAGCCTCGCTAAATAAGAAATCACTTTTCGCGGGTATAGTTTCGTTGGTAATGTTTGTTATTGACCTTATTCTGATTATCTTTTTAAAACTGAAATTCGGTTTGTTTTAAACAATAAGTATTTTAGAGCGGTTTCAACACCGCTCTTTTTTATTGCCGATTTTTGAAAAAAGATAAAATATTTGCGAAAAATAATAAAAATTTATTGACAAACGATAATTTTTGTGATAAAACTACCTTGAAAACAATAGTTTTGGAGGAATTTCTTATGTGGAACAAAAACAAATCAATTATGCTTACCCAGCTTATCGTAAGGGCGTGTTACGTGATTTTTGCTATCGCCCTCGTAGCGCTTCCGCTTGTGCTTAATTGGGGATTTATTGAATTGCATTATTTGCGCGAGTCAATGGATTACATTTTGTGCGCACTTTTCGCCGTTGTTCCAGCAGGCTATACGGCGCTGATATGTCTTGATAAACTGCTTATCAACGTAAAAAGGGAAATGGTTTTCAATGAGAAAAACGTTAAACTGCTTCGGATCATAAGCTGGGCGTGCTTTTACGCGGGATTGGTTGGCGTCGTTTTATTCATAATACTCTGCATGAAAACACATTTTTTACGTGTTTCGCTTTTCCCATTGGCAGTTCTTGCTTTGGCGATTGCCGAAATGTTTATGGGGCTTGTCGTAAGGGTAGTTAAAAACGTTTTCGAAGCGGCGATCGAAATCAAAGAAGAAAACGAGCTTACCATATAGGAGGATAATATGCATATTGTAGTGAATCTTGACGTAATGCTTGCGAAAAGAAAAATGTCCTCAGGGGAGCTTGCGTCTAAAATCGGGATCACTCCCGCAAATTTATCCATACTGAAAACCGGAAAGGCAAAGGCCATACGCTTTTCAACCCTTGAAGCCATCTGCAAGGAGCTCAACTGCCAGCCCGGAGATATTCTTGAATTCGTTGACGATTGAGGTTAATACTATGGAAAATTCTGATTTTAATCTTAATAATAACTATTTTACACCGCCTGCGCCGATGGTTAAGGAAAAGCGTGTGCTTCACGCTGAAAAGAGAGACGGAATATTCGCCCTTCTCATTTTCGCTTCGGTTTTCGTGTTCATTGATTTTGCCGTTTTTCACGCGTTCAATTTCGGCTTCACGCTTTCGTTTTTCGTTATGTTTGCTGTTTTTACCGCCTATCTTTGGAACGGCAAAACGAGGCCCTCTCTTTTTGCCTGCCTATGCGGTCTGCTTTCCCTTGGGGGCTCTGTTACCTTTACACTTTCAAGGGATATATTCGTTAACGCCATAATGGTTTTTCTCATTTCGGCGCTCTTTACTATTTACGTTTTCGGTATAAGCGGCAGTTTCAGAAGCAATGAGGGAAGCTTTAAAATGCTTACCGATCTGCTTTACGGAACGGGCGTTTCTCCGTTTTCTAATCTGTTTCCGGCTGTGAAAGCGGTGGGAAGCACCTCATCGAAGAATAAGAATTTTACCTATGGGATAATAGGCGCGGCGCTGGCGCTTCCGGTTTTGCTGGTAGTAATTCCGCTTTTAGTCAGCGGTGACGCGGCGTTTCGTGGACTTATCAGCGCCATAGGAAAAAATATCGGCGAATATGTCGGCGTTTTTATTCTCGCGGTTATTTTCGCGCCATACGCTTTTTCCTATGCCTTCACACGCAAGAATGCGCTTGATGTAAAAACGGACGGAGCAAAGAAGCATAAAAGCCTGAGATTCGTTCCGAATGCAGTTTCGGTTTCGTTTTTATGTGTTATATCGGCAACGTATATCATCTATCTGTTTTCACAGCTTGCGTATTTTTTCAGCGCGTTTTCAGGAATTCTGCCTGAGGGATACGAATATTCTGCCAGCGTTTACGCCAGAGAGGGCTTTTTCGAGATGTTTGCCATTTGTGTTATCAATATGGCGCTTATCTCCGCGGTGAATATTTGCACGAAAAAGGAAAATGAGGGCAGACCGTCTGTTGTGTTGAAAGCTGCAGAATGCTTCATTTCGCTGTTTTCGCTCCTTATTCTGATAACGGCAATGTCAAAAATGGTGCTTAATGTTGAGATATTCGGGCTTTCGAAATACAGACTTCTCGTTTCGCTCTTAATGATCATGCTTGCTGTGATGATCTTGTTTTTCGTGCTTCACATTTTCCTGCCGAAGGCAAACTATATGCAGACGATAATTCTTGTTTGCAGTACGTTGTTTATTGCTTTCTCATTCGCGGATATGGATAATCTCGTTTCGAGGTATAACGTTAATGCCTACGCAAACGGAAAAATAGATACGCTTGACGTTGAATATATGAGCGAATGGTTATCTGAATCAGCCGTACCGTATATTGTTTCCATAGCGCAGGGTGATGATAATAAGCTTGCGCAGGAGGCTAAGGATTGCATTATTGATAAGATCGCCTACGATAATAATATCTCACTTACGCTTACAGATGAGAATACGCTTGAATGCGCTTCAATAACTGATTTCAGGGAGTTCAATTTAACTGTGAAGATCGCCAACGAAATGATTTGCGATTATTTCAACTCACTGCCGGAGAATGAAAGACAAAAATACAGGGGCGTTATTACGGGTTCGTTTATCAACGATTGGGATCAGGAGTTTTCACAAGAGAATAGCGGCGCTTATATTGACGATGATCCCGCAGACTATTCCCATTGGTCATAATTCATTTGGCGATTGCGAAAGGCGGCATAAAAATAAGCTCTCAGTCTGTCAATTCAGACTGAGAGCTTTTACCTTTTTTATATGAATTTGTTAATCGGGATAACCTGTGGGGTTTTGGCTCTGCCAACGCCAGCTGTCTTCGCACATTTCCTCTATATCGCGCTCCGCTTTCCAGCCAAGCTCGTTGAGCGCCTTGCCGGGGTCAGAGTAGCAGGTGGCAATGTCGCCCGCGCGGCGTGGGCCGATCTGATAGGATATCTCAACGCCCGAAGCCTTTTCGAATGCCTTAACAACGTCAAGCACCGAATAGCCGATTCCCGTTCCGAGATTATAGATGAAAAGTCCGTTTTCGCCGCGTACCTTTTCAACTGCCTTTAAGTGGCCAAGAGCAAGGTCAACAACGTGGATATAATCTCTTACACCGGTGCCGTCATGGGTATCGTAATCGTCTCCGTAAACGGTGAGTTTCTCACGCTTACCGATGGCTACCTGCGTAATATAGGGCATAAGATTATTGGGAATTCCGTTGGGGTCTTCGCCCATAGTACCGCTCTTATGAGCGCCGATGGGGTTGAAATAGCGCAGCAGGCATACGGACCATTCCTTGTCTGAAACGCAGAGATCCTGCAAAATGCACTCGATCATATATTTCGTTCTGCCATAGGGGTTTGTAACTCCGCCTACCTGCATATCCTCCGTGAGCGGGGATACGTTGTTCATTCCGTAAACGGTTGCGGAGGAGGAGAAAACGATTTTCTTACAGCCGTGTTTTCTCATAACATCGAGAAGAACGAGCGTTCCGTTTACGTTGTTGTCGAAATACTCAAGGGGCTTCTGTACGCTTTCGCCGACTGCCTTAAGACCGGCGAAATGGATAACGGAATCGATATCCTCATTTTCGAAAATCTTGTTTAAGCCTTCAGCATCGCGGATATCGCACTCATAGAATTTGAAATCTCTGCCGACTAAAGCCTTGATCCTGTCATAAGAGCTTTTTTTGCAGTTGTAAAGGTTATCAACTACTACTACCTCAGCGCCGGCATTCATAAGCTCAACGCAGGTGTGGGAGCCGATATAGCCTAAACCGCCCGTTACTAAAACTGACATATTTTTTCCTTCTTTCAAAGTTATTTATTAATAAGCCTTGCCCCAGTAGAGCATATGTTTAGCGGGCTTGCCGCAGCAAACGCAGGTGTCCGCAAGATTTTCCTGCTCAAAGGGGATACAACGGGAGCCAACGCCCGTGAGTTCCTTAACCTTATCCTCACATTCCTCGTCGCCGCACCACATTGCCTTAACGAAGCCGTCGCCGTTTTCCTCAAGCGCCTTAGTGATCTCGTCAAGCGTTTTGCAAACGTAGCTTCTGCGCTCTCTGTTTTCAAGGGCGGCGTTATAAATACCGTCGCGCACCTCCTGAAGCTTCTGCGGAATTACAGTTTCAAGCTCGTCAAGAGAAACGAAAGTTTTCTCTCTGTTGTGGCGCGTTACGATAACGCACTGATTGTTTTCAATATCCTTGGGGCCGATCTCAATTCTGATGGGAACGCCCTTCATCTCGTATTCGGCAAATTTCCAGCCGGGGGTGTTGTTTGAAGCATCTATCTTAGCGCGGCAGATCTTCTTTAACCTGTCGCAAACCTCGTTTGCCTTTTCAAGCACGCCCTCTTTGTGCTGAGCTACGGGGATAACGATCGCCTGAATCGGGGCAACGGCGGGGGGAAGAACGAGACCGTTATCATCGCCGTGGGTCATAATGATCGCGCCGATAAGGCGGGTGGTCATGCCCCAAGAGGTCTGGTGGGGGAATTTCAGCTTATTTTCCTTATCGGAATACTGAATCTCAAAGGCTCTTGCAAAGCCGTCTCCGAAATAGTGGGAGGTGCCTGCCTGAAGCGCCTTGCCGTCGTGCATTAAGGCTTCGATGCAGTAGGTGCGCTCTGCGCCCGCAAACTTATCGCTTTCGGTTTTCATGCCCTTAACAACGGGAATCGCAAGATAATTCTGGCAGAAATCGGCGTAAATGTTGAGCATTTTCTCCGTTTCCTCGATGGCTTCCTCAGCGGTGGCATGGAGCGTGTGACCCTCCTGCCAGAGGAATTCACGGGAGCGCAGGAACGGTCTCGTAGTCTTTTCCCATCTTACTACCGAAACCCACTGATTGTAGAGCTTAGGCAGATCGCGGTAGGAATGAACGATATTCTTGAAATGCTCGCAGAAAAGGGTTTCGGAGGTGGGCCTTACGCAGAGGCGCTCCTCAAGCTTTTCGCTTCCGCCCATCGTTACCCACGCGCATTCGGGCGCAAAGCCCTCAACGTGATCCTTTTCCTTTTGCAGCAGACTTTCGGGAATGAACATAGGCATACAAACGTTTTCGTGGCCCGTTTCCTTAAACATTGAGTCAAGAATGCTTTGGATGTTTTCCCAGATCGCATAGCCGTAGGGTCTTATAACCATACAGCCCTTAACGCTGGTGTATTCGATAAGCTCCGCTTTTTTGCAGATATCGGTATACCATTTCGCAAAATCCTCGTCCATAGAGGTGATATCCTCTACCATTTTCTTTTGGTTATTTGCCATAAAAATATTCTCCTTAAACCTAAAGTTTAATCCCCAATATTATAAACTATAGCCGAGAATAAGTAAATAATATTTTGCACAAAATTATTATTTTTCAAAGAAGATAATTTAGTATTTTTATGCTTGAAAATCAAAAATGTTGGTGCTATAATGCAGGTTATAACTTGACTGTTTATTTTTGACAAAGACTAATTTGTATTAAAGGAAGTGAGATTATGCCGTTATTTCCTATAACTATGGACATTAAAGAGGAATTGCTGGACCAGCTTGAAATCAAGGATGTTTTCACGATTCCATTTATTAATGTTACCATAGATGAAGCAACGGTGGTTTCATGGATTATTATGGCGGTCATAACCGTTATCGCAATTCTTTTAACAAGGAATTTGAAGGTTAACGGTGAGATCAGCAAACGCCAGCAGATACTTGAGATCTGTATGGAAAAGATGATGAATTTCTTCGATAATATTCTCGGCGAGCATGGCAGAGAGTTTATGCCTTGGCTTATGAGCACAGCGATCTTTATCGGCGCATCAAATATGATCGGTCTGTTCGGCTTTAAACCACCCACGAAAAGCATGCAGGTTACTGCGGCAATGGCTATTTCAAGCATTATTCTCGTGCAGATCGCGGGAGTTAAGAAAAAGGGCCTCAAGAAGCATTTAGGCTCATTTACAAAGCCTGTATGGATAGTAACACCGATCAATATTCTTGAATTATTTATAAAGCCGCTTTCTCTTTGTATGCGACTTTTCGGTAACGTTCTCGGCGCGTTTATCATTATGGAGCTTATCAAAAGTGTTATCTTCTTGAAGTTCGGCGTTCCCGTTGCCTTCAGCCTGTATTTTGATCTCTTTGACGGCTTTTTGCAGGCATATATTTTCGTGTTCTTAACGGCTATCTACGTTCAGGAAGCTGTTGAATAAATAATTTAAAATTTAGATAAAAGGAGAAATAATCATGGGTATAGCAATTGGAGCAGCGGTAGCTGTATTAGCAGGTTTAGGCGCAGGTATCGGTATCGGTATCGCAACAGGTAAAGCGGTTGAATCAATCGCTCGTCAGCCTGAGGCGGCAGGCGATATCAGAAGCACGCTTATCATCGGTTGCGCGCTTGCTGAGGCAACTGCGGTTTACGGACTTGTTGCAAGCATACTTATCATCTTTATGACCGGATCGGCAGCATAAGTAAGCGTATTTCGTAATCTTTTAGTGAAAGGAAACACGGCAAATGCTTAAATTTGACTGGAATTTTCTTATAATGCTTTTCAACCTCGTCATATTTTTCGTGCTGATGAAGGTGTTCTTGTTCAAGCCGATAACGAGGGTTATGGAAAAGCGCAAGGAAATGATCAATAAACAGTTCCAAGAGGCTGATGAAGCAAACGCGCAGGCTCAGGAATTGAAAAAGCAATATGAGGATAAAATTGAAAATATCAATGATGAGTCCCAGCGTATCATCGGCGAAGCCAAGGAAAACGCCAGGGTTGAGGCTTCTAAGATCATTGAGAGAGCTGAAGGCGACGCGGATAAGCTTCTCGATGAAGCCAAGAAACAGGCAATCGTTGAGCGTGAAAACGAAATGCGCGCGGCAAGAGAAAACATCGCTGAGCTCGCTATGGAAGCCGCCGCAAAGGTTGTCGGCGCAAATGTTTCTGATAAGACAAACAGCGATATTTTCGATGAATTTTTAAACGAAAGCAGTGACGGCAATGAGTCAGAAAATTGATGAAAGAGCGCTGCCGTCAAGCGAAAACGGCGCAATGAAAAGGCTTGCTAAGGCAACCGTTTACTGCGTTACGGAGCCGGATGAAAGGCAGTTAAAGGGCCTTGAGGAATTTGTGTGCAGAGAGGAAAACGCCTCCTCTGCCGTTATCGAGCTCGTTAAGGACGAAAGCCTGATCGGCGGCTTTATTATTGAGATAGGCAATAAGCAGTATGACAGAAGCCTAAAAAATAAGCTTGATAGCATCAAGAGCGCCGTTGCCGAAAAGGCAAGAGAAACGGCAAGCTCAGATAACGATAATATAATCTCCATACTCAGAAGCGAGATCGAGGAGTACGACTTTGATACCGAGAGCGAGGAGATAGGCACTGTTATCACCGTTGGTGACGGCATTGCTTCCATCGAGGGTATCGAACACGCTATGTACGGAGAGATCGTTGTTTTCGACTGCGGAATCAAGGGTATGGTTCAGGATATCAAGAGGGATAGGATCGGCTGTATCCTTTTCGGTGACGACGGCGATATCCACGAAGGCTCAAGAGTGAAAAGAACGCATAAGAATGCCGGTGTACCCGTTGGCGAAGCCTTTATCGGCAGAGTTATCAATGCCCTCGGCGAGCCGATAGACGGCAAGGGCAAGATCATTTCCGATGAATACCGCCTTATTGAGAATAACGCTCCGTCTATTATTGACAGAAAGTCGGTTTCCGTTCCCCTTGAAACGGGTATCCTCGCTATAGATTCAATGTTCCCCATCGGCAGAGGTCAGCGTGAGCTCATTATCGGCGACAGGCAGACGGGTAAGACCTCTATCGCTACCGATACGATAATCAACCAAAAGGGCAAAAACTGTATCTGTATTTATAATGCTATAGGGCAGAAGGCGTCTACAGTTGCGAAGCTTGTGAGCACCCTCGAAAAGCAGGGAGCGATGGATTACACGATAATCGTTTGCTCCACAGCGGCGGATTCGGCCTCGCTTCAGTATATTTCCCCCTATTCGGCAACGGCTATGGCGGAGTATTTTATGCATCAGGGCAAGGATTGCCTTATCGTTTACGATGATCTCAGCAAGCACGCCGTTGCGTACCGTGAGCTTTCACTCTTACTTGAGCGTTCGCCCGGTCGTGAGGCGTATCCCGGAGACGTTTTCTATCTCCATTCAAGGCTTCTTGAGCGTTCCTCACGCCTTGCTCCCGAATTGGGCGGCGGCTCTATAACGGCGCTTCCCATTATAGAAACCCAGGCGGGTGACGTTTCGGCGTATATCCCCACAAACGTTATATCTATCACTGACGGGCAGATTTTCCTTGAAAGCGATCTGTTCTTCAGCGGTCAGCGCCCCGCGGTAAATATCGGTTTATCCGTATCTCGTGTTGGCGGAGCGGCGCAGACGAAGGCTATGAAAAAGGCGGCGGGCTCCCTTCGTGTTGATCTGGCGCAGTTTAGAGAAATGGAAGTATTCACCCAGTTTTCATCTGATCTTGACGATGAAACAAAGGCGCAGCTTTCCTATGGAAAAGGTCTAATGGAGCTTCTCAAGCAGCCCCTCGGAAAGCCCCTTTCCCTTGCTCAGCAGGTAATAACCCTCGTTGGCGCGATCGGCAGAAAATTCGTTGGTATACCCGCTGATGAGATCAAGGCGTATCAGGGCGAGCTTCTTGGGTATTTTGAGGAAAAGCACGCTGATATCGTAGATAAGATCAATAATGAAAAGCTCCTTGACGATGAGCTTAAAGCAAAGATACTTGAAGCTATTGATAGTTACGAAAGGGTAAACAATGGCTAATACAAGAGAAATTCAAAGCAGGATCAAGTCCATAAATGATACGAGAAAAATTACGAATGCTATGTATATGGTCTCCTCCTCTAAGCTTCAAAAGGCAAGGCGGGATCTTTCCAATACCGAGCCGTACTTTTATATGATTCAGGACTCCCTTGCAAAGATACTCAATATCGCGCCGGAGGCGGGCAACAGTTATTTTGACCAGCGTCCTCAAAGAAGCGGCAAGGATAGGCGATCGGGATATCTCGTTATCACCGCCGATAAGGGGCTTGCCGGCGCGTATAACCATAATATAATCAAGGCAGTTCAGGAAAATGCCACCCACGATGAAAACGATATGCTTTTTGTTGTTGGGCAGGTTGGAATGCAGTATTTTGAAAAGCGCAATATTCCGATCGATATCAATTTCCATTACACGGCGCAGAATCCCACGATACACCGGGCAAGGCATATTGCCGAAAAGCTTGTCGATCTATTTCTTGAGGAAAAGATAGACGACGTTTACGTTATCTTTACCAGAATGGTAAATACGATGACCGTTGAGCCGGTGGTTCAGAAGCTTTTGCCCCTTAAGTTGGAGCATTTACAGATCAGGGATAAGAATAATTTCTATGAAAGCGCTGAGTTTTTGCCTGACGCCAAAACTGTGTTTGACAGTATTATGCCAAGCTATATTGCGGGCTTTATCTACGGCGCGCTGATCGAATCCTATTGCAGTGAGCACAATTCCAGAATGATGGCAATGCAGACTGCTACGGACGCGGCAAACGATATGATAAAGAGCCTTGGAATACAGTTTAACCGTGCAAGGCAGGCGGCGATAACTCAGGAGATAACCGAAGTTATCGCAGGCTCAAGAGCGCAGAAAAATCACAATTAAAGCGTAAGTTAGTTAGTAGTTAGGAGGAATCCTAAATGAATAAAGGCAGAATCGTTCAGGTAATGGGCCCTGTAGTTGACGTTGAGTTTACCGAGGGACTTCCGAGGCTGAAGGAAGCGCTGGAGGTCACCGTAGACGGCAAAACGCTCGTTATGGAGGCTTCTCAGCACATCGGCAAAAAGACTGTAAGATGCATTATGCTTGCCGCCTCAGAGGGACTTCACAGGGATATGGAGGTTACTGCAACAGGCAGTTCCATTTCCGTTCCCGTTGGAAACAAATGTCTTGGCAGACTTTTCAATGTTGTTGGCGAGACGATTGACGGTCTCGGCGAGATCGAGGACGCTCCCCGCTGGGAGATCCACAGAAATCCCCCCAGCTTCAGTGAGCAGTCGGCCGACGTTGAGATACTTGAAACCGGTATCAAGGTTATAGACCTTTTGACCCCCTACGTTAAGGGCGGAAAGATCGGTCTTTTCGGCGGCGCGGGTGTTGGTAAAACAGTTCTCATTCAGGAGCTTATCACAAACGTAGCGAATGTTCACGGCGGTTATTCCATATTCACCGGTGTCGGCGAGCGTTCAAGAGAGGGTAATGACCTTTGGAACGAAATGAAGGAGTCGGGCGTTATCAACAAAACCGCTCTCGTTTTCGGCCAGATGAACGAGCCGCCCGGAGCGCGTATGCGTGTTGCGGAAACGGGGCTTACTATGGCTGAATATTTCCGTGACGTTGCCAATCAGGACGTTTTACTTTTCATAGATAATATTTTCCGTTTCGTTCAGGCGGGCTCCGAGGTTTCTGCGCTGCTCGGCAGAATGCCCTCGGCGGTTGGATATCAGCCAACGCTGGCAACGGACGTGGGCGCGCTTCAGGAGAGAATCGCCTCCACCAAAAACGGCTCTATCACTTCAGTTCAGGCGGTTTACGTTCCTGCGGACGATCTGACAGACCCTGCCCCCGCAACCACCTTCGCGCACCTTGACGCGACCACTGTTCTTTCAAGAAAGATCGCTGAAAAGGGTATTTACCCCGCGGTTGATCCCCTTGAATCAAGCAGCCGTATCCTTGAGGCAGACACGGTCGGCGAGGAGCATTACAACGTTGCAAGACGTGTTCAGGAATACCTGCAAAGGTATAAGGAATTGCAGGATATCATTGCTATCCTCGGTATGGAGGAGCTTTCCGAAGAAGACAAAACCACCGTTTACAGAGCGAGAAAGATTGAAAAATTCCTTTCCCAGCCCTTCCACGTTGCGGAAACCTTTACCGGCTTAAAGGGCGTTTACGTTCCCGTTGCCGAAACGGTAAAGGGCTTTAAAGCGATCATTGACGGCGAGCTTGACGACGTGCCAGAGGCGGCTTTCTTCAACGCCGGTACGATCGAAGACGTGTTGAAAAAAGCGGAAGCCATAAATTAAAGAGCAGCAGATATATCACAAAGGAGGCAGAATATGGAAACTTTTAAACTGAAAATAGTTGATTCCTCAAGAGTTTTCTTTGACGGCGAATGCCAATGCCTCACCATACCTTATATAGACGGCGGCGAAATGGCTTTCCTTGCCCGCCATGAAAACTGCGTTGTTCCCATTGAAGCGGGGGAGATGAAGATAAAGTCCGAGGACGGCTCTGTTATAGACGCCTTTGTGGGTGACGGCTTCCTTGAATTTCTCGATAATGAGGCCACCATCGTTTGTTCTTCGGCCCAGCGCCCAGATGAGATCGATTTGGATCGGGCAGAAAAGAGTAAAGCCCATTATGAAGAGGTGCTGCGCCAGCATCACAGCAATATAGAATATGCCGATTACAAGGCAGGTCTCGCGAGAGCTATGGAGCGTATCAAAATTAAAAACAAGTATAAATAGAATTTGCGGGGAAAGCATAGGATATCTGCTTTCCCTGATTGTATTTTAAATTGATTCATTAATGTTGGAGGTGGAATGCATGCCTATAAAGCTAATAGCTATGGACTTGGACGGAACGCTGATGTCCACAGATCATATCACGGTTACCGAAAAAACGAAAAAAGTGCTAAAAAGAGCGCACGATCTCGGAATAAAAACCGTTATCGCAACGGGAAGAACGCTTTCCGTTACCGATAGCGTGCTTGAGCAGGTGCCGTTTATCGATTACGTTATCTATTCCAACGGCGCGGCGGTGTTCGACAGGTGTAAAGGTGAAAACATTTACAGTAGGCATATGTATTCCGACACGGTCAATTCAATAATCGATATTCTTGAAGGCTATCCTGTGTACTACGAAGTGTATGCCGAGGGCAGACCCCATTCAGAAATCAGTAAGGCGGCGTTCTTCAAAAACAACGGTTTGCCGCAGGAATTTCTCGATTCGTATATGGCGGCTATTGAGAATCATGCCAGCATAAGCAATTACGCAAAAAACACCGATATTGAAAAGATAAACCTATTCTATTTTGACGGCGAGTATTACGAGGAGATTAGAGAAGCACTTTATTCGTTGGAGGACGTGGCGTTTACTTCTCCCGTAGCCGGCGATCTTGAGATGACCTGTATGGGCGTTAACAAGGGAACTGCTTTAAAAGGAATGTGCGAAACGCTCGGCATATCGCCTGATGAGGTCATGGCGTTTGGCGACGCGGATAACGATATAGAAATGCTGAAATTCGCCGCATACGGCGTGGCTATGGCGAATGCTTCCGATGTATGCAAGAATGCGGCGGACTATGAAACACTCTCCAACGGGGAGGACGGCATAGCGGCGGCTCTTGAAAAATTCGTTTTCAGTAGGCAACGTCCAAAGCTTCTCGTTTCCGCCTGCCTGCTCGGCGAAAACTGCAAATATAACGGCGGAAATAATTATAATGAAGGCGTAGCCAAATTAAGCGAATTTTTTGATTTCGTGCCGATTTGCCCCGAATGCTTTGGCGGACTTCCGATTCCGAGAGTGCCCAGCGAGATCGTTGGAGATAAAGTGCTTTCAAAGGACGGAGCGGATCGCACCGCGGAGTTTCAAGACGGCGCGGAAAAGAGCCTTTACGTGGCAAACGAGTGCAATTGCACCATGGCGGTACTTAAAGAGCGAAGCCCCTCCTGCGGTTTCGGCTTGGTTTACGACGGCACGTTCACGGGAACACTTGTAAAGGGAAATGGCTTTACAGCCGATTTGCTGTATAACAACGGAATTCGCATTTACGGCGAAAGCGGAATTGATAAATTGCTTAAAGAAATTCAGGAATAAAAGGAGAAAATCGTTATGATAAAAGAATTTTTGGGCAAAACTCCGGATACGAACGGCGCTTCTTATATCGCTGAGAACGCTTCACTGATCGGTGATGTGGACTTAGAGAGCGGAACTTCAATTTGGTTCAACGCCGTACTCCGTGCCGACGTTGATAAAATCGTTATCGGCGAAAATTCAAACGTTCAGGATAACTGCACGGTTCATTGCACCGAGGGCTATCCCGTTGTGATCGGCAAAAACGTTACCGTTGGTCATAATGCCGTTGTGCATGGCTGCACGATAGGGGATAACAGCCTTATCGGAATGAACGCAACGGTGCTTGACGGAGCGAAAATAGGCAAAAACTGCATAGTCGGCGCCGGCGCGCTTGTTACGGAGCGCAAGGAATTCCCCGATAATTCGCTGATAATCGGTGTTCCCGCGAGAGCGGTAAAAACGCTTGATGAAAACGCCGTTGAGGCGAACATTGAAAACGCAAGGCATTACACGGAGCTTGCAAAGGAATACAAAAATCAGAATTAAGGCTTGTTGCCGAAACAGTATAATGGCGCATTTGCTTATAGCATATTAGTAATTATGCATAAACAAATGCGCTCTTTTTTATCTCATTTGTTGATTGTCTGTTAATCGAAATATATATTATAATTGTATATGATTTAGGAGGGGTAATATGGCTCAGACTGAAACGAAAGAAATACGCTACGTTGGTTTTAAAGAAAACCTTGCCTACGGCCTTGCAAACGCGGGTCAGGTTTTCGGCTACAATCTCGTTGCGGGCGGATATCTTTCTTTATTCTTTACGAAGGTTTTCGGAATTCCCGCCGCCGCCGTATCTACTATGATACTGATTCTCGGCATATGGGATACGATCAACGACCCGATCATGGGAAGCATTATCGATAAAACGAGAACACGCTACGGAAAGCTTCGCCCGTATCTTATGCTTGTTCCGATCCCGCTTTCTATTACAACGATATTGCTTTTTGCTGGTCCTGAGATACTTGCGGACGCAAAAAGCACCACGGTAAAGATCGTTTATATGTACATATCCTACGTTGTTTGGGAATTTTTCTATACCCTTGGCGACGTTCCTTTCTGGAGCCTCAGCACGGCGATCTCGCCAAGCCCCGGCGACAGAACGAGAGCGATCTCCACGGCAAGATTCATTTCCAGCATAGGCGGTCTTTCTACCACCATACTGGTCGTTATGATGGATCTCAGCAATAAGGGCGCTTGGAAGCTCACTCTTTCACAGGATTTCCTTATCCTTGCGATCGTGGCAGGCACGCTGGGAATGGCACTGTTTTCGCTTGCCGGCTTCAAGACGAAGGAAAGAGTGGTTCAAACAATCAAAGAGCCCTCAATGCTTGATAATTTCAAGGTTCTTGTTAAGAATAAGCCATTACTAATCATAATTTTAGCCAACGTTATCGGCAGCCTTGCAGGGCTTGCGGGCGTTTTCCAAACTTATTATTACTCAGAGGTTCTCCACCTTAATTCGGCGGCTATATGGGTAGGTATTCCGGGTACGATATTCGGCTTTCTTACCTATCTGCTTATACCAAAGCTTAAAAAGCTATTTGATAACAGGCGGATCGTAATGCTGAATCTCATCTGCCGCGCGGTGGTTGGGGCGGTCGTATTCGTCTGCGGTCTCAGCTTCTATAATTCAAACGTGCTTGCCGTTTCGATACTGTTGATGATCCAGAATTTCATTTTCAGCTTCTTCAACACCATAAATATGGTAATCCCAACTGAAATGATAGGCGACACCGTTGATTATATGGAGTGGAAAACCGGTCAGAGAAACGAGGGTATGAGCTTCTCCGTGCTTACCTTTGTCGGCAAGCTGACAGGATCGCTTTCAACCTCACTGGGCACGGCTTTACTGCCTATTATTGGGCTTAGCTTCGTTCAGACTTCATCAACCGAAACGGTTGCCGTTAAGGGCGATCATACTGATCTGTGGATCTGGGCGCTCTTTATTCTGATCCCACAGCTTTTGGGTCTGCTCTCCATAATTCCGTATCTTTTCTATGATTTGAAAGGCGAAAAGCTGGAGATGATTCGCGCCGAGCTGAAAGTGCGCAGAGAACAGAACGCAAAGGAAGTATCACAGGGAGGTGAGGGAAATGAGTAATTGTCCTAACTGTAATGAAAAGCTCAGCCCCTTTTATTTCAAACAGAATTGCCCCCATTGCGGCGCAAATCTGATGTATTACGATTTTGAAAACCGCCTTCAGCAGGACGCGGAAAAAGTGGCAAGGGAAGCGGAAAATTTCGCTAAAACTATGCAAGGAATAAAAAACTCCGCCATAGGCTCAGTTTATTCTATAGCGAGACTGATCTCATTCCTTCTTCCTATCGTAGCGCTGCTGCTTCCAATCTTCAAGGTTGGCGGCGATAATATCACGCTGGTCTCAATGATAAAGCTCATTATCGCCGATTCGGGAAGCGTTTTTGGAAATACTGCGCTTGTGTTTTGTCTTGCGGAGGTTGCGGCCGTAATTATCTGCTCGTTAGTTGCGCTTGTTAATTCGCTGTTTTCCTTCACGAAAAACGGACTTAAGAGAAACGTTACAATTTCCGCCATTGAAATCATCATTATTGCGGGGCTGTATATCGCGGTTATTTCGGCGGGCGGCGGAATTGCTTACGGATTCTTCCTTGTTCTTGCTTTGCAGATACTGACTTTGGTTCTTCATTTTTCGGTATTTGCGGCAAACAACAAAAACTTATAAACTAAGGAAAATTTATGAACTTAAAAGATATCAATATCAGAGATCCATTCGTTTTATTTGAGAACGGAAAATATTATATGTACGGCACCCGCGCCAAGGATTTTGGGCATAATACGGGCGGCTTTGACGTGTACGTTTCCGAGGATCTCGTTAACTGGAGCGATCCCATTCAGTGCTTTGATTCTGAAAAATTCGGCCTGAACAGATCGGTGAATTGGGCGCCTGAGGTGCATAAATTCCAAGGCGCGTACTATATGTTCGCTTCCTTTACGAAAGAAAACGGACTTAGGGGTACTTATTCTTTAAAAGCGGAAAGCCCGCTTGGTCCGTTTGTTCCCCATAGCAAGGGCGCGCTCACGCCTCTTGAGTGGGAATGTATAGACGGCACGCTTTACGTTGATAAGCAGGGGAGATCTTATCTCGTTTTCTGCCATGAGCATACGCAGGTGATCGACGGTACGGTTTGCTTTGTCAAGCTCAGCGACGATCTCAGCGAAAGCGTCGGCGAGCCGACTATGCTTTTCAAGGGCTCAACACCATACTATATTAATGAAAAGCCCGCGGGCGAGCATTATATCACCGACGGTCCGTTTATGTTCAGAACGAGTGGCGGCGAGCTTTTAATGGTGTGGTCAACGTTTATTGATCATAAATATGCCCAGTGCATCGCAAGATCGGATAACGGCGAGATAGACGGTGAATTCGTTCATCTTCCGCCCATCATCACCAACGACGGCGGCCACGGTATGATTTTTAACGGCAAAGAGGGGCTGACCCTCACTTTCCACACGCCGAATCAGACGAATTACGAGCGCCCCACCTTTAGAAAAATAAGGGATACGGGCGATTCGGTCGAAATTGAATAGCTTTTGCGCCTGTCGGCGCGGTGTCTTTTTTTGTTAAATTATTTTTGCCACTGGCGTGGCAGGCTAAATGTTTTTAATTATTTATATTTGCCACTGCCGTGGCGGGGCGTATCATTCTTTTGAGTCGCAAAAGAACGATA
>JAFLRY010000027.1 GCA_022511205.1 Eubacterium sp. | reverse complement strand
CAGAAGGTCTTGACGCTATCCACGACACCGTTCACGAGATGGCAAGAGATGAGGCTCGTCACGGCAAGGCTTTCAAGGGCTTGCTTGAGAGATATTTCGGCTAATCCAAAATACTTATAAAAAAGTGGCTTGAGTATTTCGCTCAAGTCATTTTTTATTTATCAAGCATCAAAAAGTATTTTTTTGCCTTATGGGGAAACAATATAAAAACAGCCTAAATCTTTCTGCTTTATTGCATAAAAAGTCAGATTATGTTAGTATTACTTAAAGGGGCCTCAGGAGGTATAAGTTTATGAAAAATCACGTTTCAGACAGCATTAAATATATCGGTGTTGACGATAAAGAAATCGATCTCTTTGAAAATCAGTACGTTGTTCCCAACGGCGTTTCATACAATTCCTTTCTTATTATCGACGATAAAATCGCCATTATGGATACGGCGGACGCGAGAGTGACCGATGAATGGCTCGCTAACCTCAAGGAGGAGCTTGGAGATCGGAAGCCGGATTATCTTATCGTTCATCATCTGGAGCCTGATCATTCGGGCGTTTTGGCAACTGTATTCGATATGTATCCACAGCTTAATATTGTCTGCACCGAAAAGGCCAAAACGATGCTTCCCAATTTTTTTGACGTTGATATGAACAGGGTCATCACGAAAAAAGAGGGAGAAACTCTGGAGCTTGGTAATCATACCCTTACCTTTATTCCCGCGCCGATGGTGCATTGGCCGGAGGTTATGGTATCTTACGAGAGCAGTGAAAAGGTGCTGTTTTCTGCGGATGCCTTCGGTAAATTCGGAACTCTTGATACCGATGAAGACTGGACCTGCGAGGCAAGGCGTTATTATTTCAACATAGTGGGCAAATACGGCCCAGCCGTTCAGACGCTTCTTAAAAAAGCCTCGGCGCTTGATATCAAAACCATTTGCCCGCTTCACGGCCCTATCCTCACGGATACTATTCCCGGGGTTTTAAATCTTTATAATACTTGGTCATCTTATCAGCCTGAGGAGCAAGGCGTGTTTATTGCCTACGGCTCGATCCACGGCAACACGGCTAAGGCGGCAGAGATGATGAAGGAGCTGCTTGAGAAAAAGGGCTGCCCCAAAGTAGCCATCGCCGATCTTTCAAGAGCGGATATCGCAGAGTGCGTTGAGGACGCTTTCAGATATTCAACGCTTCTCTGTATGGCTTCCAGCTTTGATGCCGGTGTGTTCCCTCCAATGGGAGATTTTATTCATCATTTACAGAGCAAGGCGTTTCAAAACAGGCGCGTTGCCTTCGTTGAAAACGGCTCGTTCGCTCCCAGCGCCCTGAGAACGATGAGGGCGGAATTCGAAAAAATGAAAAACATCAACTTTGCCGAGCATTTCGTTTCGATTATGACGAGGGCAAAAGAAAGTGATATGCCTGCGTTTGAGGCGCTTGCAGAGGAACTTAAGCAATGAACGAAAGAATACTTTTAACTGAGGACGATGCTTTCCTGCGTGACGGGCTCTGTGAAATGCTCAGCGGGGAGGGCTACAGCGTTTTGAGCGCCGCAAGCTGCGGTGAAGCGAAAGCCTTGATTTCAAAGGAAAAATTCGATCTTTTAATTTTTGACGTTATGCTGCCGGACGGAAGCGGTTTTGATCTTTGTACCTACGTGAGAAACACGGGAAGAAGCGTTCCGATTTTATTCCTGACTGCCTGCGACGATGAGATACAGATCGTCCGCGGGCTCGATTCCGGCGCTGACGATTACGTTACGAAGCCCTTTAAGCTGCACGAGCTTCTTTCACGCATCCGGGCGCTACTTCGCAGAAGCTCAAATCAAACCTATACCAGCAAGGATATAACCGTTGATGTAAATAGCCTTACCGTTAAGAAAAACGGCGAAGTAGTTTTCGTTACGCCCACGGAGCTTCAAATTCTGCTTACTTTGATTCGAAATAGCTCGAGTATCGTCACCCGCGGCTCGCTTTTGCAGAATATCTGGGACAGCGGCGGAGCGTTTATAGACGATAACACCCTTTCGGTGCATATCAGCAGGCTTCGTGAAAAAATCGGCGCTGAGCATATTATAACCGTTCGCGGTGTTGGCTACAGATGGGAGTAAGGCGATGGATACAACGGTAATCATTTTATGCGTTGTCTGCGCTGCTTTGGCGGTTACGGCAATCGTTTTTCTCGTCCTCTATTTAAGGAGAAAAAAAGATATAGAAACGCTGGCGAAAAGCGTTGAGTATTACATAGAAAAGGGCACGCCCCTTGATTTCAGCACGAAGGACAATTGCTTTGCGCCACTGCAAAACGGCTTTAACGATCTTCAAAATCTGTTGGAATTGGAAAAGCATAACACTGCGGTGCAGTCCGAAAAGAATACGGAGTTTATATCGGACGTTTCCCACCAGCTGAAAACGCCCCTTGCGGCATTAAGGCTTTATTGCGAAATGGAGCATTCCCGCAATCCCGGCGAACACACGGAAAAGGAATTACAGCTTATCGAGAAAATGGAGGGACTTATCTACAGGCTCTTAAGGCTTGAGAAGATACGGTCTGACGCCTACGTTATGGAGTTTCAGTTTTACGATACGGAGGATATCGTTAAGGAGCTTATCGCCGATTTTCAGCCGCTCTTTCCTAAAAAGAAATTCAGCGTTACCGGCGGCGGCAGAATGCGTTGCGACAGGGATTGGATCAGCGAAGCGCTTGGCAATTTGATAAAAAATGCCGCCGAGCATACCGCCGAGGACGGAAACATCAAGATAACTATTGACAGCAGTGAAAAATCTACAACCATTACCATTGCTGATGACGGCGGCGGAGTGGCTGAGGATGAGCTTCCGAAGCTGTTTACGAGATTTCATAAAACGGAAAACGCTTCGCCGAACAGCGCCGGCATAGGGCTTGCCATAACGAAGGCGATCGTTGAAAAGCACCACGGCACCATCAGCGCGGAAAACAGAGATAAGGGCTTTTGTGTTGTTATGTGCTTTCCGTATATTGACGGGTATATTACGATTTGATTTAATTTTTTAGGGAGGAGCGATCCTCCCTTATTTATTTTAAAGGAAAGCAAAATGTGAGCGGTCGCGAACTTAACAGTTGCGGTGCCCAAAATTTTTATCGCACCTAAAGGAGCTCAAAAATTTTGACCGCGGCCAGTTCTTATTTCATAGAAACAAGGTTCTGCTTGCGTTTTGCAAGCAGGTTCTTATCGCTCCCTTCATCTCGCACTGTGAGCGGTCGCGAACGAACCTTACAAAATCTTAAGATTATCGTCACCTAATTTTAAGATTGACAGTTTATAATGAAGCCATAAGGTTGAAAAATCGTTATTTTGCCGAATAGGAGTTGTAAAAATGAAAAAGAAAAAGCTAACGATAAATTCCATTGCTATGGGAAATCTGAAACAGCGCAGAAAGCAATACGCGATCATGATAATCGGTATAATTTTTGCTATGGTGTTTTCATCGGGCTTGCTTTTCTTTATGTTCAGCTCAGCCGAAACGGGCAAGGTGCAGTTTGTTGAGCAATACGGCAATCAAACGGATATAATGGCGGTTTACGGTGATGAAAAAGAAATTTTTGATAAAGCTGTTCAAGACGGGATTCTGCTGGATTACGGCTTTGCCCACGTGATCGGCTATGGATATATAAATGATGCTTACGATCATCTGGGTACGGCAATAGGCTGGTTTGATGACAAGACTAAAGAGCTTTCCAATCAGAAGCTTATTGAAGGTGCTTACCCTGCCAATGAAGATGAAATAGCCATTGAAAAAACCGCGCTGAGTAATCTTGATCCGAACGCAAAGCTCGGCGACGAAATAACTTTGAAAATAAGAATTCGAAACGGTGATGCGTATTACGGTACGAAAGAGAAAACTTACAAAATCATTGGAATAATCAAGGATAAGAAAAGCAATCAGGTTATTTGGCAGCAGGAAGGCGCTGAGTTCGTTCCCGCGGCTTTCGTTGCTCAGGATACTCAGCCTGAAGCGGGGGGAAAAGAAAAGCTGATAGGCTATTGCGTTTCAAGCGTTACCGATGAAAACGCATATTTAACCTTTAATCAGTATCTTAATGATCTTGAAATCGAACATATTGAATGCTTCTCGGTTTTGCATAGGGGAAGCCCGGAAATGCTTTACTTCGAAGATAGCTTATATGTAATACCCGTTATTATCCTTTTGGTGTTTGCCTCCTGCGTTGCGATTGTAAACGCCTTTAACACAAATCTTAAAGAGCGCAAAAAGCAGATCGGTATGCTCCGCGCCGTAGGCGCAACGAAGCGGCAGATAATCAAAATCTTCGGCAGAGAGGCTTTTATCATCAGCCTTATCTGCACGCCCATAAGTATAGCGCTATCCTATTTTATCGTATGGGGCTTGATAAACGTTATAAATGAAGACGCGATAATGACGAAGAGCATCGTTGTTTTACCGATCGCCGCCGCGGTCTGCATTGTGATCACTATGCTTTCGGCGCTTATTCCGCTGAAAACCGCTTCAAGAATAACGCCTATGCAGTCCATACGCAATATAGAAAACAACCGCAAAATGCGGATCAAAAAGATAAAATCCAAAAAGGAGTTTGACGTTTCCTCTCATCTTGCAAAGAGAAACGCGAAGCTTTACAAAGGCTCAAAAACCGCCGTAAGCATAATTCTGGTTATCACTATTTTGTTTTCGGGCTTTCTCTTTTCGTATATCAATTATCTGCAGTTCGGCAATTTTGTTGATTACGATTATAAAATACCTATATTTCTTGGCTATTACGGTTCCGGTTATGCGAATTACGAATTTGGCGGCTTAAGCGAAGCGGAAAGGCGCGAGCTTGATGAGTATCCTTATTTTTCGAAGGTAAGCGCCGAAAAAAAGGCACTCGTAGCGGTTGAGACGGATGAAATCTCAGAATATCTGTTTAGTTTAACGAACGTAGACGATTTTTTCTTCAATAGTGAAAACGGCGCTATGTTGTTTGAAGCTTCCGGCTTGCGGTACGAAACCTTTTTGAAAGACCTATACGGTGTTGAGGAGGACTGGAAAATAGCTTCCGAGGAATATGAGAACGAAAAATCGTTTTTCGGGTTCAGTAAAGATATCGTACCCGCCGGAGTTAAATCCTTTGAGAACAGCAAGATCAAGGCGTTGGAGGATAAGCTGACAGGCGGCAAAATAGATCTTGAAAAGCTTGCGGCAGGCGAGGAGGTTATCCTTGTAGCACCCAAGACTGTTAAATTGGCGATCCTCATTACCAATAACGGAAAAAGCTGGGAGACCGATATCACCTGTGACGGCGCTTCAGTTAAATCAGGCTATCAGGTTATTTGCGAGGGCGAAAGCCCGTATAAGGTTGGCGACAAGTTAAATATAAGCACGATTTGCTTTCAGGGTTATTCCGATTATGTTGACAGTATTCCCAATTATACGAAGCAGGAAAGGGAAGTTACTATCGGAGCGATCATAAGCCCCGAAGATGTTCCGGCAAATATGTACTGCAACGATTTTTCTATTATAACAAACCATGCCGGTATGACTGAAATATGCGAAAAAGCCACGTATAACAATATTGAAATAAACGTGGCGGAAAACGTTGAGATAACGGATGAAGTGGATGAGATGATAACAGATTATCTCACTCCGATCATCAAAAAATACGGCTCATGGATAGAGTCTAATTATAAGGTCGTTCAAATGCGCAGTGAGGAAGCGAACAGTCTGTTGTCAACTGTGCTATCAATGACTATCATCGCCTTCGTAATGTGCGCGGCGATCGTAAATAACTCACTTGCGGCAACGATAAGGGAGAAGAAAAAGGAGATCGGAACGCTCAGAGCCGTTGGCGCTGATATAAAAACGCTGGTGAAATCGTATGTTTTGCAGCTGCTTTCAATGCTCGGGCTCGGCTACGGGGTCGGTTTGAGCGCCTTCTGTCTGTCATATGCCGGTATTCAGATATACAGCAAGTATTTTTTGGCAGGTTATGAGCCGGACTTCATTTTCAGCCCGTGGGAAACGCTGGCGTTTTGCCTGATACTGTTTGCAATATGCAGCATAAACCTCTGGTCTAAGGTCAGAAAAGAAATGAAAAACAGCATCGTTGAAAACATAAAAGAGCTTTAATATTAACTAAAAATATCCGAATCTTACGAAATCTTAAGATTAAAGTCACCGAAAAGTAAGGTTGACAAATTATAATTAAACCATACAATAAAAAATTTATAAAAGGAGATAAAAATTATGAACATCATTGAATGCACCAATTTAACGAAGGAATATTTAAGCGGCGACAGCGTAGTTAAGGCTGTTGACAACGTTACAGTTGCCTTTGAGCAGGGCGAATTTTGCGCCATTACAGGCCCCAGCGGATCGGGAAAATCAACGTTTCTTCACGTTTTGAGCTCCCTTGAAAACGCCACCTCCGGCTACGTTACCTACGGCGATCAGCGTCTCAGTGATTATAACGATAATCAGCTTTCTATCCTTCGCAGAAGACGTTTCGGCTTCGTTTTCCAGGCGTACAACCTCGTTCAGGAGCTTACAGGATATGAAAACATCCTGCTTCCCATTATGCTTGACAGAAAGAAGCCCGATGAAAATTATCTTGATAAGATCATCAAAATGCTTGGTATTGAGGACAGACTTGAACATCTTCCGTCGGCGCTTTCGGGCGGTCAGCAGCAGAGAATAGCCATTGCCCGCGCCCTTGCCAACAAGCCCTCCATCCTCTTTGCCGATGAGCCTACAGGTAATCTCGACGGTAAGAGCGGCCGCGAAGTATTATCGCTTCTTAAATACGCCGCCAGAGAGCTTGGCATCACGCTGATTCTCGTAACCCACGATCTCCACGTTGCCGAGCAGGCAGACAGAATTCTGACCCTTGAGGACGGCAGGATCGTTAACGATTCGAAAAACCCCACGACAGAGGTAAATTCAAATGAAGAAGAAAAAACTGACGATCAATAAGCTTGCCCTCGGCAATTTAAAGCAGAGACGCAAGCAATATACAATACTTATTATAGGTATTATCCTTGCAATGGTGTTCTCATCAAGCACGCTGTTTTTTATGTACAGTTCAAACGAAACATATCACGCGGAGCAATTCGACAGATTTGGCAAGCAACACGCGATCTATTCCGTTTACGATGATGATGACGGAAGCATTTATCCCGAGTTACTTGAAAAGGGTCTTATAACCGATTACAGTTTCGCCCATATCATCGGATATGGATATACGGATAGCGATAACCGCTCTCTTGGTTTCCCAATCGGCTGGCTTGACGATAAGGCAAAGAATATCTCGAATCAGTCCTTTATTGAGGGGTCTTATCCCCAAAATGATGGCGAGATCGCCCTTGAGCAGACAGCACTTATTAAGTTGGGAATGGATGCCCAAATTGGTGATGAAATCACGTTCACCGTGGATATTCAGGACGGCATAAATTATTACGGCACTACCGAAAAAACCTATAAGCTCGTGGGAATAGTAACCGATAAAAGGAAAAATCTATACGAGGACTCAATTGTAATTCCCGCAGCCTTCGTTGCTCGGGAAACGCAGACCGAGATTGGAGGCAAGGAATTACTTACTGCTTACCTTACACTTCCTCTTACTAACGAAAGATACTCAGTGTGGAGGGCGGAAGGAGATGTTTACCAATATTTATATAGTATTTATGACGGCGACAGTGGCTATTTTGCACGCCATAGTAATGAGGCTTATTTTAGCGATGACTTTTTCGGAGGCATCACAGGCAGTGGAGGCTATATCGCGGTTATAGCTGTTGTACTTATTTTTGTCTCCTGCCTTGCGATAGTTAACGCTTTTAACACCAACCTTAAAGAGCGCAAAAAGCAGATCGGTATGCTCCGTGCGGTGGGCGCAACCAAACGGCAGATCATCAAAATTTTCGGCAGAGAGGCGCTTATCATAAGCCTTATCAGCACGCCTATAAGTGTTGCGATATCCTATGGTATCGTATGGCTCGGTATATCCCTTATGAACGAGAAAGCAGTGATGACGAGCAGCTTTTCCGTTCTTGCGATAAGTGCCGTTGTTTGCGTTATCATTACTATGCTTTCAGCAATGATACCATTGCTTTCGGCATCAAGGATAACGCCTATGCAGGTGATAAGGAATATTGAAATAACCCGCAAAATGAATACGAAGAAGATAAAATCCAAAAAGGTATTTGACGTTCCTTCTCATCTTGCGAAACGAAATGCTAAGCTTTATAAGGGCGGAAAAATCGCCGTAAGCGCGATCCTTGTTGCAACTATAATTTTTTCCTGCCTCGGCTTTTCGTATTTCAATTATGCAAAGGAAAACGCTTCATTTTCCGGCTGGGATTATACGCTTACATGGATGAGTTATTATTACAATGGCGATTTTGCGAATTATAAACATGATTTATCGGGAATGAGCGAAGCGGATGAAAGAGAAATAGAGGCATACCCATATTTTGGCGAGGTGGTTTCGGAAAAACAAATCAACAGCATATTTGAGATAGAGGAAATAACCGATTATTTCCGTTGCTTTCAGTATATGAGAGAAGCCCTTGAAGGAGGGGTTGGTGGGTACTATCTTGAAAATAGGACTGCCGATGAGATGGAGAAATATGTAAATCTGTTCTCCCGCGGAAAGAATATTGTAAATGCGCCGCTCTATTCCTTTGACCAGAATATGATAAATAGCCTTGATGATTGTTTGACAGCGGGAAAGATCGATATCGACAAGCTTGCCTCAGGTGAAGAAATCATTCTCGTTGCTCCGTTGAGCGCTAAATATTCGAACCACGTAAATGAGCACGGTTCGCTCGGAGAGGTTTTCTATGATGGCGAAGCCGTTCCCGAAGATTGCGAAATTATTTATGAGGGCGAGTGCCCTTTCAGCATTGGCGATAAGATAAATATAAGCGTTTTTGAATACACTAAGGATGCCGTAGAAGACGAACTTTCTTCCAATGACTTTATCAGAACGGATAGGGAGGTAACCGTAGGTGCTATCGTTAACCCTGAAAAGTTTTGGAATAAGTTTCGTATCTATAATGACGAATTTGGTTTCATAGATTTTTCTTTCCTAACCGTTCACAGCGGTATGAACGCTTTCTGTAAAACCGCTAAATATGGGGAGCTTTATATAAATACAGACCCTGATATTAAGCTTGACGATGAAACCGATGCAACGATAACCGAATTTATGACTGCATTTGATAATAAATACGGCGGTTATTTCCAGTCGGAGTACACCGTGATTAAAGAAGCAGAGGATAAATTAAATTTCCTGCTGGTGGAAATCATTTCAATCGTATTGATCGGCTTCGTTATCTGCGCCGCCATAATCAATAATTCTCTCACCGCAAGCATTCGCGAGAAGAAAAAGGAGATCGGAACGCTCCGCGCGGTGGGCGCTGATATCAGCGTGCTTGTTAAATCGTATATCAGGCAGCTATTATCTATGCTGGGCATTGGCTATGGGGCAGGCTTTGCGGCGTTCGGCATCATATACGCGCTGATGGCAATAATCAGCAATATTAAAAAAGAGGAATTTGAATTCATCTTCAGCCCGTTAGAAACGCTTGCGTTTTGCCTGATACTGTTTGTGATCTGTAGCGTTAACCTCTGGTCTAAAGTCAGAAAAGAAATGAAAAACAGCATCGTTGATAACATAAGAGAATTATAAGCCTTTCATTTGAGGTGGATCATATGAAAAAAGAAAAATTAACTGTAAATACGCTTGCCCTCGGCAACCTGAAGCAGAGACGAAAGCAATATACCATACTTATTATAGGCATTATCCTTGCGATGGTGCTGTCCTCGGGCATACTTTTCTTTCTGTTCAGTTCATACGAAACGTTTAACAAGATGCATTCCGATACCTACGGCAATCAAAGTGCGATCGTATCAACGCCAAACGGCGTCAGCATATTTGACAGAGCGGTAAGCAATCAGCTGCTTACAGATTATGGGCTGGCTCATATCATAGGCTTTGGTTATGGAGCTGAAGCCGATGAAGATATGGGCACTGCCATTGCGTGGCTCGACGATAAGGCGATAAGCATTTCGGGCTTTTCCCTTATCGAGGGTACTTATCCTGAAAAGGAAAACGAGATCGTTATTGAAAAAACCGCACTCAAACAGCTCGGTTCAGAAGCTGAAATAGGCGACGAGATCACCATTTTCGTGAAACCCCAAAATGGCGGCGATTATCTTGATGCGATTACGAAAAAGTATACGCTCGTGGGCATTGCAAGTGATAAAAGGAGAAACTTTGCTTATACTGAGGATTACTCAACCGTTCCCGCTGCCTTCGTTGCGCAGAATACGCAGACCGAAGCAGGCGGAAAAGAACTGATTTCAGCTTATATCGTTTATAATGCCGGAATAGATAATTCCATTATGACGATGCAATCATCAATACTTTCCTTTTTCGGCGATACATTTAATCCTGCTAACAGCGGCAATCACGTGGTGCTGACTACGCAGAGTAATAAAAGTACGTATATCCGCGTTTTTGAGGGCGCGAGCGATATGGGTATCTATATGGTTGCTATAGCCGTTATATTGGTTTTTGCCTCGTGTATTGCAATCGTAGATTCCTTCAATTCGAACTTAAAGGAACGAAAAAAACAGATAGGTATGTTTAGGGCAGTTGGCGCCACGAAGCGGCAGATATTCAAAATAATCTGCAGGGAAGCGTTTATTATTACGCTTATTTGCACACCTGTCAGCATAGCGCTGGCTTACGGCTTAGTCAGGCTCATTATGCCATTGATCAATGAAAAGGCGGTTATGACGAAAAGCCTGATGGTGCTGCCTATAAGCGCGATCGTTTGCATTGCGGTGGCAATGATCGCGGCGGTTATCCCCATTTTCCTCTCAACCAGGATAACGCCGATGCAGGCCATAAGAAATATAGATATCACCCGCAAAATGAGCGTAAAGAAGATAAATTCTAAAAAAGATTTCAACGTTGCTTCTCACTTGGCAAAAAGAAATTCGGCGCTCTATAAAAGCAGTAAAGCCGCAATAGGTGTGATTCTTACGGCCACGATACTTTTTTCGTGTATCGGCTTTTCGCAGGTATATAATCTTAGATCGGACGTTGGCGATTACAACTATGATTATTATTTTCACAATCTGAACACGTCTACGGATTTTGATGAAGGAATGTTCTCAGATTCGTATTACAACCAAGATATGGACGGTATGAGCGAGGCGGATAAGCGCGATATAGAAAGCATTCCTTATTTTTCAAAGGTAGTTGCGGTAAAGGCTCTGCATACGGTGTTTGAAGCTGATGAAATAGAAGATTATCATCTCTGCTTTCAGACTCTGAGAAAAGCGTTTGAAACGAATTCGAAATTTGTAACCTACGAAAACTATGCTGAGGAAATGATAGATCTTGAAAATGATAGCTATCTTTCAAGTAAAGAATTATTCTCAAACGGAAAAGATATTCTCTGCGCCAATATGTTTTCTTATGACAATTATCTGCTCAAGTCTCTTGAAAAAAATCTCACTGCCGGCGAAATCAATTACGATAAGCTGGATTCCGGTGAGGAGATCATTCTCATAGCTCCGCAAACCGTAAAGTTAGCGATATACATTGACGATACGGATGATTTGTCGGATTACTCCGTCTGCGATAACGAGGAGATTCCTTCGGGATATCACGTCGTTATTGAGGGCGAAAACCCGTATAAGGTTGGCGATAAGCTGAATATAAGTGTGCTTGAGTATATGGGCGGAGGCGACGATGAGCTGAAAAACTATAGCAGAGTGGATAAAGAGGTAACGGTTGGCGCGATAATCAGCCCTATGAATATTGACGGCGATGTAATTGAATACAATAGTTTTTCGTTTTTGACCACGCATAACGGAATAAACAATTTCAATCGAAACGTAAAGTATTCTTACTTGACAGCGACCGTTGATCCCAATATCAAGTATGACGACGCTTTGAACGAAACGATACTGTCTTCACTTGAGCCATATGAAATAAGATACGATAGCTGGATCAAATCCGTATATTCGGATAATCGTGATTATCAAAACGGCATAAATTCATTGTTGCTTACAATGTTTTGCGTTATAGTTCTTGGTTTTTCCGTTTGCGCGGGTATCGTTAATAATTCCGTTACCTCAGGCATAAGAGAACGAAAAAAGGAGATCGGCACCCTGAGAGCCGTTGGTGCAGACGCTTCCGTTTTAGTCAGCTCGTATATGCGCCAGTTGGTTTCGATGTTTGCTACAGGCTTGGCAGCAGGCTTCGGCGGTTACGCCCTGATCTTCTTAACTGTAAAGGTGTTGCGTATGATGAATGATAAAATGGAATTTGATCTCAACTTCATTCCATGGGAAACGATCGGCTTTTGCGCAATTCTGTTTGCAATATGCAGTCTTAACCTGTGGATAAACGTTAAAAAAGAAATGAAAAACAGCATTGTTGATAATATAAGAGAGCTATAGAATTCTTGAATTTTAGGGACGAATACAGATGAAAAAGAAAAAACTAACTATAAACAAACTTGCACTTGGCAATTTAAAGCAGAGACGCAAGCAGTATACGATACTTATTATAGGCATTATCCTTGCGATGGTGTTTTCATCCGGCACGCTGTTTTTCCTGTTCAGCTCCGCTGAAACATATGTGGCTCAGTTACAAAAAGAGCAGGGGCTTCAATCGGCAATTATATACACTGAGGAAAATGATGAAAAGTTTTATCGGGATGCTGTTGATGATAACGTTATAGAAAGCTACGGGCTTGCCCATATTATCGGTTTCGCTTACGGAAGAGACGGCGAGGAAAACTTAGGAACCGCCGTTGCGTGGCTTGACGATAAGGCAAAGCAACTTTCAAATCAGATTATCATTGAGGGCGTCTATCCCGTTCATGAAAACGAGATAGCCATTGAGAAGACGGCACTGTTAAAACTTGGACTGGACGCTGAGATAGGAAGCGAGATCAACCTTAAGCTGATGGCGCAAAACGGTGTGAATTATATGGGAACCGTTGATAAAACCTACACGCTTACAGGAATTTTGCACGATAAAAAGAGCTATCTTATCAAGTGGTACGATAATCTGAGCTACGGCATGTTTATTCCCGCCGCTATTGTTGCGGACGGCTCTCAGACCGAGATAGGCGGAAAGGAACTGCTTGCCGCGTATATCACCATTGATGAAAGTGATTCAAACGCGTGGAGTGATTTCCACGATTATATGCAGGAGAATTCCAAGGGATACGAGGAGCTCCAACAGTATGAGGGTTTTTCACTCAAAGCGATGAACGCCATAAGCGAAAACAGTTCTTACGGTTTCGCTATTGCGGCAGTCCTCGTGCTTGCCTCCTGCGTTGCGATCGTTAACGCTTTCAACACAAATCTTAAGGAGCGCAGAAAGCAGATAGGATTGCTCCGCGCGGTGGGAGCAACGAAAAAGCAGATCGTTAAGGTGTATGGCAGAGAGGCGCTGATAATCAGCATTATATGCGCGCCCATAAGTATCGCCATATCCTACGGCTTAGTCAGGCTTCTGATAAGTGCCATAAACGAAGAAGCCGTTATCACCAAAAGCATAGTTGTACTTCCGATAATCGCGCTGATCTGTATTGCGGTAACTATGTTCGCCGCGATGATCCCCCTGATCTCGGCATCGGGAATAACCCCCATGCAGGCCATAAGAAACACAAATTTAAACTATAAAATCAGAGCAAGAAAAATCAAATCGCAAAAGGAATTTTACGTTCCGTCGCATCTTGCGAAAAGAAGCGCGGCGCTCTATAAAAGCGGAAAAATCGCCGTCAGCATCATGCTCACAATAATGATTCTGTTTTCTTTCCAGGGCTTTACCACTTTTCATGAAGTGGAAAGCAGTGTGAGTTATAACTATGAATACGATTATGAGCTGTATGATTTAGGGGAATCCTATTTTAACGGTTTAATATCCTCCAAATATTCCGGTATGAGCGAGGCGGAAAGGCGGGAGCTGGATGCTTACCCTTATTTCTCAAGCGTTATTTCCAAAAAAGCACGTTCAATTATTCTGAATATTGACGAGTACAATGATTATTTATATACCGTTGGAAATAATTTGTTTTGGTCTTATGAAAATCTTACTTATGATAATTTTCGCGAACAGTTTATTAACGGGTTCAACGAGGAATATAAGGAATACAAAAACAGATTCGCAGGCGGCAACGATATATTATTCACTAATATTGAGTCCTTTGAAGAAAGCCTGATCGAACGTCTTCAGGATAAGCTGTTGGACGGTGAATTGGATTTTGGCAAGCTTGCGTCAGGGGAGGAAGTTATTCTCGTTGCGCCTCAAAACATAAAATGGGCTATTAATATTAATACTGATAGCAAATACTCAGGATATTCCGGTGGGACCTATTTTGATAACGATCCTATTCAAAAGGATCTCCACGTTGTGCTTGAGGGCGAGTGCCCTTACAAGGTTGGGGATAAACTCACGCTCACCTTTATAGATTATAAGCATGAGGATGATTGGGACAGTGATCCCGAAAACTACAGCAGGGAGGATAAGGAAGTTACCATTGGAGCAATAATTCACCCTGTTGATGCCCGCGGAAACTTTTATGAAATGGGATTATACAATCCTTTTTATATTCTGACAACTCATAGCGGAATGAACTCTCTGAGTGAAAAAACCAAATATCTTACAGTTCAAATGAGTGTGGATGATAATATTGAGATAGACGAAGATATCGATGAAACGATATCTGCTTATCTGGAACAGTATGCCAACAAGTATTCAGCAGATCTTGATTCAAGCTATGCTCAAAACCGGAATGAGCTGAGAAGATTATATTCGTTATTCGTTTCCCTTATTGCGCTTATAACGATAGGTTTCATGATTTGCGGCAGTATAGTGAATAACTCCTTAACAGCAATGATAAGAGAGAATAAAAAGGCAATCGGCACGCTAAGAGCCGTTGGCGCGGATATGAAGGTGCTTGTCAGCTCGTATATACGGCAGTTGTTATCTATGTTTGCCTATGGATACGCGATAGGCTTTGGCGGCGTTGGTGTGATTTATATATCAATGCTGATAACTTATGCCTATGAGAAAAGTCTCGGTTATGATACTACTCAGCCTGTATTCTATCCCTGGGAAACCCTTGCGCTTTGCGCGATACTGTTTGCGATCTGTAGCTTCAACCTCTGGTCTAAGATCAGAAAAGAAATGAAAAACAGCATCGTTGATAACATAAGAGAATTATAATTTAAGGAGGAATGGAATATGAAAAAGTTACTTGTGTTTTTACTTACCTTGGCGCTTTGTCTCGGCTTCGCCGTAACGGCTTTTGCGGAGGAAAGTGTCGACGGCTCAACACCGAGGCTTGTGGTTTCCTCGTATAAGCTTGATAAGGATTTTGTCAAGCCCGGTGAAAAAACCACGCTTAAGATAAACCTGAAAAACTACAGCTCCACTAAGGCGCTGAAAAACATCTGGCTTTCCCTCAGCGATGACAGCGGCGATATCAGACCGGACGGTATGGGTACTCAATACGTTAAGTCCATCAAGGCAGGCGGAACGTATACTTGGGAGATTGACCTCAACGCCGTGAAAACGGCTCAGGAGGGCGAACACCGCCTGAACGTTTCCGTTGAATACGAGGATAAGGCGTATATGTCCTACAGCACGTCAAGTATTCTTATGGTAACCGTTAGGCAGACCGTTGCCCTTGATTATGACGGCGCGGTACTTCCCGCAAAGGTTATTCAGGACAGTACGGAGACCGTTTCAATAAATCTTATGAATACGGGCAAAAGCGATCTTCGCAACTGCAAAATCGATTTTGATATTGAGGGCTTGGAGAGCGGCGGAACTGCTTTCGTCGGCGAGATCCCAGCGGGGCAGAGCAGTATGGGTAGTGCCAATCTCCGTGTAAGCTCCACGATGCTTGGCGACGTTGCAGGCACTATCAAAATCTCCTATGAGGATGAATTCGGCGAGAGCTATTCAAAGACTGTTGACGTTTCAACGACGATTGCTGAAAAGGTCGTTGTGAATACTACTCAGACCGAGGAAGAGGAGGATTCAAATTCCCTTTGGTGGCTGTACGGGCTCATCGGTCTTGCAGCAGGCGGCGGTATCGGCTGCGCCATTCCGCTCAGCATAATTTCATTCAAGAAGCGCAGAGAAGATGAAAAAAGGCTGTAAAGTAAAATAATTAAGCGGACGCATTGCGCCCGCTTTTTTATTTAACTTCGTATTCTTAGTTTAATTTAAAATCTGCTATTATTCCGTAATGGTCGCTGACGTAGCCGTTTGAAAGATCGTCAAGCACCTTATACTGCGAAACAGAAGAATTATCGGGAACGAAAATGAAATCGATCGGCTCGCCGGAATCAACATCGCCCCACGCCTGATAGGTGGTTTTCTTTTCCGTGGTTTCGGCAATGATCTGCGTATCCGAAAGCTTTTCGGCGATAGTATTATATGCTATCATTCCCTGGGTTTCATTGAAATCTCCCGTAAGAACTACAGGGGCATCGTACATTGCGGAAAGCTCATCCATTTTGGCAGAGATCACCTGCGCGCCGTAATTGGCGGCCTCTTCGCTGGCGTTGTCAAGGTGAGTATTCATATGTATGTATTTTTTGCCTGTAGCTTTATTGCAAAGCACTACCCAAGTGCAGATCCTGTAGCAGCCGGCTCCTTCATATTTGCTCATGGTATCCGGAGTTTCAGAGAGCCAAAACGTTCCCTTTGCCTCTGCGGTGTATTTATCGTGAAGCCAAAAAATGGCATTCATTTCCGATTTATTCTCGTTCTCATCACCGCCCCGGGTCTGACCATAGCTGCTGTAATTCATCCGTATCTCTTTATCCTCAAAGAGCGCGTCAAGCCACTTTTGATTCATCTCCTGAGTGCCGATGGAATCGGGATGCACCGCGGTCATATAGGCGGCAAATTTCTTAACTCTCGTTCCCGAGCCTGTGCCCTGTAAAATATTGCCCCACGGAGCGGCGCAGTTGTAGGAAACAACCCTTATATAACTGTGCTCAGCGTGCTCAAATTCAGTATATTCAACTTTTGAACAGCCCGAAAACAGGCATATTATCAAAATAACTGAAAATATTATCGAAAAGCTTTTTTTCATTTTTGATCTCCTATCATCTTATTTCATGAATTTTATTGAACACCGCAGTCATCTTTTTGCTGATGGGCATATCAGTATGGAGCGAGCCGAAATACCAATGATAATAGTCCACGTCCTTCATAAGCTCCTGAAGATAGGTGTTCAGCGGCGTCATCGGCACAACGGTGTTGGTGTGAAGCTTAAGGAAATCCTTTGCGATGGCGGGGGCTTCGTAGGTGAGGATATAGTTTACGTCATAGTAGGCGTATTTGAGATTATCGCCCGCGTTTTTGATCTCCTCGGCATTAGGCATTTCCTCTTTCCACCAGGAAACGCCCTCCTCGCGCATATTGCGATCCTCGCTCTCTCCTCCGCCCATTACGAAAAAGGTTTTGTCCTCCAGCGTGAAGATCTCGCCGCGCATAAGATGAAAAATATTGTCTGCAATTTTATGAGCGTTGCCGCCCTTCCATCTGTAGGGAGTGTAGGCGTTAAGAATATCAAAATTCTCGTGGGCGCCGTCCACAAAGCAGATGGTGTATTTCTTGCTCTTAAGTATTTCAAGGTTTTTCTTTTCGGCGGGATCATCGGGATTCCAGATAAATCCAAAATCACCGCAGATTATAAGATAATCCTTTTCACCTAATTTTTTTAAGGCGGAGTTTTTGAAAAAAGAGATGTCTCCGTGAGTATCGCCCGTGATGTAGATCATATTTTCACCTGATTTTTACCAAATATTTATAATTAAATGCTTTAAATTCATTTATGAAAGTGATAAACTATATATAATATATAATTTTAACTATCTATATAATATATTCAAATTCAAAAGGTGTCAAGTCTATGAAAAAAATGATCGCGGCGGCGCTCGCCATTGTTATATTTGTATGTACTTTTCTGTTTTCATTTTCTGCTCAGGCGGCCGTATACACGCCTGACGTTGAGATTTACGGCGAGGCGTATATGCTTATTAATCTTGATGACAGCGACTACCCCGTAGTAGCGCAGAAGAATCAGGATAAAAGAATGTTTCCCGCTTCGCTGACGAAGATCGTTACGGCTATGATCACTCTTGAAAACGTGGAGGATCTCTCACAGACCGCAACTATGTCTAAACAGGCGTATGACGTGCTGCTCGGCACGGGTGCGCAGGTTGCGGCGCTGAAGCCCGGAACCGAGATAACGGTTGAGGAGCTTTTATATCTCAATCTTGTTTTTTCCGCCTGTGACGCCGCCGAGATTTTGGCGGAGTACGTTGGCGGCAGCAGAGAGAACTTCGTTGATATGATGAACGATTACGTTGCTTCCTTAGGCTGCGAGTTTACCCATTTTGTTAATCCTGATGGTCTGCACGATGAGGATCAGTACACCACCGCGGCGGATCTGGCGAAAATATCCCTTGCCGCCATGAAAAACGATACCTTTATGAAAATCGCTACTACGAAGCAATACAGATACAAAAACACCACTTATAATCACACAAACGTAATGCTTTTTCCCGGCTACCTTTCGTATTACTACGAATATGCCGAGGGTATAAAGACAGGCTCAACCAGCGAAGCGGGCTACTGCCTGATAACGAAAGCAAGCAAGGACGGATACAATTATCTTGCTATCGTTTTAGGTTCTCCGCTTCTTGATTATAATAACGACGGTTACAAGGAAAGATGCTCGTTTATCGACGCGAGAAGCCTCTTCAAATGGGCTTTTAATACGCTGAAATTCAGCACGATCTTTGAGGCAGGGGAGTTCGTTACCGATATCCGCGTTGAAAACGGCAAGGATACGGACACTGTTCAGCTGGTGGCAAGCGAAAAGATCACTTCAATAGTTAAATCAAGCTTTGATAAATCCACCGTTATAATGGAGTATATCAATAAGCCGGAATCCGTTTCTGCGCCGGTCAGAAAGGGTGATCCTATCTGCACGGCAAAAGTGATTTACGGCGACGAGGTAATTGCCGAGGTGGAGCTTGTTGCCGCTCAGGACGTGGAGCTGTCCGCCTTTTTAAAAATCATCAATGCCGTTAAGTACTTTTTCTCGTTAACAGTTGTAAGGATCGTGCTTTTGCTTTTCATCCTTTTCGTGATCGTTTATATTGTTCTTGCAGTCAACAGTGTTAAAAAGGGAAGGAAGCGTAAGGAGGCCCGTGACGAGGCTTACAGAAACAGAGAAGAACGCAACGGCTACCGCGGCGATCCCTTTGACGATCTTCCGCCTCCCGCGCCGCCTACGCATTGGGATTAGGCAAAGCAAATCTGCTGTTTTAGACTGTGTTCTGATTTAGTTTACATTGCCTAAATTTCAATAATTTACCTATTTGCGATAATTGACGAAATTCCTCTTTTCGTGTATAATAAGCTCGAAAAGAGGAATTTTTTGATGAAAAAAGAAGTTTACAGAACAAGTGTGGCAAAAAAACTGATAGAATTAAGAACCGAAAGAGATTTAACCAGCAAGCAGGTCGCGGAAGCGACGGGAATAAACCACGATACGTACAGGCGTTATGAAACTACCGTTGTGCCGCCAAGCAAAAATCTTCTTAAATTAGCCAATTTTTACAACGTTTCTTTGGATTATCTTACGGGCAGAGAAAATAATGCTTCAAATAACGATTACGATTTTGATGAAGTAGGCGGGGCTGACAAAAAAATATCTATGGGCAATGAGGACGATTATGAGCCGGTAAAAAACGATCTCGGAAGCCTTTCTGAAACGGAAATTGTACTCATCAAAAAGTTCAGAGCCATAAGCGAAGCGGATAAAATAGACGTTGCAAATTATTTAAGTGACAAAGAAGATAAAGATTAACAGGCTGTCAATGACAGCCTGTTTTTTTCTATAAAAGTGCGCCGTCAGGCGCAAAAAAAGCTCCCTTTTTACAAGGGAGCCGTAAATGAATTTGATATATTATATTATTAATAATGTAAATTATAAAGCCTTTTTGCGTTTTCAGCGGTGATGTTGAGAAGCTCTTGCGGATCAATTCCAAGCTCGTTTCCTATCCTCTCCGCTATATACGGAATAAGAGAGGAATCGTTTCGTTTGCCCCTGAAGGGCTCGGGAGCGCAGTAGGGGCAGTCGGTCTCTAATACCAGCCGATCAAGCGGTATCTCGTGGACCACCTCAAGGCTTTTTCGGGCGTTCTTAAAGGTAGCTATACCGTTTATGCCGATATACATTCCGAGCTTCACGATCTCTCTTGCCATTTCCTTTGAGCCTGAAAAGCAATGCACAACGCCCTTCGGCTTTGTTGCTTTCAGAATATCCACCGTGTCACCGTGAGCCTCTCTGTCGTGAACGATAACGGGCATATCAAGCTCTTTCGCCAGCTCAATATGCTTTATAAAGAAGTCCTTTTGAACTTCCTTAGTGCTGCTCATCCAGTGGTAATCCAGCCCGATTTCGCCTATGGCAACACATTTTTTGTTCGAAACGGCATACTGCCTGATTATCTCAATATCGGAGAGGGAAGCCCCCTCAAGGCATTCGGGATGAAAGCCTGCCGCAAAGTAGAGATGATCGTACTGATCCGAAAGCTTTTTATTTAATTTCGTTGTGGGGATATCACAGCCACAGCTTACTATGCCGATTATGCCCTGATCGGGAAGCTTGCTCAAAAGCGCATCGCGGTCTGCGGCAAACCTATCGTCATCGTAGTGGGCGTGAGTATCAAATATATTTTTATACATATTATCTTAATTGTGTGCCGGGCGCAATGCCGTCTACGAATAATACGCTGACGCCGCCGTCCTCAGTGTCTCCCGCAAGAAGCATTCCGTTGCTCATTTCACCGCAAAGCTTGGCGGGCTTGAGGTTGGCAACGATGACTACCGATTTGCCGATCAGGTCTTCTGGTTTATACCAAGGCGCGATACCCGAAACGATCTGCCTCGGCTGAGAGGTGCCGTCATTCACGTGGATTTTAAGAAGCTTTTTTGCCCTCTTAACAGGCTCGCAGTCAATGATCTTTGCCACACGAAGTTCAACCTTCGTAAAATCGTCAAAGTTGATCTCGGGAAGCTGAACGGGCTCTGCCTTTTTCTGCTCCTTCTTAGTGGCTTCCTCCATCTGCTTCTGGATAAGGGCGTTGAGCTCTTCAATTTCCTTATCAACGTCTATTCTCGGGAACAGGGCAGGACCTTTCTTAACGGTTACGTCAGCGGGAAGAACGCCGTATTTACCCGCGTTTTCATAGGAGATAAGGCTTTCATCAACGCCGATCTGCTCCCAAACCTTCGGCATCGTTGAGGGCATAAAGCAGGAGAGCAGGGTGGTGCTAACACGGATCGCCTCAAGCAGATTATAAAGGACTGTAGCAAGGCGTGCGCGCTTGCTTTCGTCTCTTCCGAGTATCCACGGAGTGGTCTCGTCAATATATTTATTTGCCCTTGAAATAACCTTGAAAATCTCGGCAAGGGCGTTGTTGATCTGCGTTTCATCAATATAATGATCGGTTTTGTCACGAAGCGAGGTTATCATATTGATAAGCTCGCTGTCGATTGCATCCTCTTCTCTTTCACTGGGGAGCGTGCCGCCGAAATATTTCTCAACCATTGCCACCGTTCTTGAAACGAGGTTGCCGAGGTCGTTGGCAAGGTCGGAATTGATCCTGTTGATCATAATTTCATTGGAGAAAGAACTATCCGCGCCGAGCGCCATTTCTCTTAAAATATGGTATCTGATCGCGTCACAGCCGTATCTTTCGCCAAGCACGAAGGGATCGACTACGTTGCCGATGGATTTGGACATTTTCTGACCGTTAAAGGTGATCCAGCCGTGAACGGCAAGGTGCTTCGGAAGCGGAAGCTCCAGCGCCATAAGCATTGCGGGCCAGATGATCGCGTGGAAGCGCATAATGTCCTTGGCAACCATATGAACGTCAGCGGGCCAGTATTCGTCGTAATCATTATAAGCGTCGTTGAGATAGCCGAGAGCGCTGATATAGTTTGAAAGGGCGTCTATCCAAACGTAAACAACGTGCTTCTCGTCAAAGGTTACGGGGATACCCCAAGTGAACGAGGTCCTTGAAACGCAGAGGTCCTCAAGCCCTGGCTTGATGAAGTTATTAACAAGCTCGATCGCTCTCGTTCTCGGCTGTAAAAAGTCAGTCTCGGTAAGAAGCTTTTCGATCCTGTCCGCAAAGGGGGACATTTTTAAGAAATATGCTTCCTCCTCGGCTTCAACAACATCTCTGCCGCATTCGGGGCATTTGCCGTCTACAAGCTGGCTCTCAGTCCAGAAGCTCTCACAGGGGGTGCAGTATTTGCCAACGTATTTTCCCTTGTAGATATAGCCTCTGTCATAAAGCTCCTTGAATATTTTCTGAACGGTTTCGATATGATAATCGTCTGTAGTTCTGATATATCTGTCATAATCCACGTTCATATATTTCCAAAGCTTTTTGAAGATCTCAACGATCTCGTCAACGTACTCCTTCGGGGTAACACCCTTTTCGGCGGCCTTCTGCTCGATCTTAAGACCGTGCTCGTCAGTTCCCGTGAGGAAGATAACGTCCTTGCCCTGCAGGCGCTTGTATCTTGCGATGGAATCGCAGGCAACCGTGGTGTAGCAATGGCCGATGTGGGGGTTGCCGGAGGGGTAGTATATGGGAGTTGTGATATAAAATTTTTCTGCCATTTTCATTCTCCTTATCGTTTATCGCCGATCTCTTTCGGCGCGAATTGTTTTATTCAGTATAGTATGCCGTTTTTTTCCTTTATTAATCGGCTTTAGAATAGGTATTAGAGTAAAGAAGCCGCATCTCTGTCAAGCATAAGGGTAACGTCCGTGTGGAATTGAAGCACCGAAGCCGGGCAGGTTGGGGTGACGTTTCCGTTGATAAGCTGCTTGATGGCGTTTGCCTTGTTTTTGCCGAGGGCGATTATGAGTATCTTTTTAGCCTGCATTATAGAGCCTATACCCATAGTAACTGCTTTGGTGGGAACTTCCTCGATCGATTTGAAGAAACGGCTGTTGTCCTTAACCGTGCTTTCCTTAAGCTCAACAACGTGGCTCCAGCGCTGGAAGCAGTCGCCGGGCTCGTTAAAGGCGATGTGACCGTTTGAGCCGATGCCGAGAAGCTGGATATCTATTCCGCCCGCCGCTTTGATCCTGTTTTCGTAATCGATGCATTCCTGCTCAAGATCCTCGGCGTTACCGTTGAGGAAATTGATATTCTCCTCCGGAATATTGATATGGTCAAACAGATTATCGTGCATAAAGGTGTGGTAGGAATTCTTATCCGCAACATCAAGGTTAACGTATTCGTCAAGATTAAAGGTGGTCACCTTTGAAAAATCCACCGCGCCCTTTTTGAAAAGCTTTATCATATGCTTATAAGGCTTCAGGGGCGTTGAGCCTGTGGCAAGGCCTAAAACGGAATCAGGCTTTTGAAGCACCTGACCGCACATATAGTTGCCGGCAGCGATTCCGATCTGTTCCTCGTTATCGTATACAAGCACGTTCATTTAATACATCTCCTCTTATTTTACTTCTTTGAAATATTATAAACGAATTAATTTTACTGTCAATAATTTCCTTAACGAAATACTCTATCATTCTCTGTTGGTATACACGAAGCATACTCTGCCTGTGCCGGGGTGGAACTGAACTCCGCTTACTCCCTTGGCGGCGGCATAATAGCTTGATTCGAAAAACATGGGAACGTAGCAGTAGCTCGAGAGCAGCTCTTTTTCGCATTTGTAGCATTCCTGAGCAAGCTTGGAGGCTTTTGCCGATCCTGCTTTTTTCAGGGCGGCGCTGAAATCCTTCGTGTCAAAAAAACTGACGCCCTCAGTCAAAAAGCTTTGCAAAAACGAAACGGGGCTTGACGCGGAGGCAGTCAGCGGATAGATCGCGATATCGTAATTTCCGGAGGAAACTGCCGCTTTCAACTCGCTTTCCGTTTTTGTTACAAGCTTTAAGGTGAAGGATATTTTCTTATCCTCTTCAGCATTAGATATGGAGCCGATACTGCTTTGAAGCCCCTGCAAAAGCTGCTTTGCCAGCGCTTCCATATAGTCCGGAGCTAAAAAGACCAGCTCAATGTTATAGGCTGAGGTATCGCTTACCGCCTTTTTCCAAAGGGAAACGGCTTTGCCGGGGTTTTGTTTTTCGGTGATGTCGTATCCGTTTTCAGTATACGCGCCATTTCCGGCGATGCAGGAGGGTGGAATGAAGCCTGTTGCCTTAGTGAGATAGGGATATGCTTCAAGATCGGCATCGGAAAGCGAGAGGGCTATTGCGTGGCGCGCGTCAACTGAGGAGAGAATTCCTTTCCCCGAATTCATAACCAAAGACCAGGTGGTGTTGCTGTATGGCACGAGGGTAAGGTCGCTTTTGTTGCTTATTGCGGCGCTCTCATAGCCGCGAATATAAGCCGCGTCGTAATAACCGCTTTTCAGCCTATCTGCAATGCTTTCGTATTTGTCAACTATTTTAAGCGTAAGCACGGAGGCTTTGGCAGGGGAAGGGCCTCTGTATCCGTTGGTTTGCACGCCGTCTTTCGTGGCTATGCTTTTCTTAAGGATATAGGAGCTGTCAAGCTCGTTGGTAACTACGAATTGGCCGTTGAACATTGTGTATTGCAGATCAAGACCGTAGCGGCCGTTAGTCTTATCGAAGAATTCTTTGTTGCAGGGCATGGCGATCGAGGTGGAAAGAGTTTGCAAAAAGGCGTTGTCAGGGGAAGTAAGGCGGATCTCAAGCGTGTAATCGTCAAGCGCCTTTACGCCAAGTTTTGACTTTTTCATTTTTCCGGCATTGATTTTATTCGCGTTAACAATGTTTGATATCGTTGAGTAAAGAGGCGCCGAGGTGGCGGGATCAACCGCCCTTTGAAGGGCGAAAACGAAATCGTGGGCAGTGATCTCAGGATCGTAATCCTTACCCATACGGTTCTTTACAGAATTGTATATGTACCAATGAAGCCCTTTTGAAAGGTTAAAGGTGTAAACCAGACCGTCATCGCTGATATCCCAAGAAGCGGCACAGCCGGGAATGATGTTGCCCTCATCGTCACAGCGAACGAGACCTTCAAAGCAGTTTTCGATGATAACGAATTCATCGGAGGTGGAGGCGATTTGGGGATCGTAGCTATTAACTTTTCCGCCAAACGGATAAATAAGATCGATTTTTTCGTTTTTCGGAGCGCAACCCGAAAAGGCGGAGGCAACTATTATTGTGCAAAGCATGATGCTTAAAAGTTTTTTCATATTTCATCACCATATATTTGATTTAAATATTATAACAGATAATGTTATATTTGAAAAGATATAAATAATATATATTTTGCGCCTGCCAGCGCGGTATCTTTTTTGTTAAATTATTTTTGCCACTGGCGTGGCAGGCTAAATTGTTTTAATTTTTTATATTTGCCGCTG
>JAFLRY010000026.1 GCA_022511205.1 Eubacterium sp. | reverse complement strand
CCTTAAATGACGGAGTCAGAGTCCGGAGTGTTACCGTTACACTATACCTCTATATTCATTTCTTAACGCCTTTTTATTATAACTTATTATTTGCATTTGTCAAGAAAAATTTTGATTAATGTTAAATTTCCATAAACAATTTTTAAAATATTGTTTTTAAGCGTGAGTTATTGTATAATAACCTCGCGAAGCAGGAACCAAATCAAAGATTTGGACTGCTTCGGAGAACATTGTAAAACAGCACTTCGACGACGTTCCGCCGCCTTCGTTACTGTTTTATAATTCATTCACTTTATATATAGAAATCGGTGCGAAATTGAGAATACTGACTATCGGTGACGTTGTGTCACGCCAGGGGTGCGACTATCTGAAGCAAAAGCTGCCGCAGTTGAAAAAAGAATACGCCGCAGACCTTGTTATAGTTAACGGAGAAAATTCCGCCGTTGGCAACGGCATACTGCCCCAGAGCGCCCAGGCGATCTTTGACAGCGGCGCGGACGTTATCACCCTCGGCAACCACAGCCTTAAAAGGATAGAAATCTACGACTATCTTGACGAAAACAGATATATCGTCCGCCCGGCGAACTACCACCCCTCCGCCCCCGGGCGCGGAATGGTGATAATCGATATGGGCTATACCGGCGTTGCCGTGATAAATCTTCAGGGCGCGGTTTATCTTGATCCCATTCGCAATCCCTTTGATATTATTGACGGACTTATTGAAGAAGCGAAAGCGGCAAACTGCAAAATAATCATCATAGATTTCCATGCGGAGGCCACCAGCGAAAAACGCGCTATGGGCTTTTATCTGGACGGCAAAGTTTCCGCCATTTTCGGCACGCACACCCACGTTCAGACCTCGGACGATCAAATTCTGCCGGGCGGCACGGGATATATCACAGATATCGGTATGACCGGCCCGCTTCACTCCGTTTTAGGCGTTTCGGCGAAGGTTGCCATTGAAAAAATGAGAACCGGTCTTCCCGTTCGCTTTAAAAATGATGACGGCCCCTGCACCATTGAGGGCTGCCTGTTTGATATAGATAACAAAACCGGACTGACCGTTGCTACGGAAAGATTCAGGAGGTAGAAATGACAAAAAGAATAACGGCGTTCCTGCTGTGTGCGGTAATCATTGCCTCAGTATTTTCCGCCTGCTCCTCCTCCGATCCCGAGCCGGAGCAAATAACGCAACAGGATGCTACCACCGCTCAGGTAATTCCTCCTGAGGACAACATTCCACCCGACGATACCACCTTTAAGCTGAGCTATACTCAAACAGATAGCCTTAACCCCTACAAATCCAATACGCTGAACAATCAGATCATCGGTCAGCTGGTGTTTGACGGGCTGTTTAAGCTGGACGGGGATTTCAACGCAAGCCCGAATATCGCGGAGAGCTACAGATACCCCAATTCAAAGACCCTTGAGGTCACGATAAAGAGCGGACAGACGTTCTCCGACGGCTCACTTCTGACTGCCGATGACATCACCTATTCCTTTAAACAGGCTTCCGCCTCAAGCTACTGGGGAAATTCGCTGAACGGTATCTCCTCCTGCTCCGCCGCCTCAAACATGGTGGTGGTTTTCAAGCTAAAATATCCAAATGCTTATGCCCACAACCTGCTGAGCTTTCCAATCGTCAGCACAGGAAAGAACGAGGACGGCTTCCCTATCGGGAGCGGCAGATATTATTTTGCGAAAGAAAGCGGAGAGACAGTGCTTAAAGCCAACACCCAAAACGGATTTTCGCCCTATCTCACCACGATTCACTTAGAAAACATCACTGCCTATGAGTCTATAGACAACGCTGTAAACATCGGAAATATCAGCTTCGCGTTTCGCGATCTGGGGCGTGATTCCTCAAGAAATATCACGTCAGCCAAACGACTCGTCAATATGAATAATCTCGTGTATTTAGGCGTAAACAATAAAAAGGGAATAACGGCAAACGCCTATATTCGCAAGGCTATCTCCCTTGCATTAGACAGGGAAACGCTTGTGAGAAGCCCCTATAATAGCTTTGCCCGGGAGGCTACCACGGTGTTCCATCCGCAGTTTGAGCTTTCAACCACCCGCATTTTTGACGGCTCAGCCGATATTAACGGCGCAAAACAGGCGATCGCTCAAAGCGGCGTTTCAAAGCTTTCCCTTTCGCTTCTTGTTAACGGAGAAAATGCTGACCGCGTGAACTGCGCCAAAACGATAAAGCAGCAGCTTGAGGCGGTGGGCTTTTCTGTTAATCTCGTCATTGCGGACTCCTTCGAAAAATATGAGGAGCGTATAAAAAATGAAAGCTTTGATCTGTATCTCGGTGAAGCAAAGATCACCGACGATATGTCGCTTAACATGTTTTTCTCCTCAAACGGAGCGACAAATTACGGCATAGACAGTGACAAATGCAAATCAGCTGAGCAATACGAAAAATATATAAACGGCGAAGCTGATCTCGGCGCGTTTTTGCTTGCGTTTTCAGAGGAAATGCCCTATATTCCCCTGCTCTACCGCGAGGGTATGATCTGCTATTCCAAGGCGATGAAAGGCGATATGCAGGGAACTTACAACGATTGCTTCGCCAATATTGAAAACTGGTATTTCAAATCTTAGCGCGGCAGTGTGAATATCATCACTTGATAATAATTGTAAAATGTATTATTATATTAATATACTTCTATGAACGGAGGTTCGTTTATGGTTAAATTTGAAAATCCAAACGGCTACATTGAGATCACAAACAATTACTTTGCTACCCTTGTAGGCAAGGCGGCTCAATCCTGCTTCGGCGTTACGGGAATGGTGAACTCAAACCCGCTGCAGAGCATTAAGACGATGATAAAGAGCCGTAATGACGGCGAAAATCCCTGCCAGGGTGTTATCGTCAGAAATCTCAACGGCAGTCTCGTGGTGGATCTGCACATTTCCGTTTCCTACGGCGTTAATATTGCCGCCATAGCAGACAGTATTACCAACAAGGTTAGATATACCGTTGAATCCGCAACGGATCTCAAGGTTTCAAAGGTCAATGTTTTCGTTGACGCTATAAACTAAAAAGGAGATCATTCCAAATGATTACAGGCAGAATGTTTCGTGACGGAATAATTTCCGCATCAAACAATATCGCAAACAGCCGCCAGGCGGTGGACGCGCTGAACGTCTTCCCTGTTCCGGACGGCGATACGGGCACCAATATGAGCATGACGATCGGCGCTGCGGCAAAGGAAATGGCCGTTTTGCCCGATAGCTGCACCATAGACGAAGCGGCTTCCCGCTGCGCATCCGCGCTTCTTCGCGGAGCGAGAGGAAACAGCGGCGTTATCCTTTCCCTTATTTTCAGAGGCTTTTCCAAAGCCTTCAAGGGGCTTGAAACGGCAGACGGAAAGGCAATAGCAAAAGCCTTTGCCGAGGGTGTTGACGCGGCGTACAAGGCCGTTATGAAGCCCACCGAGGGCACTATACTTACCGTTATCCGCAAGGCTTCGGAGGCGGCACAGGAGCAGGCAAAAATTGATAACAACCCTATGGAGGTTTGCCATATGGCTCTCAGAGCCGCAAAGGAAACCCTTGCCAAAACCCCCGAAATGCTTCCGGTTCTCAAAAAAGCGGGCGTTGTTGACGCGGGCGGTCAGGGCCTTGTTCTTATCCTTTTGGGCTTTGAAAGCGTTTTTGATAACGATTCAATCGTTCAACCTATCGACGGCAGCTCCGTTACCCCCGTTTCTACTCCAAATAAGAACACCGTTGCCAGCGCCTCAGGCGATATAGAATTCGGCTACTGCTCGGAATTTCTTATTGAAAAGGACCCCTCCGCCAAGGAAAAGGATCCGCTGAAGCTTCGCGCTTTCCTCGAATCCATAGGCGACTGCGTTGTTGTGGTAGACGACAGCGACATAATCAAAGTTCACGTTCACTCAAATCAGCCGGGAAACGTTATTCAGGCAGGCCTTAAATACGGCGCGCTCATCAATATTAAGATAGACAATATGCGCTATCAGCACAGAAACGCGGACGAAGGCGTTAAGGAGGGCGAAGCCCCCGTAATGCCAAAGGCAGATCCCGTTAACGATTACGGCTTCGTGGCGGTGTGCGCCGGCGAAGGGCTCACTGAGCTGTTTCACGATATCGGCGCTGATATCGTAGTAAGCGGCGGGCAGACGATGAACCCCTCTACGGACGATATCCTAAACGCCGTTATGGCAACCCCCGCAAAGACGGTTTTCGTGCTTCCCAATAACAAAAACATCATTATGGCCGCTGAGCAGACCATCCCCCTTGCCGAGGGCAGAGAGGTTCGCGTGCTTCAAACCAAGACAGTTCCCGAGGGAATATCCGCAATGCTGATGTTTGACGAATGCGATGACGCGGATTCCAACCAGATGAATATGATGGAAGCGGCCGCAAACGTTTCCACCGCTCAGGTCACCTTTGCCGCCCGCGACAGCGAGGTTGACGGCAAGGCAATAAAGCAAGGTGAAATAATGGGTCTTTGCGACGGCAAGATCAGATTTACCGGCAAGAACGTTGCCGATATCGCCTTTAAATCCGCGGATAAATTATTTAAAAAGAATCAAAGCAGTATAATCACCATAATTTACGGTGAGGACGCCAACGAGGACGAGGCCAAAGCCGTTGAGGAAAAGCTCAGCGCAAAGTACGGCGACGAGGTTGAGATCCGTATCGTAAACGGCGGACAGCCGATCTACTATTTCATTATTTCTGTGGAGTAAAAATGATAAGCCTTAACAGTGATATAAAATATATCAAGGGTGTTGGAGAAAAAAGAGCCGAGCTTTTTAATAAGCTCGGCATTTATGACGTTCGGCAGCTTATAAATTTTTATCCCCGGAAATATGAGGATCTGTCCAATTTAACCACCGTTAAGGAATCTGAAAGCGGAGAAACCGTCTGCATAAGGGCAACGCTGATGACCCCTGTGAGGGAGCATATGATACGAAAGGGAATGACCGTTTTCAAATGCAATTTTACAGACGGCGAAACGGTTATCCACGTTACACTTTTCAACAATAAATATTTGGCAAAAGCCCTTCGGCAGTATAACGATTACATACTTTACGGCAAGATAGAAAAAAACCTGACCTCTGCTGAAATGAGCTCACCAAGCATTGAGGACGCTGAAAAATGCGCAGGGATCCGCCCCATATATCACGCCACGGACAAGCTGAATTCCAAGGCGATAGGCAAGGTGATAAAAACGGCGTTAGAAGCTTTGCCTCCCCTTAATGAAACTCTTGACACGGCGTTTCGCCTGAAATACGCCCTCGTGCCGCGTGACTTCGCCATAAGACAGATCCATTCGCCGGACAGTTTTGAAAGCCTTGAAAAGGCGAGATACCGCCTCATTTTTGAGGAGCTGCTTATACTTCAGCTTGGTCTTATAAAGCTGAAAAGCAAAAAGAAAGCGGAAACGGGCGTTGCCGTTACAGCGGATCATACTGAAGAATATTATAAGCTTCTGCCCTTTACTCCCACAAACGCGCAGAAAAGAGCTATTGCGGATTGCCTGAATGATATGCAGGGTGAATACGCCATGAACAGGCTTATTCAGGGCGACGTAGGAAGCGGCAAGACAGCAGTGGGAGCGGGCGTTATCTACTCCGCGGTTAAAAACGGGTTTCAGTGCGCGCTGATGGCTCCCACCGAAATTCTTGCCACCCAGCATATGGAAACGCTTTCAAAAATTCTTGCGCCGGCGGGTTTCAGAATCGATCTCCTCACAGGAAGCACACCGGCGAAGGAAAAGCGCGAGATAAAAAAACGCCTTATGGAAGGCGAAACCGATCTTGTTATCGGCACTCACGCGCTGATCCAAAGCGACGTGGAATTCAAAAACCTCGGACTCGTTATCACGGACGAACAGCACCGTTTCGGCGTGGATCAACGCGCTAATCTCGCTATGAAGGGCAAAGAACCCCACACCCTCGTTATGAGCGCAACGCCTATCCCGCGAACCCTTGCCCTGATGATCTACGGCGATCTTGATATTTCCGTGCTTGACGAATTGCCGGCAGGCAGGCAGAAAATAAGAACGGACGTGGTGAATTCAAGCTATCATAAGCGCATATATGAGTTCGTGAAAAAAGCAATCGCCCGCGGCGAGCAGGCGTACATCGTTTGCCCGCTGGTTGAAGAGGGCGAAAACGATCTGCTCCCCGCCACCCAATATGCCGAAAAGCTATCCGAAACCGCCTTTAAGGGCTATAATCTCGGTCTGCTCCACGGCAAAATGAAGGCGAAAGACAAGGACAAGGTTATGTCTGCCTTTGCAAACGGCGATATAAAAATCCTTATTTCCACCACCGTTATTGAGGTTGGCGTTGACGTGCCGAACGCCACGGTTATGGTGATAGAAAACGCTGAGCGCTTCGGACTTTCACAGCTTCATCAGCTTCGCGGAAGAGTAGGCAGAGGCGCGGCGCAGTCCTACTGCATACTCGTTTCAGACAGTAAGGGAGACACGGCGCAGAACAGACTTGCCATTATGAAAAAGTATTCCGACGGCTTTATAATCGCTGATGAAGATTTAAAGCAGCGCGGCCCCGGTGACTTTTTCGGCAACAGGCAGCACGGTCTGCCCGAAATGAAAATCGCCGACCTGCTGAGCGATACGCAGACGCTCACTTTATGCCGCAAAGCGGCGGACGAAATTTTGGCGGAGGACTACAATCTTGATCTTCCGAAAAACAGATCGCTTGCGGAAGAAATATCCGATATGTTCAGAAACTCCGTATCAAATTAACAAAAAACAAAGCCGAAGAAATGTATTTTCATTTCCTCGGCTGTTTATTTTTATTACGGATTTTGGTTGGGATTTGCTTCAGCCTCAGTTGAGGACTCTGTGGTAGCCACTTCGCCGTAAACCTGAATGATGATCTCTTCGCCCTTGGCGACTACCGTTTGTTCCTGAGGTGTGATGCCGCCCTTGGTTTTGACCGTATTGGGTGTATGAGTGCCGTCATTATAAACGGGAACTATGCTAACCTTAAACTCCTGCGCCTCCAGCTCTCTCACCGCGTCATCCTTATTCATTCCGCCAACGTCGGGAACTCTTACCGTTTCAATTCCCTTGCTGACTGTAAGCACGATCTCTGTACCCGTATCCACCTCTGAACCTGAATCTACGCTCTGCTTGAATATGATCTTCTCCTCAACGTCGGTTGAATATTCATACTCAAAGGTGATATGGAACTGCGCCATCCAAAGCGCCTGATTCGATATTTCCTCCTCGGTATAGCCTGCGGTGCAGAAATCGGGAACCGATACCTTCTGCACATCGGTCGGAACAGTTGTATTTCCGCTCTCCTCGGGAGCTTTATTGGCAAATTTTATCAGAACAGTTGCCACGCCTACAACGATCAGCAAAATGATAACGTCGATCACCAGAGTTCTTAACTTTCCTGATGACTTCTTTTTATCATCGGTTTTCTCGGGCGCTTCCTCTTCCTTTTCCTCTTGTGATTTTTCGTTTATCGGGGCAGCCGCCGCGGCAACCGCCTGCGCAACTACTGACGGAGCGGCAGATAAAAGCTCTCTGAAATCTTCAACATTCTGAACTCTGTTTTCGGGATATATCTGAAGCCCGCCGCCGAGGGCTCTGATAACGTGGGCGGGGATCTTTTCGGCAATGCTGTTGGGGATCATCAGCTTATCGTTCGTTTCCCTATCGGTTGCGTCGGGAGGATTGGTGCCTACAAGCGCTCTGTAAATACAGGCTGAAAAGGCGTAAATATCCGTTGCAGGGCAAACTCTGTGACTGTTTTGGTACTGCTCAAGGGCGCTGTAGCCCGCCACGGGAGTGAATTCAAGATCGCCGCCCGATTCGCTGCATTCGCTGATGCTGAAGCCCGCAAGGCGTACCTTTCCGTCTCTGCAAAGCACGAGATTATCGGGATTGATGCCGCCGTGGATTATCCCCTTGGCGTGCAGATTTTCAAGAGTGGTCAGAATAGGCATAAACATAAGCCTTGCCTTGTCCCACAAAATATGATTATCGGGGTTTCTTATGAGAAATTCTCTCAGCGAAACCGCGTCCATCTTTTCACACACGGCATAGGCAGTGCCGTTTGCCTCAAAAACGTCGACCACGGGTATTACAGCGGAAAGAGAATTGAGTTCCTTAAGCGTTTCCCAAAGGTGAATAAAGGAATTCTTATAGCTCATAAAATTCTTTTTGAATCTTTCCCTGACGTGAATGTCAAAATTCCCTTCAAGACGGTTTGCTATATTTTTAGGAAGAAATTCACGAATTGTTACCGCCGCTCTGCGCTCCGCATCATAGCCAACGTAAGTTACGGCGTCGCTGCCATATGAAACCACGTTGCCCACTACGTATCTGTTTTGCAAAACAGCCTTAAGCGGAAGATAGATCATATCTCTGATGGAATCGTTATTGAAACCGCAATTACGGCAAACGCTTCCCTGCGTTAATCTTTCAAAACAATTCATACATAAATTATCAGCGAAATTCATTTTTTGCCTCCAAAGCTACTGAATATACTAATACAAATTATAGTTTACCAAGCCGTGCGGCTTTTGTCAAGAACGGTAAACCGTACTTAATATTAATTTAATTGATTTCACAAGTATTATGGTATATAATTAGATAAAAGAAAATCCGAGGTGAAAACATATGAATTTTAAAAGTCTGCCAAACGGTATGTGCGACGGATTTGCAATACTAAAAAAATGTGAGGAAAAGAAGACGAAAAACGGCTCTGCCTATCTTGATCTCGTTTTGGGAGATAAGGAGGGAGAAATATCCGCAAAGCTCTGGGATTATAACGGAGAAAAGCTGTATGAAGCCGAAATGATAGTAAAAGTGCGCGGCGTTATAGAGCAGTATAACGGAAAGGATCAGTTCAGGGTGTCTCAGATGCGCCCCGCCGCCGCTACAGATGATTACAATATAGCAGATCTCGTGCCTGCTTCAGAGGTGGGCGGCGCGCAGATATATGATATGCTTATGAAGCGCGTCAGCGTATTCAATGATAATGAGCTAAAAAGTATAGTAACCAAAATAATGAGCGACAAAAAGGATCTGCTTATCCCCTGCCCCGCCGCCTTCAGGCTTCATCACGCGATGATCGGCGGCCTTATGCTCCACACGATATCCATAGTAAGAATGGCTGAGGAGATATGCAGGATATATCCAAATATCAACAAAGAGCTTCTCTTATCGGGCGCGATACTTCACGACGTTGCCAAGACCTGGGAATTTGAGCTCAGCAAAACGGGTCTCGTTAAGGGCTACAGCGCTGAGGGCGAGCTGATAGGTCACCTTGTTAAAGGCGCTATGTATATTGAAGAAGCGGCAAAGGCGCTTGGCATTGAGGGAGAAAAGGTTACTTTGCTTCAGCATATGATACTCAGCCACCACGGCGTACCCGAATTCGGCTCTCCCGTAAGGCCGATGTTTTTGGAAGCGGAGATACTTTCCGCTCTTGACTCGCTGGACGCAACGATTTTTGAAATAAACGCCGCCACCGCTAAGGTTTCCGCCGGCGATTTTACGGAAAGGCAGTGGGCGCTTGACAACAGAAAGCTCTATAACCACGGCCTTTCCGCAACGGAACACAAAGTAAATCTCGGAGAATAAACATATGGAAAACGTTTTTGAAAGCTGGACTGAAATAAGAATTACAGTCGATACAAAAGATATCGACATGGCGGGCGCTATCGCCAATATGGTGGTACCCTATGGAATTTATATTGAGGATTACTCCGCCCTCGATGAGGAGATTTTCGAGATCGCCCATATTGATCTCATTGAGGAATCCCTGCTTCAAAAGGACAGGAGCAAGGGCGTTATCCACGTTTATATCAATCCCCACGAGAATCCGCTTGAGGCGGTCTCCTTTATTACAGACAGGCTGAACGCTGAAAAAATCGACCACACTATTGATATCGCGGACTGCAAAACAGAGGATTGGGTGAACAACTGGAAGCAGTATTTCCACCCTATGCCCATCGGTAAAAAGCTGCTGATCCGCCCGATCTGGGAAAACGCCTACGACGCGGGCGGGCGCAAGGTGCTGAACATTGAGCCGGGGCTTGCATTCGGAACGGGAAGCCATCCCACCACGAAGCTATGCCTTGAAACGCTTGAGGACTACGTAGACGAAGCCTCTACCGTGCTTGACATCGGTTGCGGCAGCGGAATCCTCTCCATCGCTTCCCTGCTGCTCGGCGCGAAAACCGCGTTCGGCGTTGATATCGATAAGCTTGCCGTTAAAACCGCCCTTGCCAACGCCGAGGAAAACGGCTTCAGACCGCCCGTTTTCAATGCGGTTGAGGGCAATCTCTCCGATAAGGTAAGCGGGAAATTCAGCATTATCGTTGCCAATATCGTTGCCGATATCATTATGGAATTCAACAAGCAGGTCGCCGATTTTCTTGAGGACGGCGGCGTATATATTACGGGCGGAATAATAGACAGCCGCAAGGACGAAGTGATCGCATCCTTTGAGCAAAACGGCTTTGAGATAATCTCAAACCGCGAGGAAAAGGGCTGGAACGTGTTCGTCTGCAAAAGGAGATAATTTAGAATGGAAATCTTAATTATAGCTTGCTCGGTGATTGCCGCGGTAATACTGATTTTATTTATCGCCTGCGGATTTATCTTCAATCAGCTCGTATGGCGGAAAACTATCCCCGTGCCGAAGTTTATCCTTAACGCTATCGCCGGTAATAAAATCCCCAATGATTACGATAAAGCGGCGGCAGAGGCGGAAAAGAAGCTTTGGGCAATGCCGATAGAAACTGTTGAAATCAACACGCCCGACGGCGAAAAGCTTATCGCCCGCGTGGTCACGCCCGAAAAGAGCAACGGCAGGCTTATCCTTGCCTGTCACGGCGCGAGAAGCTGGGGTATCGGAGAATTCTGCCTGATCTCCGAATATCTCTATAAAAACGGCTACACCTTTATTCTGCCCGATCACCGCGGTTGCGGCGACAGCGGCGGAAAATTCATGGGCTACGGCACCCACGAATCTAAAGACAGCTTTCTTTGGGTCGATTACGCCAAAGAGCGTTTCCCCGGTCTTGACATATTCCTTATGGGCGTTTCTATGGGCGGCGCAACGGTGCTGATGATGAGTGAACACGCGGAGGACGAAGCTATAAAAGGCGTGATTGCCGACTGCTCCTATACCTCTGCGTGGGACGAATTTTCCTATCAGCTTAAAACCTCTTTTCATATGCCCGATTTCCCTATTATGCACATCTGCAATTTATATAGCAAAATTTTTGCGGGATATTCATTTAAAGAGGCATCCCCTCTTCAAGCCGTAAAAAACGCAAAGAAGCCTGTGCTTTTCATTCACGGCGGAAGCGACGATTTCGTACCCACCTATATGGAGAAAATCCTTTACGACGCCTGCTGCACCGAAAAGGAAATGATAACGGTGGAAAACGCCGTTCACGCGCGAAGCTATTATGCCAATCCTAAAACCTACGAAGCGGCGATCGAAAGCTTTATGAATAAGTATTCAAAGCTTAAAATTGAAGTATAAATAATCCCTCAGTCAAGATGATGTTTGACTGAGGGATGGTTTTATATTTATTCCGGTTTGTAATATTCCTCTCTTTTTCTCATAACCCACTTAAGAGTGATGATATTAACATCATCAATTCTATGACGGTTGGTAAACAATATATCACTGAAAAGAGTATCTCTCGGTCCGCTCGCAACCACCGTATCAATCAAAATATACTCCACAAGCCTTGAAGTGTATATATAGCGCTTTCTGTAATTGTTGTTTTCAAAATTTATAATGTGGTCATAAGCAGGATCGTCCCGCTGTTTTTTATCGTTTTTTCCCGCGATTTTTATCAGCTCGATATCGGGGTGTTCCTTTTTCAGAATTCCGATAACATCCTCGCAGGCGGAATCAAAATCAGTTTTGGCGGTACTGTAAAACACCCTGACGCCCTTCTTTACTATCAAATATTCAAATAAATCGGCAATGGCGTCTAAAGTATCTACCGTTATATCTTTATCCTTTGTGTTTCCGAAAAACGCACAGGCTGGCATAGAAAAACTCCTTTCAAAAAAAGGTGCGTAGCAAGAGCCACGCACCCGAAAATGCAGGTTTTATAAAATCTGAAATTCACTTAACCAGAATGGTTATTTATGAACCTGCATTTTTACCAATAAAAAAAGCGCGTAGCCGAAGCCACGCGCAAAAAACACACAGCTCCAACTGCGAGAAAAAATTCAACACAACTTTTGCGAAGCATGTCAAATAGGAGCATGTGTTTTTATAAAAATAAAAACAGACATACTTCGCCTATAAGTTGTTCAATTGTATAGAATTTTTTCTCGCAATCACAGTATAGCATTATTAGAATTTTAAGTCAATAAAAAGATAGCGGAAGGAGTTTATCCTTCCGCCTTTTAAATAATTATAATTATTACAGTGCCTTCGTTGCAACTTCCTCTGTGATTTTAGCGAGGAATTCATCAACGCTCATTGCGCCCTGCTCGCCGTCCTTTCTGGAACGGACGGAAACGGTGCCGTTTTCGATATCCTTATCGCCCACGATGAGCATATAGGGAACCTTTTCCAGCTGAGCCGCGCGGATCTTAAAGCCGATCTTTTCGCTTCTGTCATCCACTTCAACGCGGAGTCCCGCCGCCTCAAGCTGCTTTTTGATCTCGTAAAGGCGATCCAAATGGCGATCAGCGATTGGAAGCATTTTAACCTGTACGGGAGCAAGCCAGGTTGGGAAGGCGCCTGCGTATTTCTCGATGAGCAGAGCAAGGGTTCTCTCGTAGCAGCCGATAGAGGTTCTGTGAATGATATAGGGATTTTTCTTCGCACCGTCACGGTCAGTATATTCCATACCGAATTTCTCGGCAAGCATCTGATCGATCTGAATGGTGATAAGGGTATCCTCTTTGCCGAATACGTTTTTGATCTGGATATCAAGCTTCGGGCCGTAGAACGCCGCTTCGCCGATACCGATTTTGTATTCAAGACCGAGATCGTCAAGAATATTTTTCATAACGCCCTGCGCCTCATCCCACTGCTCCGGGGTGCCGATATACTTATCCCTGTCGTTGGGATCCCACTGGCTGAAGCGGAAGGAAACGTCCTCGTAAAGGCCGAGGGTTTTCAGCATATATTCGCAGAGCTCCAGGCAGCCTCTGAACTCATCCTCAAGCTGATCGGGAGTACACATAAGATGACCTTCGGAGATCGTGAACTGGCGAACACGGATAAGGCCGTGCATCTCGCCGCTGGATTCGTTTCTGAAAAGTGTTGAGGTCTCATCATATCTAAGAGGAAGGTCTCTGTAGGAACGGGGCTTGTTGAGATAAGCCTGATACTGGAACGGGCAGGTCATCGGACGGAGCGCGAAAACCTCCTTATCCTTTTCCTCGTCGCCAAGAACGAACATACCGTCCTGATAATGATCCCAGTGACCTGAAATCTTGTAAAGATCGGATTTCGCCATAAAGGGCGTTTTGGTAAGCTGCCAGCCGCGCTTTGCTTCCTCGTCCTCAACCCAGCGCTGCATAAGCTGAATGATCTTAGCGCCCTTGGGAAGCATGATGGGCAGACCCTGACCGATATAGTCAACAGTGGTGAAGAGCTCCAGCTCTCTGCCAAGCTTGTTGTGATCGCGTTTTTTAGCCTCTTCGAGGGCGGTTAAATGCTCCTCAAGCATTGAAGCCTTGGGGAATGCCGTGCCGTAAACGCGGCAGAGCATTTTGTTTTTAGCGTCTCCGCGCCAGTAGGCGCCGGTGGTCTGCGTGAGCTTGAAGGCCTTAACGGGCGCAACGCTCATAAGGTGAGGACCTGCGCAAAGCTCAACGAATTCGCCCTGCTTATAGAAGCTGATGTTCTCGCCCTTGCCCGCATGCTCGTTGATGAGTTCGATTTTGTAGGACTCACCTTTTTCCTCCATAAGAGCAATCGCTTCGGCAGGAGGAAGCTCAAATCTCTCAAGCTCCAAGCCTTCTTTGACGATCTTCTTCATCTCAGCTTCGATCTTCTCCAGATCCTCGGGAGAAAAGGGCTTTTCGCCGCAGTCAAAATCGTAGTAAAAGCCGCTGTCAACGGCAGGGCCGATGGTCAGCTTGACCTCCGGATAAAGCCTTTTCACTGCCTGAGCCATAATGTGGGAAGCGGTGTGGTTGAAAACGTGCTTGCCGTCCTCATCGTCAAAGGTTAATATTTCAAGCTCACAGTCTGTGTCAATAACGGTTCTGAGATCTTTTACCTCGCCGTTGATCTTGCAGGCACAGGCGTTCCTGTAAAGACCCATTGAGATCTCTTTCGTGATGTCGGCGGCTGAAAGTCCGTTCGCGAATTCGCGAACCTCTCCGCCCTTAAGTGTTAATTTCATAATTTTTCCTCCAAAATAAGGACCCGCCTTGCTTACGCAATGCAGAACCCTGTTATTAAATAATAAAAAATCACCCTGTAAAAATACAGGGTGAAAATAATTTCCACGGTTCCACCTGAATTGCGCGAAGTTCGCGCCGCTCAAAGCCCTTAACGCGGGCGAAACGGCCGTGATTAGCGGCTCTCAGGGATGGTGGCTTACGGCTTTTCATATGCTTCTCTCAGCGTTTAAAGCACTCTCTGAATAAAAAGTTTGCGCAGTCTTGTTCCCGTCTGCGATTTAATTATCAAATACATTATATCATTATTTTTTGATAAGTCAACTCGAATTATGATTAATTTTTTGCGTTTATCAGAATCAAAAGCTGTCGAAAAATCAAACAATAGGTTTAAAAACTTGACAGATACAAGATATGGGTGTATTATATTATGGAAGTTCTATATAGTGGAAAAGCATTATATTTTGTTGGCAGATTGGATATTATCATCTGCAACAAGAGCTTCAACCTTAATTGCATTTAAACTGTACCTTTTCTGATGATTATCAAACCGAGCGCATGATCGCTCAAAAGAATTTATTAACAGAAGGAGGTGCTATTGACTATGGAATTTGGAACGGTAATTATTATCGCCGTTGTATGCGCGGTGTTGTTTTTCTGCGTAGGCTTCGTTATAGGCTCTTACGTTCGAATGAAAACGAGCGAAAAGGAGATCGGCTCTGCCACCCAGGAAGCAACGAAAATTATAAACAACGCGCTGTCTGAAGCGGAAGCAACGAAGAAAGCCAGCCTTATCGAAGCAAAGGACGAAATTCACAGACTGCGTTCTGACGCGGATAAGGAGATTCGCGAAAGGCGAAGCGAAATTCAAAGGCAGGAAAACCGTCTTAACCAGAGAGAGGAATATCTTGATAAGAAGGCGGATTCTCTTGAAGCAAAGAGTGAAAACCTGAGCGCCAAGCTCAAGGAAGCTGAAGAAAATTTACATGAGATCGATAGCATCAAGAAAAGCCAGTTTGATATGCTGGAGCGCATTTCAGGCCTTACCCAGGAGCAGGCAAAAGCACAGCTTTTGAGCACCCTTGAGGAAGAGCTTGACACTGAAAAGAGCAAGAAGATCCTCGAATATGAACAGACCATCAGGGATCAGAGTGATGTTCTCGCACGAGAGATCATCAGCACCGCCATTCAGCGCTGCGCCGCAGACCACACCGCGGAGACAACCGTTTCCGTTGTAGCCATTCCCAACGATGAGATGAAGGGAAGGATCATAGGACGCGAAGGAAGAAATATTCGCTCCCTTGAAACCATCACGGGCGTTGAGCTTATTATTGACGATACCCCTGAGGCGATTACGATCAGCTCCTTCGATCCCGTAAGACGTGAGATCGCAAGGCTCACTCTTGAACGCCTCGTGCAGGACGGAAGGATCCATCCCACCCGCATTGAGGAAATGTTTGAAAAATCCACCAAAGAGGTCAACGCGATCATCAAGCAGGAGGGCGAAAAGGCCGTTCTTTCAGCGAATTGCGGCTCGATCCACCCAGAGCTTGTTAAGCTTCTCGGTAAGCTTAAATACAGAACCTCCTACGGTCAGAGCGTGCTGAAGCACAGCCTTGAGGTCAGCTATATCGCAGGACTTATGGCGGCGGAGATCGGAGCGGACGCAAAGCAGGCTCGCCGCGCGGGACTTCTCCACGATATCGGTAAGGCGCTCGACCACGAGATGGAGGGCTCTCATATTGCCCTCGGCGTTGAATACGCCCGCAAGTACAAAGAAAACGAGCAGGTCGTTCACGCTATTGCCGCTCACCACGGCGAGATCGAGTGCAAGACAATCGTTGCCTGCCTCGTTCAGGCGGCGGACGCCGTTTCCGCTTCACGCCCCGGCGCGAGACGCGAAAACATCGAAAGCTATATCAAGCGTTTACAGCAGCTTGAGGAGATCTCAACCAGCTTTGAGGGCGTTGAAAGAGCATATGCCATTCAGGCGGGCCGCGAGGTCAGAGTTATGGTTAAGCCGGACGCTGTCAGCGATGAGAAGATGCCGTTTATCGCCCGCGAGATCGCCAAGAAGATCGAATCCGATCTGGAATATCCCGGTCAGATCAAGGTTAATATTATCCGCGAATCCCGCGCTTACGATATTGCAAAATAATAAAACGTTTAATAGGCGGAGAACTTCCGCCTATTGTTTTTTAAACTCCGCATTATTTTATGAAAGGAAATGATTTTATGATAAAGCACGTTGTATGCTTCAAGCTGAAGGACAACAGCGAGGAAAAGAAGCAGGAAGCAAAGGAAATGATCCTGTCTATGGTGGGCAAGGTAGACACCGTTAAAGCGCTGGAGGTGGGAACGGATTTCCTCGGCTCTCCCCGCTCCTACGATCTCTTTATTCAGGTAACACTTGAAAACAGAGAAGCGCTGGATATCTATCAGAACGACGATTACCATTGCAACACCGTTAAAAAATATATGCACTCGGTTATGGAAAGCTCCGTTGCGATAGATTACGATTTTGAATAAATACAGATAAAACTAAAGGACACCTCGATTGGTGTCCTTTTTATTTTTTTTATTTTCTTATTTTTGAATATCCGTAACCGTTCCGATGAATATGGGAAGATTTGTTGCATTGTCTATTATCATATAAACGAACGGGCGGTCGAGGATAACCTCTTTTTGATCTTCGGGCATCATAGCCGCGCTATCCTTCGTCGCCACGTCGGTGATAGCGGCGGCTTTCGTACCGTGCTCATCAACGGAAATAAAGGTTTTATGGAGAATTTTACTGATTTGTATTTCATCGGAAGTCCCTACGATTCCCGAAAAATCTGCTTCGTCGCTGAAAGCGGTGGGCATTCCAAGCTCGGCGAGGATATCCTCTATAAACAAACCATACTCATATGAAAACTTCGGAATAGCCGTGATGACCGGCTCGATCTCGGCACCCTCCAGCGCCGCCATAAGCTTCTCTGCCGAAAGGCTGTTGATATAATCATAAAGATCAACGCCCTCATCGGGAAGCAGAGCGGCGAAGGCGTATTTGCCGTCCTTATAATTTTTGATAACACCCTTTGCGTTATCGGTTTCAATATACTTATGCTCAGTGGAATGCATCATTTTGACGTTGCGCACATCGCCCGAAATAGAGTTGAAAACCCCTTCATTAACGCAGAATTTTTCATAGGGCGTTTCCCACTCCGCGTCAAAGGCGATAGCATTGATAAGATGAAGCACTTCATCGGGAGCGATCTCGTCAATAATTTTTTTGATCATACCGTCCGTGTGCTCATTGACCCAATCATTGATATTCTTAACCGTCTGCTGATCAAAGGGTTCTTTATACGCCTGCGCGCCGTAGTAATCGGCGTTGGTCTGTAAAAAGCTCTTTTCAACGGTGAGCCGCTCCGCATCGTCACGAAACCATATGGAATTGGCGATCTCCAGCTTGTATTTCTCCCCTGACGGGAGAGATTTTACATAGGTATAGAGATATTCATTTAATTCCTCAAGCGGAATATCTCCGCCGAGAAGTTTTTCCATTTCGGCTTTCGTCTGTCCGTTCGCGCCGTTGGCGGTCATCGCCAGCGCAAGCTGAATGGAAAGCGGCGAGATCAGCAGATTTCTATTATCGCTTCCATCAACGCATGACTTGAACAGCTTCACGGCAAGCTCCGCCTGCGAGCTGATGAAACGATCGTCAGTTGCCTTGCCCGATACGCTTTTGGCGCTTATACCCGCCATAAGATCAGCCGCCTGCGCCTCAACGGCACAGCCCGCAAAGCTGAATATCATTGCGAAAACCAGCAATAAACAAATTGCCGATAACCCTATTTTTGTTTTTTTCATAGTTACGCTCCTTTGTAATTAATTTTCGGTATCCTCGATATCGGTTTCAACAACAAGGGTATCAAGGATCGCCATTGCCTCGTTGCCGTAATCGCCCCACCATTCATCCGCGCCGTCATTTAAAATAACGTAATCACGCTGATCGCCGATTAAAGCAATGAAGCACCACGTCTTGCCTTTGTCGTAGCTTCCGATCAAGCCCTCATAACTTCCAATGGTGATTTTTTTCTCGGTAAGCCCCGTTCCGCACACTCCGAAATAGGGACAAAATTCAATTGTTATTTTGCCTCCGCCGTGACCGCTCGGCCATATTCCAATGCCGTAATACCGATCCTCACTGTTTGGGGAAAAATTATCGTCGCCCTCAAAGGTATCATATTCCCAGCCATCCGGAATACTAAGAGAAATACCGCCGAAGCACAAAACGCTATTCGCTTCGATATCTTTTCCTACACTGTCTACGGATGATTCATACGGCAATTCTTCCGTAAGACCATCGCTCCAATAGGCTTCGGACTTTTTGGTGAACTCCCGCATCAAGGAAGGCGCGGCAACGGCCCCTATTACCGAAACGAATATCGCCAGCGACATACAACTGAGCAAAATTCTTTTCCTGTTTCTTTTTCTTGTTTTAATTCTTTCATCGCTTCGGCGGAAAATCTCCGCTTTGCGTTCTTCAAAATTCATCATAGTAACAGCTCACCGTCCTTTCTCAAAATGACGCGAAGCTCCTTTTTGGCGCGGTATAAAAGATTGTCGATCTGCTTTCTGCTTTTTTTCATTATCCCTGCCGCTTCGTCATAGGTCAGCTCCTCAAAGTAAATAAGGTGGACCGCCGCCCGCATGTCATCGGGCAATGATTTCAGCGCTTCGTTAACTGCTTTCTTACGCTCGTCCGCGAGAAGCGTTTCCTCAAGCTTCCCCTGCTCTGCCGATATATTTTCCGCTTCATCAAGCTCAACGAAGGTCAACACCCTTCTGTGCTTGATATAGTTTAAGGCTCGGCTTCTGCCCAGCATAAAAAGATAAGTTTTCAGCTTTACCTTAAAATTATAACGGTGTCTGTTTACCACGAGATCGGAAAAGCAATCAATGGCAATATCCTCTGCCGCGTGGTAATCGTTAACGTAACGGTCGATGAAAAAAACTAAGCTATCGAACAACTCCTTTATAATTTCGTCAAAGGCGCTTTCGTCACCATCAAGAAAACGGCGGTAGCTACTTGCACCGTTATCCATATGGTTTCCTCCTGCATTTGAACTCTTAAAAGTTCTTTCATCTATTATACAACTGAAATCATTCGATTTCCTTATACTTTTGATAATTTTTTTACAAATTATTAATTTTATATCCAATTTGTATTTATTGACAAATCAAACGAGCCGTGAGATAATAAAACATATAAATTTAAAAAGGAGATTACAAATATGAGCGAAAAGAAAAATCCGTATGCCGGAACGCAGACCGAAAAGAATCTTGAGGCTGCTTTCGCCGGTGAATCACAGGCAAGAAACAAGTACACCTACTTTGCTTCCGTAGCTAAGAAAGAGGGCTACGAGCAGATGGCTGCTCTGTTCCTTAAGACCGCTGATAACGAGAAAGAACACGCCAAGATGTGGTTTAAGGAGCTTAAGGGCATCGGCAACACTGCTGAAAACCTTGCTGCCGCCGCTGCAGGCGAAAACTATGAGTGGACCGATATGTATGAGGGCTTCGCTAAGACCGCTGAGGAAGAGGGCTTCACCGAGCTTGCTCACAAGTTCCGTTTGGTAGCCGCTATTGAGAAGCACCACGAGGAACGCTATCGCGCTCTCCTCAAGAATCTTGAAACTGCTCAGGTATTCGAGAAGAGCGAGGTTAAGGTTTGGGAATGCCGCAACTGCGGACACATCATTGTAGGCACCAACGCTCCCGAGGTTTGCCCCACTTGCAATCATCCCCAGAGCTATTTCGAGCTTCACGCTGAAAATTATTAATCTAAAAAAAACAAACGGCAGATACCCGCATTTCGCAGGTATCTGCTTTTTTATGTTTGGGCAATAAGCAACAAATTTTTTTGCAAAATTTATCAATTGTTTATAAAGTATGCCCAATAATGTATTGCAATGCACGATAGCGTATAATATACTATATATAGTGTTTAAATAGTTTTATATAGGGGTGAACACTATGACAACAGCTCGATACGGAATACTGACCGCATTACGCGCCAAGGGCCGCACACGGCTATTTGCTTTACTGATTTTGATCCTTACAATTGCGTTGGTACTCGGCGTTGGAATATGGACGTATTGCGAACAGTTGATAACGCGCTTTAACGAGACGTATACGTCTATCATTTTAGCTGAATATATGGGCGAGGATTACCCCGATGAGAACGCGGCGGACGAGCTTGCAAGAGCGGCGGCCGCGGCGCTTGACGACGAAGCCGTTTCCTCCGTAGAGGGCGTAATGCTTTGGGAGCGCCCTGATATAGCCATGGCGTATCTGGAGGGCTACAAGCGCGTAGGAGGCAACATTCCGTACAATGATTACGGCGTAATCGTCGTATCCAATCCGGTTGCTTTGGAAAACGGAAAATATACGGGAAGAATACGGAATATCCTCTACACAAGAGAGGGAAAAGAAGGCATATTCAGCATTTTCGATCCGGGGCAAAGTGACCTCGTTTTTGAAATCGGAACGAGAAAATCGTATTTGCTTCACGGAAAATTTGTAAGCTCCAATACGTCGAATCACCTGTTCGTTGTTACAGATTTTTACGAGGGCTGCGAAACAAAGCCATGGTTAGAGCTTTCCGGAGACGATGATCCCGCGCTGAAGGACAGCTTGTTTACAAAAACCGCGGATTTCTACCGTATGGCAAATAATTCCGTCAAAATCTTTTCCAGCGATGACATTGCCGCCTTGGAGGTTTTCCAGCAAAGCACTCTCTATTTAGAAGACGGGCGTTTTCCGATGGCCGGCGAGCCGGGAGTATGTCTGCTCAGCGGCTCTGCTGCCGAAAATATGGGCATAGGCGTTGGGGATAAAATAAACGTTTCTATGCTTACGTCAAATACGAAGGATCGTTACGATCTGACCGAAACAGACGATAAGCGCGTTTTAGAAGTTGTAGGCATTACAAATTCTCATAAAGACCATCCCGGTAATATATGGGTATCAAAGGCCGAAGGCAATTTTTCGGGAGACCTTTACGGCTACGAGCTTGGCAGAGCAGTGGTTGATAACGATCTTGCCGTACAAGCTGTTTCCGAAATGGAAAAGCTAATGCCGGATCAGGTGCGTTTAACGCTCTACGATCAGGGATATTCCTCGGCCGTTAAGCCTATTCGCGATCTGCGCTCCACTGCCGTTGTATTGACTCTGGCAACGCTCTGCGCGGCGCTGGCGGTGCTTTTCCTGTTTGCATACCTTTTTGTTGGCAGGCAGAGGGAATCCGTAAAAATAATGGTTTCTTTGGGAACGCCTAAAAGGAAGATCCGTCAATGGCTCCTGTCCGGAGCAGGGCTTGTCGCCCTAACCTCATCCGTGATAGGTACCGCAGTGGGATATTTATCGCTGAACGGTGTTACCGCCCTGGCTTTACTTCTCGCGCAAAAAGTTTTTTCAACAGACACGCTTTACAGCAACGCCGCTCTCGGAATTGTCCGTGAAACGCCGAGCATTACCGGTATTTCAATATGGTATGCCTTAGCAGTCGGCGCGGCGGTATTTTTGACTGCGCTGATCCTTTGCCTTGCGTTTCTCCGCCAGGCAAAGCGAGAGGACACGCTCAAAAAAGGCAAAACCACCGTCAGACTTCCAAAAGGCAAAACGAGCGTTTTCGGAAAAGGCGCCATGCGTTTTGCGTTGCTTTCCGCCAAGCGCGGAGGATATAGATCGGCAGTAGTTCCGGCGGCGGTGCTTGTGCTTACCATGCTGATCGGTTTGATGGCGATCGGCGCCTCCGGTTGGAATGATCAGTTAGATGAACTTTACGAAAACAGCAGCATAGAGGGGCAGGTAGTGACCCTCAACGGGCGCAGCGCTTCAAATCTTGTTTTATCAATTCCTAACGCAAAAAAGCTCTGGAAATCAGGAATGTTATCAGACGTATCCGTGTCTTTGAGCTGGAAATACTGGACAGGTGAAACGCCTGCTTTCGTAAACTCTCTTTATGGAATCGAGACCAGAGACGGCTGGATATCAAATCAAGCAGCGCTGACGGCGGCAAACAGCCTTTCCTCCATTCCTGAGTTTTATTATACCGACAGACCGGAGATCCAATGGTTGGAGGGCTGGGACGAGAGCTTCTTGGCAGATACAGAAACTCCTTCTATCCTACGCAGTCTCATTTTTATAAATCTTCCTTATACTCGCTATGGAAACGAGCCATATCCCACCTATCCGCTTTTGGCAGACAACAATTTACTGCGTGGGTATGACTTAAGTCCAAAGGAAGAACGGCCGCCGGTGGTTGACAATTGGGAAGAAAACGACCGGCAAAACGAAGATGAATGGAACAACGATGATTGGACCGATGATGACTGGAACAATGACGGCTGGACAGACGATGGAAACGATGGTTGGACAGACGACGATTGGAACAATGACGATTGGAATAACGACGAATGGATCGATGACGATCAGACGGAAGATAATGACCAATGGATATATGACGATGGATTACCTGAGGAATGGAACACGGATTCCATTACCGTGCCGTTCCTTGCCGGTTCTGAAGATTATTCCGCTCTTATTGATCTTGAGCTTGCGGGAATCAACGATCGTTATTCTTCTCTCCCGGCTAATGCGTACCTTGGCGGAGAACCTATCCCAACCTATCCGGCTCTTGTAAGCAGGAGCTTTTTGGAAGAAAACGGTCTCAGGCTTGGTGATGAAACTGAAATTATGATCTGGCTGACGCTTGATATGGGGCCTGGATATCCCGCATCCATCATCACTGACCCGACTGTCAGAAAGGGAACGTTAACCGTTCCTATTAAGATCGTTGGATCATTTCAGCAAACCGGTCAAAAATCAAACATTTACGTTCCCCTCAGCTTCTGGTGTAATTCAGATCAGGTCACGGGAGACTCCGATTTATTTGAGGACGGCGAGTACATTAATCACGTCTTTCCCACAGCACAACAGCGTGACAAGTATTATTACAGCCTCACAAACTTTAAAACCTGCCGCTTTACCTTAACGTCCGCTTACGAGCTTGAACCGTTTAAAAACTTCTTGGTGGAGAATTCCTACAGTCAGGTAGGCAAAATCAATCGCAACAGAATTACTATTTTGATGACGGATCAGGAATTTACCGAAACCCTCAGCGGACTGAAACGTTACATCACCTTTGGAAGCATTCTGTTCCCCGTGCTGTTTTTGGCGGTAGCGGCGATCGGCTTTATCATTTCATGGCTGATGATAAACGGCCGTCGAATGGAATTTGCCATATTGCGCGGACTCGGCGCTTCCCGCAGAAGAGTGTTCGCAACCTTCTTTGCAGAACAGGGAATGCTATGTATACTCGGGTGCTTAATAGGCGCGCTGATATTGATGGTGTTTAAGCCGCTTTTGGTTATTTGGTTGACTACGGCGATATTTATAATCTGCTATCTTGTGGGCTGCGCGCTCTCCATACGTGCCGTAGGGCGCATAAATCTTATGGAACTGCTTTCCGAACGAGAATAAGGAGGAAACGAAATGGCTGTTTTAGAGCTTCAAAACGTACAATATACATATAAAACTCAGTATCAGGAGAACAACGTATTAAAGGGTATCACCCACTCCTTTGAAACCGGCGCCGTCCATGCAATTATGGGAAAATCCGGTTCTGGCAAAACGACGCTCCTGTCATTAATGGCGGGGCTTGATCTGCCAACGGCTGGAGAAGTGCTCTGTGAAGGCATATCCACCTCAAAAATGGATCTTGAGCAGTACCGCAGAGAAAAAGTTGCTGTTATTTACCAAAGCTTTCGACTGTTCCCCCTGCTCACCGTGGCGGAAAACGTAATGTATCCCATGGAGCTTCGCGGTATCAGCCCTGCAGAGGCAAAGGAGCGCGCGGCTGAGCTGATCGAAAAGGTGGGCTTGCCGGAGACCATGGCGGATCGTTTCCCAACAATGCTCTCGGGAGGAGAACAGCAGAGGGTTGCCATTGCCCGCGCCTTAGGAATGGATACGAAGGTGCTTCTGGCTGATGAACCCACAGGCAATTTAGACGAAGCAAACAGCGAGCAGGTTATGGATATTCTGATAAAACTTGCCCACGAAACGGATCGCTGCGTGATCGTAGTAACTCACGATCCGGAGCTTGCCGCCCGCGCCGATACCATTGTGAATATGCAGGACGGCGTACTCCACGAAACTCCATAATCTAACATCTTATAAACAGAAATAAAAACAACCGACGATGTTCTTTTGAAAATCGTCGGTTGTTTTTATGCCGTTAACCCCATGTTTTTGTTCTAAGAAGCTCTGCAATTTTATGTGTATCAGGCAACTCATTCGTTTGCAAGTATTGTGTTAAATCAAATATGCGCGAACCCCATGGCGCCCTTGGTGTTATTTTTTTGAAATCCGTTTCATAGAATTTTTCCACAAAAAAGTATCTGTGCGCTTTTGAAAGATCATATCCATAGTTTTTTCCGTCCTCAATCGCTTCACAAATTTTTAGCTTTCTTTCCTCGGTCAGCTCACCAAATTCCGCCTCATATTTCATTATTCCGTTTTCATCCTGAACGGCAGTAATCCTTGCGCAAATTTTACCAACTGCGCGTACGCTTCTATTCTTATATAAACCCAGATGATCATGAGCCCTGAATCCACGCTCAATATTATCGTAATAAATATTTTCACGAATATTAAAATCAAACGTTACACCTGCTAATTGCATTCTCATATACTTCCAAGCATCCGATACAATGATGAGATTATCGTTATAACAGTAATTAAGATAGTCATCAAGTATGTCCTGCATCTCATAATCTTTTTCATCAACAATTTCCAAGATAGCATTTGCAATATCTTCAAATGTAGTATTTATATGTATAATAGGATAGTCTTGCGTAAGATTATATTGTTTTAGCTGTTCTTCAAAAGCCTTTTTCTTAGATTCCGCCATCAATTCCGGTGCCAATGTGATAAGCACCTTGTATTTTTCATCTGAAAATGAAGCCAAATGTCTCATCAGCTGATCCGTATAAAACCAATCAGATGTTTTAGTTTCAACAACGATTTTAAAACTTTCCTGTGTAATTGTTGCATCTGGCACGCTTTCTACATTTCCTCTTTTTTCTTGTAAAGTAAACACGATCTCCGGCTCAAAAGAATTGAGGAAGAACTGTGATTTCAGAAAGTAGAAAAATTTATCGGGAGAATAGCGATAAAGCCGTGATAATAGCAGCATTGTATTTGCTGTAGCCACATTTTCCTTCTCATGATACCTTTGAAAATAATGTATTTTCATAACAAAATCACCCTTACTATACTTGAAAATTATCCGGTTATACATTCATTATACTATTACCTGCGGAAGTTTTGCAATATTGCATCAGTACAATAAACACACACTTTGCCAAATGATTTGAAAACTCATTTATATAATGCAACTTGCTTTTCAACGGTAAGTTATGTAACGACGATGCCGATAATTGTGCTTGCGCTCAAAGTTAATTAAAATTGTTTGGTTACTTGCATAGCAAATCTCGTAACGAAACAACTTCACAATCTTAGCAGTTCACATATAGCAATCACACCTATAGGTAAAACGGCAACCATCGTATGACTTTTTACTTACAGAAAAGCGGATGCTCTGCGCCGCTTGATTTTTCGTCCGCTCCGAGCGGTTGCGAAAAATCCGCGCTGCTCGAGGCTTCGCAGTTCGCAAAAGCTGTCGCGCCTTTAGGCAAAGTGAACCAAATTCGAACACGGTTCAAAATGGGCTGATTTGCCTTATCTCTGTGTTAAAAATACTCGGAATACGCAAGTATTCCTGCGTTTTTTGCCTTGATCTAAACCAAATCAGCCCATTTTAAACTGCTTCGCACCTAAAACACATTAGTTTGCGTGCAATCGTCAATTTCTTTGGTGAAGCCATACTCGCGTATTGCAAGACAAAAAATGGGCGAGGGTGCGTGAAATAATGCGTTTTAGGCGTATTCTG
>JAFLRY010000025.1 GCA_022511205.1 Eubacterium sp. | reverse complement strand
TTACTCTCTTGCGCAACACGAAAGAGAGTAACGCCCTGCCACGGCAGTGGCAAATCTAACTAATAAACAATTTCACCCGCTGCATTAGCGGAAAATATACTAAAAAAAACATTTTTTCATTATTTTTTATCGGCATTTTTTTGTAAAAAATATATTTGTTTAACAGTTTTTAAAAGTTTTATTTAAAACCTCAACGTTAAAAATAATATTGCACGGAATAATGCCGTGAATTTTTTTAGCGGAGGAAATTTTAATGAAAAAGAAAACAGCAAACGTTATAAAAGGTATCGGCGTTGCTATGGCTGTCGGATCGGTAGTTGCCGCGGCAAGCGCTTCTATGGGTACAAACAGCGCCAGCACTAAAAAAGCAATGCAAAAGGCTGTAAACAGAGTTTCAGATTTCGTTGATACCGTTACCTCAATGATGTAAGGTTCTTTATGAAACAAGGTTTTGCCTTGTTTTATAAAAGAACTCCAAAAGGATCAGCCTTTTGGAGTACATAATTTTTATTTTTTAAAATATCCTTTGATATTGTCTATTGATTCAGTGGTCAGCTTGTTACTTTCGTAAATTGGCACTATAGAATATACGTTAACACCTGTTGTTTCACTGGAGAGCACCTTTAAATTATTTTCACTTTTTGTGAAATCTGTTATGGTTATATTCGTTTTTGAAAGCTCTATTAATAATGAAAATAATTTTTCCTTTTTGTCATAATTTTTTGAATTTATCTGCTGAGAAAGCGCCGTAAGAATTATTTCATTTACTGTATCGTAGTTTTTTTCAGACAGATAATATCTTATTAATTTTGAAACTGTATCTCCGTTTACTATTTGGTTTCCTTCTTTTAATTTAATATTGAAGCCGTATTCGGAGGTATCCTTATATCTTATATCGCTTAAAATAAGATAATCGATTGAGCCGAACGCGTCAAACATTTTTTTATAATTATTTACACTCTCGTCAATATAAAAATCTATATCAATTCCTAACAGAGCTTTAACGGCATTCATAACGTTTCCCGCGCCTCCGACAGAATAAATATCAAAAAGGCTTTTTCCGTCTGAATAAGTGTTTTTGTCAAGCGTGCAGACCTTATAGGATAAGCCATCCATATCAACCTGAATAAGGGAGCAGGAATACATTTCATCCGTATTTGAGTTGCTCATAATAAAAAGAAAATTATTTTTACCGCTAACCTCCGGAAGATTAACTATCTCGTTATTTTCCTGAGTTACTAAATTATTCGGAGCAAAAAATTTTTTAACGGAGAAATCGTATTTGATTCCCACTATAACTAAAAATACGGCAGTAAAAGCCACTCCAAAAGCAAGAAGCACCAGTAGTATTTTTTGTTCTAAATCCGATTTTATTGTAGTTGACGGAATATATATATCACCGCGATTTTTAAAAATTCGCATACATACGACCTCTTTTATATTTCTTACCGTATTATACAATATTTCTTATATCAAAACAAGATAGCAAATACAATAGTTTACTTTATATATAATAAATATATATATAATAAATATTATATAAAGTATTGAATAAAAATATTTTTAATGTTATAATACTTCTATTATAATGTATTTTCCGCAATTAATATAAAAATTTAATGATAACTTAAAAATATAAGAGGTACATAAATGGATACTTATAAAGATATATGGGAAGCTGTTCTCAGCTATTGTAAAAATAAAGATTCCGCCGTTTCCGCAACAGGTTATAATTTGTGGCTTTCAGACGCGGATATAACAGATTTTAAAAATAACACCGTTTTTCTTCATCTTTCAAGCCCTCTTAAAAAGAAAATCGTAATGGAACAGTATGGAAATCTTTTGACTGAGGCTTTTGAAGCCGTAATGGGCTTTAAAATTGATATTTTCTATGATTGCGATTCATCTTCCCCTACCATTTTTGATAATGCAAATATCAGCGATGAGGCGGAAGAGAAAGACAGCGATGATTCTTCGGATCAATTTACCTTTGATACCTTTATTGAAGGACCTTCAAATAAATTTGCCTACAGAGCCGCAATAGCCGTTGCCGATAATCCCGGCGGCACTATGAAGAAGGACAGCATTTTCAGCAATTACAATCCTCTTTTCATTTACGGAAAATCCGGTTTGGGAAAAACCCATATTTTAAACGCAATTTGCTGCCAGATACATAAAAATTATCCCGCAATGCATATTCTTTATGTTCGCGCTGAAGATTTTACGAATGAATTTATCAACGCGTTAGGGAAAAAAACCGTTGATGAATTTCACGATAAATTTAGAAATATAGACGTTCTTTTGGTGGACGATATTCAGTTTATCGGCGGCAAGCAAAGCACGGAGGAAGAATTTTTCCATACCTTTAATTCTCTTGTTGAAAAAGGAAAGCAGGTTGTTTTAACCTCTGACCGCCCGCCAAAAGAAATTCAAAGCTTAACGGAACGCTTATGCTCACGCTTTGAAAACGGTCTTCTTGCAGATATCCAGTCTCCCGAATATGAAACGAGATGCGCTATAATCAAACGTAAAGCGGAACTCCTTAATTTTGAAATTCCCGATACGGTGGTTTCCTATATTGCCGAAAAAATCAAAACCAATATCCGCCAGCTGGAGGGTACTACTAAGAAGCTTTACGCTATGAATAAAATCGGCGGAAATCTTCCTACCATAGCTCTCGCACAAAAGGTTATTCAGGACGTTACCACCGACGATATCGAGCCGCTTCCCGTTACTATTCAGAGAATAGTTGAAGAAGTCAGCAGAACAGAAGGCGTTTCCGTAGAGGATATATACAGCAATAAGCACAGGGCAAATATCGTTCACGCAAGAAGAATTGCCCTATATATTATCCGCGAGGTAACGAATATAAGCTATGAAATGATCGGCGAAAATTTCAATAAGCATCATTCCACGGTCCTTTATAATATTGAACAGCTCACCAACGATATGAATAACGATTCAAGGCTTAAAAGAAAAGTCAACGACATCATCAATAATATAAAAGCCGAATAATTTTAAACAATTTTTTCCTTTTTCACATTGAAATTTTCAACGTGCGATGTTGAAAATAATATTTTTAAACAATTGCAACAAATTTTCAACAAATTATTTTGAAAAAAATCAAATGAAATTTGGCTTAAAATATGCGGATTTTGAGTTTTCAACAATTTCCGCAGCCTATATTACAAATAATAAAAGAATGACTAATAAAAAAAGTTTGAACGGAGGATCATTATGAAATTTACCTGCAACACTAAAAGCCTGAACGATGCCTGCAATAACGTAATGAGAGCGGTAAGCACAAAGGTTACTATCCCAACGATAGAGGGTATTCTCATTGAATGCGGATCTGAAACGCTGAGCCTTACGGGTTATGATTTTGAATTTGGAATCAATACTACTCTTTTCGCAACTGTAGCAGAACCTGGCTCAATCGTTATCAACGCAAAAATTCTTTGTGATATCATAAGAAAATTATCCTCCGAGACTGTTTGTATTGAAACAAACGGAACCTCCGTTTTGATAACCTCCGGCGCGGCTCAGTATAACATCACCGGCATTGATGCGGACGATTATCCTGAGCTTCCCAGCGTTATGGGAGGATATCCTCTGTTTATCAATCAGTCTGTACTTCAAAAAATGGTTATGCAAACTCTTTTTGCGGTAGCAGAAAATGAAAGCTCCAAGCCCGTTCATACAGGTTTGAAATTCGAAATGACGCTGAATCAGCTTCGTCTCGTTGGTGTTGACGGATACAGGCTTTCCGTAAGAACTGAGACGATAAAATATGAGGGTGAAGACGTAACCTTTATCGTTCCAAAGAAAACGATAAGAGAGCTTATTAAAATAATGAGTTCCGACAGTGACAAGGATATTTCAATAAGTGTTGGCAAGCGCCACATAATTTTTGAAATTGAGAATTACAGCATAATAAGCAGGCTTTTAGACGGTGATTTTCTTGATTATAATGCAGCTATCCCGAAAACCTGCACAACGACTGTTTTGATCAATACGCAAGAGGCTATTTCTTGTATTGAAAGAACGATTCCCGTTATTGAAAATAATACGAAAAATCCGATCAGATGTCTTTTTGATAATGACGAAATGAGAGTTTCAACAGTTTCCGCAATAGGCAGAGTTGTGGATTATACCCACGCAAATATGAGCGGTAACAGAGTTGAAATCGGATTTAATTCAAAATATATGATAGACGCGCTCAACGCGGCTGATACGGATCAGGTAAGAATTGAATTAAACGGGCCTGTAAGCCCTGTAAAAATCATGCCTGTGAATGATGAAAGATTCTTATTCCTTGTTCTTCCCATGAGATTAAAAAATGAAGCTTAAACTTAAAATAGCCGAAAGGCACGAACAGATCATAAAAATTAAAACAGAATATATAAAGCTGGATAGTCTGCTTAAATTCGCCGGCATAGCCGAAACGGGAAGCTTCGCAAAAATGATGATTGACGAGGAAACTATTAAAGTAAACGGCGAAAAATGTACGGCGAGAGGTAAAAAAATCAGAAGCGGCGATATCGTATCCGTAAGGAATATAGATTTAAAAATTGTAAATGAAGATTGAAAGCATCAAAATTGAAAATTACAGAAATATAGAAGCCTTAAATCTTGATTTCAGCGATGTTAATATTATTTACGGTGAGAATGCCCAGGGTAAAACAAATCTGATAGAAGCAATTTATCTTTTTACAGGCGCTAAATCCTTTAGAGGAACGAAGGATTCTGATTTAATAAAATTTCATTCAGACTTCGCCCGCCTGAAAATTGATTTCAGCGATGATGAGCGAAATCAAAGCGCGGAAATTCTTATAAAGGAAAAACGAAGCGCAACGCTGAACGGTGTAAAAAAACAGTCTGCTTCAGCTTTGGGCGAAGAAATCAAGGCGGTAGTTTTCAGTCCCATTCATCTTTCTATGGTAAAGGACGGACCTTCCGAGCGCAGAAAATTTATTGATAACGCGCTCTGCCAGATAAGAGCAAATTATAAAAATGCTTTAAAGGAATATAATCGCTGCCTTACCCAAAGAAACGTGCTTCTCAAGGATCTACAGAGAAATCCCGAATTGCACGATATGCTCTATATTTGGGACAGAAATTTTGCCAAGGCAGGAGCGAAAATAATCTATCAACGCCAAAGATACGTTGAAGAGCTTTTACCCTTTGCTAAAGAAGTTTTTTCAGGGCTTTCGGGCGGAAAAGAAGAGCTTGATATTCAGCTTAAAGGCGCTTTTGAATATAAAAATTTAAAGACTGATGAAATTGAGTGTGAATTGATAAAAACCCTCGAAAAAAGCAGAACGGATGATGTATTAAACGGCGTTTCTGGAGTAGGCCCCCACCGTGATGATATTGATATACTCATCAACGGAAAATCTGCGCGATCCTTTGGAAGCCAGGGACAGCAGAGAAGCTGTGTTATAGCTTTAAAGCTTGCGGAATCAAGCCTTTTAAAAAATCTTACGGATATTGTTCCGATAGCTCTGCTTGACGACGTTATGAGCGAGCTTGACGAAAAAAGGCAGGATTATATCCTAAACCATATAAAAGAATGGCAGATTTTTATTACCTGTTGTGATAAAAATACGGTTTTAAGATTAAAAGAGGGCAAGACGATCCACATTTCAAACGGAAAAGTTTTAGGTGATTAAACCTGCTTCCTTGCGGGACGTAGGGGACGCCGTCCCCTACAATATACAAAAAAGGTAGAATTATTTATGTATTTGCATATCGGCGAGGATACCGTTATTAAAGATAAAGACGTGATCGGCATTTTTGATATGGATACCTCCACCGTCAATAAGGCAACGAGGGATTATCTTTCAAAAGCCGAAAAAGAAAAAAGAGTGATTTATGTAAACTACGAGCTTCCGAAAAGCTTCATAGTTACTGATAATAAAATTTATATCGGTCCGCTTAACACAGGCACTCTGCTTAAGAGGACGAGACAGGAGTTTACCTTATGAGTGAGGAAAATAAAACGATTCTTGAAGAAGAGGATATCAACACGGTTGTGACCGAGGAATATTCCGCAAAGGATATTCAGGTGCTTGAGGGCTTGGAGGCCGTTCGTAAAAGACCGGGTATGTATATCGGCTCTACAGGACCGAGAGGTCTTCATCACCTGGTTTATGAGATCGTTGATAACTCTATCGACGAAGCCCTTGCAGGTGTCTGCACCCATATTGAATGCGATATTCTGCCCGATAACGTTATTTCCGTTCGTGATAACGGACGAGGAATTCCCACGGGCATAAATGAAAAAACAGGGCTTCCTGCCGTTACGGTGGTTCTTACGGTGCTTCATGCCGGCGGTAAATTCGGCGGCAGCGGCTATAAGGTATCAGGCGGTTTGCACGGCGTTGGTTCGTCGGTTGTTAACGCCCTTTCCGAGTGGCTTGAGGTTGAGGTTACCCAAAACGGACATATCTATTCCCAACGATTTGAAAGAGGTATTCCCGTCAACGATCTACATATTATCGGAGACGCGGAGGGCCACGGAACGCTCATAAGATTCAAGGCAGACGAAGAAATTTTCACGGAAACAACAGTATATGATTATGAGACCTTGGAGCACAGACTGCGTGAGCAGGCGTTTCTTAACGCGGGGCTTTCAATAACTCTTTCCGATTTAAGATCAGGTGATCCCGAGGAGCAAAAAAGCGAGGAATATTGCTATGAGGGCGGTATCCGCTCCTTCGTTGAATATATCAACACCAGCAGAGGACTTAATCCTATTCAGGAGGAGGTTATACACCTCTCCACCACGAAGAATGACAGAAGTGCCGAGGTGGCGATCTGCTACACCGATTCTTATAACGAAACACTGTATTCCTTCGCCAACAACATCAATACCATTGACGGCGGTACTCATGAAACAGGTTTCAAAACAGCGCTGACCCGTGTTTTTAACGATTACGGAAAGAAATTCAATATTCTTAAAGACAGCGATAAAAAGCTCAGCGGTGAGGACGTTCGAGAGGGTATTACCGCGGTTATCAGCGTTAAGCTGACCGAGGCTCAGTTTGAGGGTCAGACAAAGGGCAAGCTTGGAAACACAGATATAACCGGTCTTGTTTCATCAATGCTTTACGAAAAGCTGATGACTTATTTTGAGGAAAACCCCTCTACGGCAAAGGCGATTCTCAATAAAGCGCTGGACGCTTCCCGCGCGAGAGAAGCCGCAAGAAAAGCAAGAGATAACGCCAGAAGAAAGAGCCCCCTTGAGAGCAACTCGCTTCCCGGTAAGCTTGCCGACTGCACAAGCAAAGACCCAAGCAAATGCGAGATTTACATCGTTGAGGGAGACTCCGCGGGCGGATCTGCCAAAGAAGGACGAGACAGAGAGCATATGGCGATCCTTCCTCTTTGGGGAAAAATGCTCAACGTTGAAAAAGCGAGAGTGGACAAGGTTATAGGCAACGAGAAGCTGATTCCCGTTGTTATGGCGCTCGGAACAGGAATCGGCGATGATTTCGATATCAACAGGCTTCGCTACCACAAAATAATTATTATGGCTGATGCCGATGTTGACGGCGCGCACATCAGAACGCTTCTGTTGACCTTTTTCTTCCGCTATATGCCCCAGCTTTTAGAGGGTGGCTACGTTTATCTTGCTCAGCCACCGCTCTTTAAAGTAACAAAGGGCAAAAAGAGCGCCTATGCTTTTTCTGATGAGGAGAGAGACGCTAAGATAGAAGAATTCGGTGGCGACTGCGATATCCAGCGCTATAAAGGTCTTGGTGAAATGGATCCCTCACAGCTTTGGGAAACTACGATGGATCCTGAATTCAGAACGATGCTGAGGGTTACGATTGAGGATGCTCAGCGCGCCAGCGAAAACTTCTCCATTCTTATGGGAGATAACGTTGAGCCGCGCCGCGACTTCATTGTTAAAAACGCGAAGTTTGTTAAAAATTTGGATATATAAGAGAAGCTACGAAATATTATGAAGCCCATTATCATCGGGCAATTAGGAGATATATAAATGAACGAAGATATACGCTATGATAACCAAAAAATCGTAGATGTAGAAATAAGCAGCGAGATAAGACAGGCGTTTCTTGATTATTCAATGACAGTTATTGTCAGCCGTGCGCTGCCGGACGTTCGTGACGGCTTAAAGCCCGTTCACAGGAGAATTCTCTACGCAATGTACGATAATAACCTTTATCCCACCAACCCTTACCGTAAATGCGCCACCACCGTTGGTGAAGTGCTTGGTCACTACCATCCCCACGGCGACGCATCCGTTTACGACGCTATGGTAAGGCTTGCTCAAACCTTCTCCATGAGGCATATACTTGTTGACGGTCACGGTAACTTCGGCTCGATCGACGGCGACCCGCCTGCCGCTTACCGTTATACGGAATCAAGGCTCAGCAAGACCTCTATGAAAATGCTGGAGGATATCAAAAAGGATACTGTTGATTTCGCTACAAATTTTGATGATACCACGAAAGAGCCCACCGTTCTTCCCGCAAGATTCCCGAATCTGCTGGTAAACGGCTCGTCCGGTATTGCGGTTGGTATGGCAACGAATATCCCTCCTCACAATATGATGGAGGTAGTAGAAGGAATTTGCTGCCTTATTGATAATCCCGACGCTCAGCTTGAAGACCTGATGAAGCATATTAAAGGCCCCGACTTCCCAACTGCGGGAATTATAATGGGCACGAAGGGCATAAGAGAAGCGTATTCAACAGGCAGAGGAAAAATCTACGTTCGCGCAAAGTCCGAGATCGTTGAAACGAAGGGCGACAGGTTTAAGATCGTAGTAACAGAAATCCCCTACGGCGTAAACAAGGCAAGACTTATTACGAGGATCGCCGATCTCATTAAAGAAAAGCGCCTTGAGGGTATTGCCGATATTCAGGATTATTCCGATCGCCGCGGTATGCATATTGAGATCGTAATCAAGAGAGACGCAAACCCGCAGGTGGTTCTCAATAATCTCTATAAAATGACGGATATGCAGGTAACCTTCGGCGCGATATTACTTGCGCTTGACGACGGCGTTCCGAAGATTTTAACGCTTAAAGAGATCCTTCAGAAATATATCGCTTTCCAGAAGCAGATCGTTACAAGAAGAACGCAGTTTGACCTTAAAAAAGCGCAGGACAGAGCCCATATTTTAGAGGGACTTGCCAAAGCTATAGATATCGTTGACGATGTTATAGCAACGATTCGTGCCTGCAGAGGCGGTCAGCAGGAAGCAAAGCAGGCAATTATGGAAAAATTCGGCTTTGATGATCCCCAGGCATCCGCTATCGTTGCATACCGTCTCGGTCAGTTAGCAGGTCTTGAAATCGAAAAAATCTTAAACGAGTTAGAAGAGCTTCACGAGAAAATCAAGGATTATCTCGATATACTTGCTAACGAGCAGAGAATTCTCGATATAATCAAAGCTGAATCCCGCGAGATAGCCGAGAAATTCGGAGACGAAAGAAGAACGGAAATTTCCGCCTATGCCGGCGACGTTGAGGACGAGGACCTTATTCCTGTTGAGGAATCGATCCTTACCCTTACCAATATGGGCTACATGAAGCGTATGACGGTTGACACCTACAAGGCGCAAAACCGCGGCGGCAGAGGCATTATGGGTATGAGCCGCCGTGAGGAGGACGTTGCCAAAACGATGTTCACCTGCTCCTCACACGACGTGATCTTTATTTTCACCAATAAGGGCAAGGTATTCAAGAAAAAGGCATATGAGATCCCCGCTTCTTCAAGAACGGGCAAGGGTATTAATGTTGTAAATCTGCTTCCTCTTGAAAAAGAGGAGACTGTTTCCGCAATGGTAAAGATCCCGCAGGAGGAAGAGAGAAAATATCTCTGTATGGTAACGAAAAAGGGCGTTATCAAGAGAACCGATATCGGAGAATATCAGCATATCAGGCAAAACGGCATTATCGCCATCAACCTTGACGAGGGCGATGAGCTTGCCTACGTTGAGATAACCGACGGCGAAAGAAAGCTTGTGGTTGCCACCCACAACGGAATGTGCATTTGCTTTAACGAGAGTGACGCAAGGCTTATCGGCAGAACAGCAAGAGGTGTTCGCGCGATCTCTCTTGACGAGGATGATTACGTTGTAGGCTTTGCCGCTTCGCTGGACGGATATACGCTTCTTACCGTTTCCGAAACAGGCTTCGGCAGAAAGAGCAGCTTTGACGATTACCGCGTTCAAAATCGCGGCGGTAAGGGACTTATCAATTACCGCACGGATCAGTACGGAAAGGTTGCCATGATCGCTCCCGTTAACGAGGAAGAGGACGTTATTATGATCACCAGCGACGGTATCGTAATAAGAACGCATATAGATCAGATATCCACCTTCAAGCGCCCGGGCAAAGGTGTTAAGGTTATGAAGGTGAACGAGGGCGAGAAGATCGCCACCATTTCGGTTGTTGACAGATTCGAGGAAGAGGCGGATGAGCTCCCCGACGAGGAAGAAGTCTTGGAAGAGCAGACGACCGAAGAACAAGTAATTGAAGAACAAGAGCAGCAATAGTAAAAAAGGAAGGAGCAAGCCTTCCTTTTCTGCTTTTTATGACAAAAAATTTCCAAATTGTTAAAATAAAAATTACTTATTGCAATACACGAAGGATTACTATATAATATTAGCGTATATATTGGCAAATCGTATTTGCTTAAGACAAAGCAGATCAAATCCAAAACGAATAAAACGCATTAGTTTGCTTTGCCTGTTGGAAAGATGAGAGGAGAATTTAACTTATGGGCAATCATCCTTTTGATGTAGATGATATTTTAAGTGAAATAAACAAACGAAAAGAAGAAAGTGAAACTGATATTCCTTCAGCTCCTGAAAATGTGGAAGCTGTTCAAAGCGAAGCGGCTGAAGCGGAAGTTGTGGCTTCCAACGAAGAGCCTGTTCAGGAACACGATGAACCACAGATTTCAGAAGCGCCTGCAGAGGCGGAAAAGGAAACGGTCAACACGCAAACCGTTGGCGCGCACTTTAGCCGGCACGAGGAAAGCGAATCATATTTTGAAGAGGTTGACAAAATCTTTTCGGATTCTCAAAGCAGCTCGGCGAACACCGAGGAAAACGCGATCAACGCCGGCGGTGTGAATATTTTAGATTTTGCGGAGGATCGTCCTATGAACAATAGCGTTGCCCCTGTAAGAAACTCTAAAAAATCAAAATCCAAGAAAAAGTGGAATAAAACGAGAAAAGGAAAAATACTTATTTCTGTAATACTTATTCTTGTGCTCGCGATAGTTGGCACCGGTGCTTTCGGTTTTTTCTACGTCAATGATATTTTAGATAATATTACGGTGGACGAAGGGGAAAGAAACGAAAACTCAAAGGTTGAAGAGTGGAACGGGATGGATAACCTCGTAGTTAAGTTCGACGATATTAATGAGGATTCGTACGCCAGCTCATATCGCGACATGGCAAAAAAATGGTATTATAACGGAGAGCCTGCTTCTTCAACGAATATCCTTAACGTGCTTCTTATCGGCGAGGATACCCGCGGTGATGAGATCAAGGACGAAGGATCTCGAGCTGACTCCGTTATGATCGCAAGCGTAAACACTGAAACGAAAGAGCTTGTTTTAACCTCTATTCTCCGCGATACTTATTCATACTATGAACTCGTTCCCGGCGATGAGTCCACAGGCAGATACGGCAAAATCAATGAGGCGATGTCCAGAGGCGATCTTACCACCTACATAAACGCCGTTGAAAGGCTCTTTAAAATCAATATAGACAACTACGTTTTAGTTAATTTCTCAAACTTCAAAAAGATCATCGATACCCTTGGCGGTGTTGATATCGAAATGACGGCGAAGGAAATAAAAGAGATAAACAATCACAAAGACAGGTACGGCAACGTTTATATTGACGGTGAAGCAGGAATGAAGCACCTTAACGGTGAACAGGCACTTGCTTACAGCAGAATAAGATATATTGACAGCGACAACGCCCGTGCAGACAGGCAAAAGACCGTACTCCTCAATGTTTTCAGTCAGCTTAAAAACGCCTCAATGTTAAAGCTTACGAGTGTTGTAACGAATTTGCTTCCCTATGTAAAAACAGGATTCACAAAATCAGAGATACTTTCTTTAGGTGAGTACGCGCTTAGCCACGGTTGGCTCGGTTACAACATCGTTAAACATACGGTTCCTCAAAACGGTACGAGAGCTGACGGCTCACCGTATACGGTTTGTGTAGGCGGTAAAGGCTCCAATTTCTTTAACACATGGTGCTGGAAGGTGGATTTCCCGCTTGCCGCTCAGGTTTTACAGGAGAAGATCTACGGCAAAACGAATATAATTCTTGCGAACAACAGACCCAGCTTCAAGAACTTGAGCGCATATTAATTTTAATCAGGTGATATATTTCAGATGCCCGCAATTTCAACGATCGCGGGCTTCTTTTTTCGGATGCTGATTGCCGCCCTGCTGGGCGCGCTCATCGGCACGGAAAGGGAGCTGACGCGGCATTACACGGGAATTGTAACGAACATTATAGTTTGCGTCGGCGCCTTTGCCTTTACTGCCTTTTCTTTTCTCGTTCGTGACGGAGAGGTGGACGTTACAAGGATAGCGGCGCAGGTGGTTTCAGGTATCGGCTTTCTTGGCGCGGGCGTTATCCTCAGCGACGGCACGAAGGTAAAGGGTATCAATACGGCAGCAACCGTTTGGGCGGCAGCTTCCGTGGGAACGCTTTGCTGTCTTGATAAATTCTGGTACGCCGCGATAATCGCGGCAACGATAGTTGTTTCGCATCTTGTGATCCACCCGATCACCGAAGCCATAAAAAGAAGGAGAAAATATGATAAAACAAGGGCAAAACAAGCGCGGGAGGAGGCGTTTTACCGGGTTTGGACGGTATGCTCTGAGGAATGCGCGGCGGGCTTCAAGACGGAGTTGATATCGCAGATAATGGAGACAAACGACGTTTTGCTTCAAAGGCTTGAGACCGTGGAGCAGGATAACGGAAACGTTAAGATTTCAGCGGAGATATCCGCAAAAAGCAAGAGTCCTATCCTTATAGAAAGCATAACAACGCAGGCAACTGCCGGTAAAAGCGTTGCTTCAAGCGGTTGGAAAAAGCTGTAAGCTGATAATAAGAAGCGGTCTTGTTTGCGCAAAACGGAATCTAAAAAGCAAACGAAAAAAACACGGATCAAAAGTCCGTGTTTTTTGTTGTCTTTATTCTATTCTTTATTCAACGAAATCGGCGCGGTATCCGCAACCTCTAATTTATTTGCCCTCATCCAAAGGGACGGCGTAATGCGAAGCTTGAAGCCATAGCCCGCTTCCATTTGCCAATGGGCCATTGGCGCTTCGGGCAGACCGTAGCAGGCAAGTATCGCCATAAGCACACCCGCGTGCCCTACTATTGCGGCGGTTTCTGTTCCGCTCTTTACCATGCCGTCTACGATCTTTTCAAAGGCGGAGCAAACTCTTGCGAAAAATTCCGCGTTACTCTCGCCGTAGGGCGGTCTTGCGTGCATATCGCCGCGAAGCCATTGCGTAAAATCTTCGTTGTTTTTCAGATCTTCGGCGGTGAGCCCCTCAAACTCGCCGAAATTATATTCGATAAGATCGTTTATTACGAGGGGGTTATTTTTCGGAAACATTATTTCGGCGCTTTCTATACACCGCTTCAAGGGCGAAACGAATACCGCCTCAACCTCAGGATAATGGTGGCGCGCCTTGATCTCTTTTAGGGAAGATATACTACCTGTAGTTATCGGAAGATCTGTATGCCCAATATACTGTGCGTTTATATTGCCTTTAGTCAGTCCGTGACGAAAAAGGTAAATGGTGAAAGATTTCATCGTAAAACCCCCATAACAAAGCCAAAAATTACAAATTATTTACAAAACAAAGTTTTGCTTTACTTAGTACGCAAGAAAGAATATAATACAGAGTGTATAAAGAGTTGAAAAAGGATATGTAAAAATGGTTGACAGCAATGTGAAAAAGAATTCAAAATTTGCCGCAATATTATCGCAGTTAAGGAAAGAACGCGGCAGCAGTCAGAAAAAAACGGCTGAGGATCTCGGCATCAGCCAGGCGCTTTTAAGCCACTATGAAAAAGGAATAAGGGAATGCGGACTGGATTTTGTTATAAAATGCAGCGAATATTACGGAGTGACCACCGACTATCTTTTAGGCGTTTCCGAAAGCAGATACGGAATAGACGAGGAAAATCTTTTCAGTAGTAGCCTGAGCGATGGTGACGGAACGTCATTTTCAACGATCTCTCAGGCAACGAAGCTTTTGCTTGAGATCGCCACCGCTTCTTCCGCAGAAAAAGATACGGCACAGTATATAAGTGATTATTATATGCTTTGCATCTATCGCGGCGCGCTTACTTTGGCGAAATCAGGTAAGCTTCCTCAGGAGATGTTCAGGCTTGATTATTCCATCGGTCACGAGCTTGCGTCTGCCGCAATATCTATGCTTGACGCGAGATTCGTTTTTATGGATGATAAATCACGCACCGGCGAGGATTTTGTTAATCAAACTGAGCTTCACACCCTTATTGAGGAAGCGGAGAATTATATTTTAAATACATTTGCCTCAGAATAATTCAAGCTGCGTTTTTTCACTTTCAATGTACTTAAGCACTATAGCCGTGGATTTTTCCGCGGCTATTTTTTTGAAGGTTGGGTAATCAAGCTGGGCGTTTTCGTCTCCGCCGTCGCTCACCGTTCTCAGAACCGCAAAGGGAATGCCGTTTGCCCTGCAAACGTGGCCGATGGCGCCGCCCTCCATTTCACCGCAGATCGCGCCGAAGTGTTCATTTATCATGGTTTTCAGATCACCGCTGGCTATAAAGGTATCGCCGCTGGCTACAGTTCCGCGGCGTATCTTCTCCCCGGAGCTGACTGCCGCCCTTGCCAGCTTATCCGAAATCTCCTTATTCGTTTCGATCTTGATTTCGTTCAGTCCATTGATATATCCCCTCGGCTCGCCGAGGGCGGTGATATCTATATCATATTGGCAAACGTTTTCGGCGATCACGATATTCTTAACGGCGACGTCGCTTGAAAGAGAGCACCCCACGCCGAGATTAATTATACTGTCAATATCGTAATTGTCTATCATCGCCTGGGTGCAAAGCGCGGCGTTCACCTTTCCGGGATTGCAGCAGGCAACGCATACCATTACGCTGTCAATAAATCCGCAGACAAACTCACAGCCTGCAAGCTTCGTGACAACAGAATTCTCTATTTTTTTCTTTACAGCGTCTATCTCAACGTCCATTGCTCCGATTATTCCAAGCATTAATATCACTCCGTTAAAGCTGTGTTAGTGTATGCTTTTGGCAACACCCCAATATGTAGTATTATTATAATATACTAATTTAAAAAAAACAAGATTTATTAGTTTTATATTGACAAGTGTTGTTTTTTTGTAATATAATGTTTAACGCTATTGGTGTAAGTTTATGACTTTTACCCGCACATTCCTGTACTATACCGTGCAGAGATTATAAAGATTAAGACAAGTTTAGTCTGTGAAAGGTAGTGAACTAAATTATGAAGAGAACATTCCAGCCCAAGAAAAGACATGCACAGAAGGAACACGGTTTCAGAAAGAGAATGTCTACAAGAAACGGCAGAAAGGTTTTGGCAAGACGCCGCGCGAAGGGCAGAAAGCAGCTTTCTTACTAATTAACAGGGGTTCGTTTGCGACCGCTCGCAGTGCGAGATGAAGGGGACAATCGAACCGGCAACGGTCAAAATTTTGAGCGCCTTTAGGAGCGATAAAAATTTTGGGTACCGCAACCGGGAGGTTTGCCACTGTACGCAGGGATAGCAAAGCAAACTGTATTGCCTAAAGGAAATGAAATTGTGAAAAGCAGCATCTTAAAGGAAAATAAGGATTTTCGCCGTGTTTATTATCGCGGAAAAAGCGAGGCATCGCCATGTCTTGTTACCTACGTTATGAAAAACGGGCAGAGGGAAACGAGAGTTGGCATAACGAGCGGAAAGAAGATCGGCGGAGCAGTGCAGCGCAATCGCGCTCGGCGCATTATCAGAGCGGCATACGCTCAGCTTGGGGGTTCGTTCAACGCAAATTACGATATCGTTTTCGTTGCGCGCACAAGAACCACGCAGGTAAAAATGCAGCAGGTTTATCAGGAGATGGAAAGCCATTTCAAAAGCCTGGGAGTGTTGAAATGAAAAACCCGTTAAAATCTCTGTTGATATTTTTGATACGAACCTATCAGATGACGATCAGCCCGAGGTTTTCGGGCGGCGCGTGCAGATTTTTTCCCACCTGCTCCCAATACGCGTTAGAAGCCATTCAGATCCACGGCGTTTTTAAAGGAACGCTCCTTGCCGCATGGCGAATATTAAGATGCAACCCCCTGTGTAAGGGCGGCTACGATCCCGTACCACCAAAGAAAGAAAAATGAACAAGGAAAGTAAATGATGATGTTTAATCCTGTTTTACTTGCAACGGCTACGTCAGGCATAGGCTTTTTGAAGCCGCTTTATTGGCTTTTCGGCGTTTGTATGAACTTCCTTTTATCGCTGTTGAGCAATCAATACTTTCTTGCCATCGTAATTTTTACGGTGCTTACACGTGTTGTTTTGCTTCCGCTGAACATACGCCAGCAGAGAACCATGTCTAAAAGCACGAGACTGCAGCCAAAGCTTCGAAAAATCCAGAAAAAATACGATCCTAAAAGCGTATCTGATCCGAGAGAGCGCCAGAGATTACAGCAAAAGCTGAACGAGGAAACCCAGGCACTTTATGCCCGCGAGGGTCATAACCCTATGCAGCTTGGCTGCGGTCCTATGCTCTTTCAGATGCTTTTTCTTATGGGTATCGTGGGAATAATTTATTATCCCCTTTCATACGTTATCGGAATAAATAATTTTGCTGATCTTACCGGTGAGATACAAACGGCGGTGGAAGCGCTTCTCGACGATAAGGCGAGATACATTCAGCTTTCCATACTTGAAAACTGGGAAACGCTCAAGGATTCTTTGGTTTCTCAGTTCCCTGCCGTTTTCACTGAGGCAAACTGCGCTGATATCGAGGCGTTTCGCTCCGGTCTTTATATCGGAAATCTTGATATGACCGCAATTCCCACGTGGAGCGGCGGCATTATCGTAATCGTTCCGATACTTTCGTTTTTAACTGCCCTCGGATCGTCATTCGTTTCGATGCGTATTCAGAAAAAGAACAACCCTGCGATGGCACAGCAGATGGGTCAGATGACGATGATGATGCTGATGATGCCGTTCTTCTCGCTTTTCATAGCGTTTCAGGTGCCTGCCGCGGTAGGCTTTTACTGGATCATTTCCAACCTTGTGGCGATATTACAGCAGATTTTCATTGCTAAGGCATTCCCGCCGAAAAAGAGCCAGGCAAGGCTTATGGTTGAAAACACTATCGAACGCCGTTCAAGAGAGGAAAACATCAAGAAAATTAAGTAATCAAAGTTACGAATAATCGGAGGATCAAATGATAAAGGAATTTATCGGTACCGGAAAAACGGTTGAAGAAGCAACCGCAGCAGCCAAAACCGGTCTCAACGCTCCGGCTATGGCTGATATTAACATAGAAGTTATAGCTATGCCCAAAAGCAAGGTTCTTGGACTTTTCGGAGGACGCGACGCGCAGGTAAAGGCATGGTATAACGATACAAGAAAAGATAAGAAACAGAAGCCGAAAAAGGATAATGAGGCTAAGCCAGCTGCAAAGAAGGAAGAGAAAAAGCCGCAGCAGAAGAAAGAAGCGCCTAAAAAAGAGAAGCCGGCGCAGAAGCCCGCAAAGGATAAGGCAGAGGCAAAGACAGAAGCTACTGTAAAAGCTCAGAAGGCAGTTCAGGCAGACGCAGAAGAAGTTGCCGAAAAAATCACAGCGGCAGATATTGACACTGAGATCGCCATTGCTTATCTTCAGGAGATACTTAAAGGTCTCAAGGTTGAGGACGCGAAGATCACTGCCTGCGTTGCGGACGGAGCGCTCCAAATGGAGATCGACTGTGACGATTACGGCATCATAATTGGCCACCGTGGAGAAACGCTTGATTCTCTTCAGTATCTTACCGGTCTTGCCGTAAAGAAAACCTGCGATAAATACGTTAGAGTAGTTATCAACGTTGGCAATTATCGCGAAAAGAGAATGGAAACGCTCAGAAATCTTGCCCGCAAGAACGCCAACTACGTTTTAAGAACCGGCAGAAGATACACCTTTGAGCCGATGAACCCCTATGAGAGAAGGATAATCCACACCGCTATCCAGGAGATCGACGGCGTTGAATCGCTCTCTATCGGTTATGGTCAGGACAGAAGAGTTGTTCTTCAGTCTACGAACGGTCCCCGCTCAAAGAAGAACTCAAACAGCGCGCCTGCCAAAAAGGCCGCGCCGAAGTCTGACCGCGCAGATCTGCCGAAATTCGGCAAGATCGAGGTCAATAAGGACTAATATTAAATTTTGCAACCAACGAAATGCCTTGATAACTTTTCAAGGCATTTTATAATATCAAACGGGAAATGCGGCATTAAGCCCAAATTCTCAATTTTAAAAAAGGAGGAGCTATGGAAAAGACGATTGCCGCCGTTGCAACAGGAAACGCGGCGGGCGGACTTGGCGTTATCCGCATTAGCGGAGAGAAGGCAATATGTATGGCCGACAAGGTTTTCAGACCACTTGACGGCTCCTCTCTTTCAGATTTAAAGGGCTACAGAGCAAAATTCGGCAGTATCATTTTTGACGGCGAAACCTTTGATGATGCCGTTGCGCTGGTTTTCCGCGCGCCAAAGAGCTATACGGGAGAAGACGTTGTTGAGCTTTCCGTTCACGGCGGCTTATTCATAATTGAAAAAACGCTGGAGGCGATATTTGCCGCTGGCGCTGTTCCGGCTGAGCCGGGAGAGTTTACAAAGAGGGCGTTTTTAAACGGCAAAATGGATCTTACGCAAGCGGAGAGCGTTGCCGATTTAATTTCCGCGCAGGGAGAGACTGCGGCGAAGGCTTCATATAACGCACTCCAAGGCGCGCTCAGTAAAAGGATAAACGGCGTTCTTGAAATGCTTACAGATTCCTCTGCCTCCATGGCGGCGTGGGTGGATTATCCCGATGAGGAAATCCCCGAGCTTGACGATCAGGCGCTTGCAGATACGCTTGAATCGGCGAGAATCACGCTTGAGGAGCTTCTTAAAACATACGAAAACGGACAGGCTATGATCCAGGGCATAGATACGGCGATAGTCGGGAGACCGAACGCCGGAAAATCATCGCTGATGAACCTGCTTTCCGGCAGAGAGAAGAGCATTGTCACCACGATCGAGGGGACTACGAGGGACGTGGTGGAAGAAGTTGTAAGACTTGGGGAGCTTGTTTTACATTTGAATGACACTGCGGGGCTAAGAGAATCAAACGATGAGGTGGAAAGCATCGGAATTGAGCGCGCTTATCAAAAAATTGAGAGCGCTATGTTGGTGCTTCCTGTTTTTGATTGCAGCAGACCTCTTAACGACGATGATCTCGGGCTTATAGAAAAATGTAAAAATAAAAAAACTGTGGCTATAATCAATAAGAACGATCTGCCGACTGCGGCTGATATCTCTCTTATTACTGCCGCGTTTACGGATTGCGTTTTCATCAGCGCCAAGAATTGTACTGATACGGGCGAACTTGAAGCGGTCATCAAAAAGGTGATCGGCGCGTCTGATTTTGACGCTTCCGCTCCCCTGCTGGCAAACCAACGGCAAAAGCTTTGCTGCCAGAGGGCGCTTGAAGACATCAATGAGGCGCTGACTTGCATCAATTCCGGAATTACACGGGACGCGGTGAACGTTTTAATAGATGACGCGATCAATGAGTTGCTTTCTTTGACCGGCAAAAAGGCAACGGTTGAGGTTGTTAACAATATTTTCAGCAAATTCTGCGTAGGAAAATAAGAAATCGGGAACATAGGAATATGGAATATTTTTCAGAGCAATATGACGTTATAGTTATTGGGGCAGGCCATGCGGGAATTGAGGCAGGGCTTGCTTCGGCGCGCCTTGGTTGCAAAACGGCCGTATTTACCATAAATCTTGACTGGATAGGAAATATGCCCTGCAATCCATCTATTGGCGGAACTTCTAAGGGGCATCTTGTTCGTGAGATAGACGCGCTTGGAGGCGAAATGGGCAAGGCTGCGGACAAATACTGCCTGCAAAGCCGAATGCTGAATCTTGGGAAAGGTCCGGCCGTTCATTCACTGAGAGCGCAGATCGACAGGCGCGAGTATTCCAAGGGGATGAAGCACACCCTCGAGCTGACTGAAAATCTTGATATCAGGCAGTCGGAGATCGTAGATATATTTAAAAACGATGAAAATTTTTGGCAACTCAAAACGAAGCTGGAGGCTATATTCACCGCGAAAGCTGTAATCATTGCAACCGGCACTTTTTTGGGCGGACGCGTTTATATCGGAGACGTTTCTTATGAAAGCGGACCGGACGGTATGTTCCCGTCAACGGAGCTGGCAGTTGCTCTTAAAAAACTGAATATCCCGCTTCGAAGATTTAAGACAGGCACACCCGGTCGTGTCAACAGAAGAAGCGTTGATTTTTCTAAGACTGAAGTGCAGTACGGAGACGAGCATACTGTTCCGTTCAGCTTTGAAACTGAGACACCGCCCGAAAATAAAGTTTGCTGTCATATAACCTACACCAACGAAAAGACGAAAGAGGTCATTCTCAAAAATCTTCACCGCTCCCCGATGTACAGCGGAAAGATCGAGGGCAAGGGCCCGCGCTACTGCCCAAGCTTTGAGGACAAGATCGTTCGTTTTGCCGATAAGGAACGCCATCAACTTTTCATTGAGCCTTGCGGTCTTGAAACGGAGGAGTTATATTTACAGGGACTTTCTTCTTCCCTTCCCGAGGACGTTCAGCTTGATTTTATTCATACTATCCCCGGTCTGGAACATGCTCAGGTTATGCGAACGGCATATGCTATCGAGTATGATTGCGTTGATCCCACGGCGCTGAAGGCGACACTTGAATTTAACGATTTCGAAGGCTTATACGGCGCGGGACAGTTTAATGGCTCAAGCGGATATGAGGAAGCGGCGGCGCAAGGCTTAGTCGCAGGTATCAACGCCGCGCGGAAGATCTTCGGCAAAGAGCCGCTGATTCTTGACAGGGGCGGATCGTATATCGGAACGCTGATCGACGATCTCGTTACAAAGGGCTGTTCCGATCCCTACAGAATGATGACAAGCAGAAGTGAATACAGGCTTGTGCTTCGTCAGGATAACGCAGACGTTCGCCTTACGCCTATCGGTTATGAAATCGGACTCATCAGCGAGGAGCGATATAAGCGTTTCATCGAAAAGCAACAGGCTGTTGCTGAGGAGACTGAGAGGATCAAAAAAACTTCGCTTCCGATTACTGATGAGCTTCAGGCAATTCTCGTTGACTGCGGTACTGCTCCGCTGAGCAAAAGCTGCAAGATCATTGATCTAATTAAAAGACCTCAGGTCAGCTATGCCGCGTTAAAAGCCGTAGATATCACCCGCCCGGATCTTTCCGATGAGGTGTTTGAGCAGGTTGAGATCGCCGTTAAGTATGAAGGCTATATATCAAAGCAGGAACAGCAGATAAAAGAAATGCGAAGGATCGAATGCAAAAGGATACCGGACGATATCGATTATTCGGCATTAAAAGGTTTGCGGCTTGAGGCTGTTGAAAAGCTATCAAAAATCCGCCCGCAAAATCTTGGGCAGGCAAGCAGGATCAGCGGAGTAAATCCCGCGGACGTAACTGCGCTTAATATTATTTTGGAGTCATTATGATAAATACATCCTATTTAAAAAGCAAGGCAGAGGAAATGGGCGTTGCGCTTGACGGCGCTGCGCTTGAACGTTTCGAGCTTCTGGCGCAGATGCTCGTCGATTGGAACAAACGAGTTAATCTTACGGCTATCACTGATCCCGATGAGATCGTTATAAAGCATTTTCTCGATAGCTTATCCCCTCTTGCGCATATGGATTTAAAGAACGGAGCGAAAACGATCGACGTTGGTTGCGGAGCAGGCTTCCCCGGACTTCCTATATTGATCGCCCGCCCGGATATTAATATAACTTTTCTTGATTCGATCGAGAAAAAGCTGAAGTTCATTGAAGGCTTTCTCAAAGAAGCCGGATTATTCGGTGAAACCATTCATGATCGAGCCGAGATCATAGGAAAACAGCCGGAGCATCGCGAGCAGTACGATGCGGCATTTACCCGCGCGGTTGCGCCGCTCAATATTTTAGCGGAATACTGCATTCCCCTTGTGAGGGTCGGCGGTATCTACGTCTCAATGAAGGGCGCTGAGGATGAAACGGATACAGGAAAAAATGCCGTTTCAGAAATGGGCGGGGAAATCGAAAGGGTGGTTTTGCTTAAGCTTCCAAATGACGATAAACGAAATCTCGTAATGATAAAAAAAGTTTCGCAGACTCCGACAAAATACCCGAGGAAGTCTAAAAAAATAAGCACCACCCCTCTCTAAAACAATTTCATTATGTCGATTAAAAAGGATTTTCTGTGAAAAGAAATCCTTTTTTTTTGTAATAGTCTGTGCTATTATTTATTCAAGGAGCTGAGGCGTATGGCGGAAGAAATCATCAGGATACCAACCGAAAAACTTTTGCCGAACCCGTATCAGCCCAGAAAACAGTTTAAAACAGATGAGCTTTTGAGCCTTGCTGACTCAATTAAAGAAAACGGCGTTTTACAACCGCTTTTAGCCCGCAGGATAAACAACAGTGATTATTTTGAGATAATTGCCGGCGAGCGACGGCTTCGCGCTTCCATTCTTTCGAATCAGGAAACCGTACCCTGTGTGGTTGTGGACTGTGACTATAAGGAAAGCGCCATATATTCTGTGCTTGAGAATATTCAGCGAGCTGATTTGAGCTTTTTTGAAGAGGCCCAAGCTATTGCCCATATGCAGAGCCATTTTAATTTAACTCAGGAGCAGATCGCTAAAAGGCTCGGAAAAAGCCAGAGCGCCCTATCGAACAAGCTTCGCATACTTAAGCTTCCTATTGATATCAGATATCATATAGAAAAAGAGAATCTGACAGAGCGCCATGCCCGGGCACTATTAAGATGCGAATCTGAAAAACAAATGTGGACTGTGCTTGAAGCAGTGAAGGAACGAAAGCTGAACGTTGAGCAAACAGAGGCTTATATTGATTCGATAATTTATAAGAAGCCGAAATCACATAAAAATGTTGTTAAAATATTCAGAGATGTAAGAATTTTCGTTAACACAGTGAATAAAGCCATCAACACAATGATAGAAGCGGGGATTCCTGCTGAAAGCAATAAGACCGAAACTGACGATTATATTGAGTTTTACGTTAAAATACCGAAGAACGCGAAAAACGATCCAAATGCGCTTTTGAAAGAAAAAGCCACCAACTTCGCTTAAAACGGGAAACCGTTTTAACATATTCTCCTCTTTTCATCACGTGGAATAGCCTGCCGCCTGACGGTGGGCTATTCTGCTTTTTGCTTGTGTTTTTTCTGTTGTGTATATGATTGCGGGGGTACACAACATATGGTTGAATAATAATCAATTAAATAAGCGAATGTTTCACGTGAAACAGGTATATGTTTTAGAGTTGTTGTTTATACAAAGAAAAACGTTTCACGTGAAACTTTTTTGCTTTTGTATTGAATATTTGATATTATTATTGTATAATAACCTCACGAAGCGGGTGCCAAATCGGAGATTTGGACCGCTTCGGAGAACATTGTTTCATAAATAACCTCACGAAGCGGGTGCCAAATCGGAGATTTAGACCGCTTCGGAGAACATTGTTTCAAAAAGAACTTCACGAAGCAGAGACCCAATTGGAGAGTGGATCGCTTCGGAGAACATTGTAGCATAGCGCTCGCCGGCTTGCTATCGACTTGCACTTATGTTATAATCTTTAAAAGGAGGTGCATTATGGGAAAAACCGTGTGCATATTCAATCAAAAGGGTGGGGTGGGCAAAACAACCACCTGTGTAAATATGGCGGCAGTATTGGGGAACAAGGGATATAAAACCCTGATCGTTGACATAGACCCCCAGGGAAATTCCACAAGCGGTGTTGGTGTTGATAAGGCGGAGATCAATGAATCCAGCTACGACATCCTTATTAACGGTTCACAGGCTAAGGGCGTTATTATAAAAACAGAATTTGATAATTTATATTTACTTCCCGCAAATATGAATCTTGCCGGCGCGGAACTGGAGCTTGCGGAAAAGAGCAATCGTTATGCTGCGCTGAAGATGGCGTTAGCGCCGATAGTTGCCGAATATGATTACATATTGGTGGATTGCCCGCCGAGCCTTGGGCTTCTGAGCATTAACGGTTTGACGGCATCGGATACGCTTCTTATTCCGCTTCAATGCGAATATTATGCTCTTGAGGGAATGAGCCAGCTCTTAAGTACGATAAGGACAGTTAAGCAATACTATAACGAGCACCTTGAAATAGAGGGCGTTGTTTACACGATGTTTGATAGCAGACTGAATTTAAGCAAGCAGATCGTTGATGAAATTAATAAGTATTTTACCACAAAAGCTTATAAAACGTTTATCCCCCGAACCGTAAAGCTTGCGGAAGCGCCCAGCTTCGGCATGCCAATAATTTATTTTGACAAATACTCAAAGGGTAGCTTTGCGTATAAAAAGCTCGCAAATGAATTTCTTTCGAGGCAATAAATAATTTTTTATAAGACATAAATCAAAGAGGTGTTATATGGCGACAAAAAAATCAGGCTTGGGTAAAGGCTTGGGAGCGCTGATGAGGGAGAACGATACCGAAAAAATGGTTTCGACCGATACCTTACCGCTTAACGAGATCATCCCGAATAAAGACCAGCCGCGTAAAACTTTCGATGAAACGGCCCTTGCCGAATTGGCGGAGAGCATAAAGCAGCACGGCGTGCTTCAGCCGTTGCTCGTTCGTCCGCTTCCCGGCGGAGGCTATCAGCTGGTGGCGGGTGAACGCCGCTGGCGAGCCAGCAGAATGGCGGGGGTGCGCGAAGTTCCCGTTGTAGTTAAAGAGCTGTCAGATACAGAAACGATGGAAATAGCCATCATCGAAAACCTTCAGCGCGAAGACCTGAACCCGATCGAAGAAGCGGAGGGCTTGCAGGCGCTTGTTGACAAGTGCGGACTTACACAGGAGGAGGTTGCCGCCAGTGTAGGCAAATCAAGACCTGCGATCGCAAACAGTCTCAGGCTTTTAAGACTGCCTCAGGAGGTCAGGGATATGACCCGCGAGGGAAAAATATCGGCGGGTCACGCAAGAGCGCTGTTGTCGCTTGATAATGATGCAATGATCTATGAAGCGGCGCAGAACATTATCAGTAATAAGCTTACGGTGCGCGACGTTGAGCGCTTAGCGAAAATAAGAGATAAAAGCGCTTCTGTTTCACAGAAAAGAGCCGCAAGGCGCGACAGCTTCTACGATGAAGTAGAGCTTACCCTTTCTGAAGTTCTCGGCAGAAAAGTTAAGGTATATAACGGCCGAGGAAAGGGTACACTTGAAATTGAATTCTATTCACAGGAAGATTTAAAAAATATAGCAAATAAATTAGGAGAATAAGCCATGCTGGACATTAGATTTGTTAGGGAAAATCCCGAAATTGTTAAGGAAAATATAAAAAAGAAGTTTCAGGACGAGAAGCTTCCGCTTGTTGACGAGGTAATAGTGCTTGACGAGCAAAAAAGAGACGCTCAAAAGCGTGCAGACGAGCTTCGCTCCACGAGAAACAAGCTTTCAAAAGAGATCGGCGCACTTATGGCACAGGGCAAGAAAGAAGAGGGAATGGCGCTTCGCCAAAAGGTAAAGGAGCAGGCAGACGAGCTGGAAGCTCTCTCTAAAAAAGAAGCGGACCTCACGGAAAGAGTTACCAAAATAATGATGACCATTCCAAACATTATCGACGAGTCCGTTCCGATCGGTAAGGACGACAGCGAAAATGTTGAGGTTCACAAATACGGCGAGCCCGCAGTTCCCGATTATGATATACCTTATCACACCGATATTATGGAAACCTTTGACGGTATTGACCTTGACGCGGCAGGCAGAGTTGCGGGTAACGGGTTCTACTATCTTATGGGCGATATCGCAAGGCTTCATTCCGCCGTTATTTCCTATGCGCGCGATTTTATGATCGACAGGGGCTTTACCTACTGCATTCCGCCCTTTATGATCCGCTCGGCGGTAGTAAACGGCGTTATGAGCTTTGCGGAAATGGACGCGATGATGTACAAAATTGAGGGTGAAGACCTCTATCTTATAGGCACGTCCGAGCATTCGATGATCGGCAAGTTTATTGATACTATTACTCCCGAATCGGAGCTTCCGAAAACGCTTACCTCATATTCTCCCTGTTTCAGAAAAGAAAAGGGCGCTCACGGCATAGAGGAGAGGGGCGTTTACAGAATTCATCAGTTTGAAAAGCAGGAAATGATCGTTGTCTGCAAGCCTGAGGATTCACCGATGTGGTTTGACAAGCTCTGGCAGAATACGGTTGATCTGTTCCGTTCCC
>JAFLRY010000024.1 GCA_022511205.1 Eubacterium sp. | reverse complement strand
GAACCCGTGTTACCGCCGTGAAAGGGCGGTGTCTTAACCTCTTGACCACCGGGCCGTTGGTGGCTTTAACTGGATTCGAACCAGTGACACTTCGGGTATGAACCGAATGCTCTAGCCAACTGAGCTATAAAGCCGTTTGTTCGCCTTTTTTCAAGCAAGAATGATTATATTATATAAAATGTGGTTTGTCAACACTTTTTTGAAATGAAAGTGAGCGGAAAATCGCGAATAGAATAGTACATATGTTTGACAATTATGATGCCATATGATAATATAGTTGCGAATAATATTATTCCTTGAAGTAATTATTTTATCAAAATTTATATATTCGAGGTCTGTTATGGAAAAGATAAATGAAACTCAGAAAAAAGTGTTTGAATACATTAAGCAGGTGATCTCGGAAAGAGGGATTGCACCCTCCGTGCGCGAGATCGGCGCGGCGGTGGGGCTGAAATCCACCTCAACGGTGCAATATAACCTTAACGCGCTCGAGATGGCGGGCTATATTATCAGAGACCCAAATCTCAAGCGCACCATAAGGCTCGCGGGTATCGGCGCAAAAACGGTGCATGTTCCTCTGGTGGGTACCGTTGCGGCAGGCGTGCCTATTCTCGCGAGTGAACAAATCGAGGAATATATTCCCGTTTCCTTAAGCGGCTCAGGCAGCTATTTCGCCCTGCACGTTAAGGGCGATTCAATGATCAACGCCCATATACTGGACGGCGATATAGTGATCGTGGAGCAGAGCGCCGTTGCCTCAAACGGCGAGATAGTTGTAGCGCTGATAGACGATGAGGCTACTGTAAAGCGATTTTATAAAGAAAACGGCGGCTTCAGGCTTCAGCCGGAAAATGACGATTACGAGCCCATAATCGCAAAAGAGCTTGCGCTTTTGGGCAAGGTCAGAGCGGTTATAAGAAGCTATTGATTAAATACTATTTATATGTTAAACTCTTTAATCGAAAGATTTATCGGAAAGGTAATGTGAATTAAAATGAGCGAATGCAGTCACGATTGTTCAAGCTGTTCTCAGAAATGCTCTCAAGCGCAGGAGCAGCAGAGCTTTTTAAAGCCTATGAACAAATATTCAAATATCAAAAAAGTAATCGGCGTTGTCAGCGGTAAGGGCGGAGTAGGTAAAAGCCTTGTATCCTGCCTTCTTGCGGCAAAATGCGCGAAGGCGGGGCTGAAGGTAGGCGTGCTTGATGCCGATATCACAGGCCCGTCAGTGCCAAGATCCTTCGGTGTAACAGACCGCGCGATGCAGGACAGCGAATGCCTGCTCCCGAACATCTCGGAGGGCGGCGTGAAAATCATGAGCATAAACCTCCTTTTGGAGGATGAAAACGCTCCGGTAGTTTGGAGAGGCCCCGTTATCAGCGGAGTAGTTCAGCAGTTTTGGACGGACGTTCGCTGGGGCGATCTTGATTATCTTTTCGTTGATATGCCGCCGGGAACGGGCGATGTGGCTCTTACCGTTTTCCAGAGCTTACCGATAGACGGTATCGTAATTGTGTCTACGCCCCAGGAGCTTGTTAAAATGATAGTGAATAAGGCGCTGAACATGGCGAAGCTTATGGACGTTCCGGTGCTTGGTCTTATTGAGAATATGAGCTACTACGAATGCCCCGATTGCGGGAAAAAGCTTGAAATATTCGGCAAGTCGAGGATAGACGAGACGGCGGAGGAAGCCGGGCTTCCCGTGCTTGCCAAGCTGCCTATCGACCCCGATATTACACGCCTTGTAGACGAGGGCAGAATAGAGGACGCAGAGTGCAGAGAGCTTGATGAGTTCCTCGAAGCGCTTAAATAAATTCAAATTAAAATAACAGGAGAAAACCAATGGCTAAAAGAGAAGATTATATTTCATGGGATGAATACTTCATGGGTCTTGCGTTGCTTTCGGCGAAAAGAAGCAAAGATCCCAATACCCAGGTGGGCGCCTGCATCGTGAACGCTGATAACAGGATCGTAAGCGTTGGTTACAATGGCTTTCCCCGCGGCTGCTCGGATGAGGAGTTCCCGTGGGAGAGAACGGCGGACAGTCAGAACGATACGAAATATCCCTTCGTGTGCCACGCGGAGCTGAACGCCATACTGAATTCCTACGGCAGAGATATGCGCGGCTCGCGTATCTACGTTGCGCTTTTCCCCTGCAACGAGTGCGCCAAGGCGATAATCCAGGCGGGCATTTCCGAGGTCATCTACATAAGCGATAAGTATGCGGATACCGATAACTGCCGCGCCAGCAAAAAAATGCTCAGAGCGGCGGGAGTTAAGCTCACGCAGTTTGAGGGCGCGGGGAAAATTGAAATAGATTTCAACGCCGAAAGGGTTTAAATTATGGAAATGGATATTTACGATTTTGATGAAACGCTCTTTCCATTTGACAGCGGCTCGCTTTTTGCTTTTTACTGCCTCCTTCATTATCCGTGGACGATCGTTTGTCTGCCGATAATCGCGGTCGGTTTCCTGCTTATGAGACTGAGGCTTATCAGCTTCACCAATTTCAAGAAAACCTGCTTTATGTTCGTGCCGCTTATCCCGCTCGACAAGGCTGTTAAGGGCTTCTGGAACAGACACGAAAAGCAGGTACACAAATGGTTTTTTGAGAGAAAGCGTGAATGTGTAGTTATCAGCGCGTCACCGGATTTTCTTCTTGAGGAGATCGCGAAAAGGCTTCCCATAGAAAATCTTATCTGCACGCGCCACAGCAGAAAAACAGGGATAATAATCGGCGAAAATTGCCGCGATGAGGAAAAGGTGCGCCGATTCAGGGAAATCTTTCCGGACGCAAGGGTAATAGACGTTTATTCAGATTCAATCAAGCACGACAGAGCCATATTCTCTCTTGCCGAGGGACAGTGTTATCAGGTGGTAAACGGCGAGCTCGTTCCCTTTGACTTCAAAGAGAAGTACGGCGAATAATTATTAAATCTTTATTAATTGTTTAAAATAATCGATAGTATTTATTGATGTATTTTAATATTGATGATACAATATAGACCATTTTACAAGAAAGGCCTTTAACATGGATATAGTAATCACAGCGGACTCCACCTGCGATTTACCGGAACAAATTATTAAGGAACAAAATATTATTATATTTCCGCTTTCCATTCTCTTGGGAGAGGAATCTTATCTTGACGGCGTGGAGATCCACACCCAGGATATTTACGATCACGTAAAAAAAACAGGTCAGCTGCCGAAAACCGCGGCTGTCACTCCCGCTCAGTATTATGATGTGTTCAAAAAGCTTACTGATGAGGGCAAGGCGGTAGTTCACATCAGCCTATCCTCCGCAATATCATCAAGCCATCAGAATTCACTCGTTGCCGCGTCCGAATTCGATAACGTATATTGCATAGATTCAAAGAGCCTTTGCACCGGCATGGGGCTTTTGGTGCTCAAGGCGTGCGACCTCAGAAGCAAGAATTTTGAGGCGAAGAAAATCGCCAACAGAATAAAGGGTCTCGTATCAAAGCTTCACACCACCTTTGTGCTGGATAGCCTTGAATATCTTCATAAGGGCGGCAGATGCAGCAGTGTTGAGCGTTTCGGCGCAAACGTTCTTGGGCTAAAGATATCTATTGCCGTAAGCACGGAAACAGGCAAGCTGGACGTTTCCAAAAAATACCGCGGAAAGATCGAAGCGGTCTATAAGCAGTATATAAACGATTGTATGAATGCCGCCGTAAGGGCGGATAAAACGAGGCTCGCCATTGCCAATTCAGGCGGTGTCAGCGGTGATATCGTTGCGTATGCCAAGGGTGTTGCTGAGGGCAAAGGCTTTAAAGAGGTTGTCATTGCGGACGCGGGCTGTACCATTTCCTCCCATTGCGGCCCTAAGACCTTTGCCATATTCTTTATGGATAACTAATTCCAAACGGGCAGATCTTCTGCTCGTTTATTTCTTAAAGAATAGTAAACTCAATTGGTTTTGGAGATTGACAATGATCCTTAAAGAATACGTTTTGAACCGCCTTCAGCAGGAGAGCGGAGAATATATTAGCGGTCAGGAATTGGCACAGGGTGCGGGTAAAAGCCGTGCCGCAGTTTGGAAAGCGGTGAAGGCGCTTCAAAAAGAGGGATACGATATCTGCGCCGTTACCAACAGGGGCTATGCGCTTACGGAGAATAATGATTTAATAAGCGAGAGCCGAATCGCGGCGGAGATGAAGCACGATATAAAGGTTTTTTATTACCCTGAGGTGGATTCCACCAACACGCAGGCGAAGCGGCTCATAGACGGCGGCGAGAACGATACATTTCTCGTTACGGCAGACAGGCAGACTGCCGGCAGAGGAAGGCAGGGCAAGAGCTTTTATTCCCCCGCCCGCACGGGCATTTATATGACGCTTGCCGTTCATCCAAATACCCGCTTGAAGAATGCCGTTACGGCTACCACGGCGGCAGCAGTCGCGGTGTGCAGAGCAATTGAAAGGCTTACAGAGGTTAAGCCCCGGATAAAATGGGTGAACGACGTTTACTGCCGAAACCGCAAAATATGCGGAATTTTGACGGAGGCTATCACCGATTTTGAGCTGGGGATCGTTACGAGCATCGTTGTAGGTATTGGAATTAATATAAATACCGCTTCATTCCCCGAAGATGTGGAAAATGCGGGAGCGCTGAACGCGAATGTAAAACGAGCCGAGCTGATCGGCGCAGTCGCAGACGAGCTTTTAAATATTATTTTCGGCGATTATTCGGATTTTATAGAATATTACAGAAGCCATAGTATGATACTCGGCAAAAACATAAACTATATTGAAAAGGGCAGAGTCACTCCCGCTGTTGCCGTGGAAATAGATGAAACCGGCGGGCTTGTTGTAAAAAACGCGGACGGTGAAATAAAAACGCTCAGAAGCGGCGAGATAAGCATAAGATGGCAGCAGGATTGATTTTTAGCGGAGGATCGCATGAGTAAATCTTTAAAAATAATAAAGCTCAACAGAAAATCCCTGATACTCCTGGGCGTTTGCGCGGTTATATTTCTCATTGTTGGGATCGTAACCGCTGTTTCCGGTCGCTCTTCGGGAAAGGTCGAATTTTTCAGCGGCAGCGGAGAATATGTTGAGGGTATCGACGTTTCAAAGCATAACGGAGATATCGATTGGGAGCAGGTTGCCGAAGCGGTGGATTTTGCCATAATCAGGGTAGGTTACCGGGGCTACGGCAGCGGAGCTATCGGAGAAGATGATAAATACGCTGTGAATCTGGAAACCGCCAACAAGGTGAAAATACCGGTGGGCGTGTATTTCTATTCTCAGGCGGTAACGGTTGAAGAGGCCGAGGAGGAAGCACAGCTTGCGATAGATCTTATAAAGCCCTATAAGATCACGCTGCCCGTTTTCATCGATTTCGAATTCCCGCTTGATTCAAACAAAACAAGAATCGGCAGGCTTTCGGATGCCAATCTTTCGGGCAAAGAGGCGGCGGAGATCATAAACACCTTTTGCAGAAAGGTTAAGAATGCCGGATATTACGCCGGAGTTTACGCCTCGTCATCTATATTGAATTTCGAGATCAAGACTTCTGATCTTGATGATGATATTTACATTTGGGTGGCGGATTACAACGAAAGAGTAACATATTTTGGAAAGTACGACCTTTGGCAATACACGAAAATCGGCAGTTGCGACGGGGTCAACAGCAAATATACCGATAGAGATCGATGGTACATTAAAAAATAGGATATTTCAATAATTTTTGCCACTGCCGTGGCGGGGCGTATCATTCTTTTGAGTCGCAAACGAACCCCTTGAACCCCCATGATAGTGCGGCACGCGCCCTTGCGCGCACAGTGCCGCAGAGTGCATTATTTAAATAAAGTACCATTCGGCGCAGTGCGCGTTGTGCGCGCGCCGAAAAAAGAAAGGGGATTCTTAAGGGGACTTGAGCGCTTGCGATCACTCCCCTTAAGTTGCTTTCTCTGGTTACTCTCTTGCGCAACACGAAAGAGAGTAACGCCCCGCCACGGCAGTGGCAAAATATATTTAGAAATAATTAACTTGCTACCGCGGAAGGGGTAAAATATTAATAATAAAAATTATTACGCTCCGCCGCGGCAGCGGCTTTTATCAGTTAGTAAATCGGTTGTTGACCTTTCATTTTTAATATGATAATATAATTTTATATATAATTTGGAAATATCTATACAGCAACGGAGGAACAGTTATGAAAAACACTGAAAAATCACTTGAAGCGCTCGTTGCTCTTTGCAAGGGCAGAGGCTTCGTTTATCCCGGTTCGGAAATTTACGGCGGCCTTGCGAACACCTGGGATTACGGCCCTCTCGGCGTTGAGCTCAAGGAGAATATCAAGAGAGCGTGGCGCAGAAAGTTCATTCAGGAGAATAAATACAACGTAGGTCTTGATTCCGCGATTCTTATGAATCCCCAGACCTGGGTTGCGTCGGGACATCTGGGCGGCTTTGCGGACCCCCTTATGGACTGCTGCGACTGTAAAACACGCCACAGGGCAGACGATCTTATCGAGAATTTTGACGGCACCAACGTTTCGGGCTGGTCTAACGAGGAGATGACCGCCTATATCAAGGAACACAATATTCCCTGCCCCAATTGCGGCGCCTGCAATTTCACGGATATACGCCAGTTCAATCTTATGTTCAAGACCTTCCAGGGCGTTACCGAGGATTCCAAGGACGAGATCTATCTTCGTCCCGAAACAGCGCAGGGTATTTTCGTAAACTTCGCGAATATTCAGAGAACAACGAGAAAAAAGATACCCTTCGGCGTTGCGCAGGTCGGTAAATCCTTCAGAAACGAGATAACCCCCGGTAAATTCATTTTCCGTGTAAGAGAATTCGAGCAGATGGAGCTTGAGTTCTTCTGCAAGCCGGGTACTGATCTTGAGTGGTTTGATTACTGGAGATCCTTCTGCCGCGATTGGCTCTATTCTCTCAATATCAGCAAGGAAAATCTCCGCTTAAGGGATCATTCTCCCGAGGAGCTTTGCTTCTATTCAAAGGCCACCACCGATTTCGAGTATCTATTCCCATTCGGTTGGGGCGAGCTATGGGGCGTTGCGGACAGAACGGATTACGACCTTACCCAGCATATCAACACCAGCGGCAAAAATCTTGAGTATTTCGATCAGGAGCAGAATGAAAAATACGTTCCTTACGTTATCGAACCGTCACTCGGCGTTGAAAGACTGTTCCTTGCGGTGCTTACCGAAGCTTACGACGAGGAGGTTATTGACGAGACGAAGAAGGACAGCCGTGTTGTTATGCATTTCCATCCCGTTCTCGCTCCCTTTAAGGCAGCGGTGCTTCCCCTTTCCAAGAAGCTCAGTGAGCAGGCTTCTGAGATTTTTGATATGCTTTCAAAGAAGTTCAACGTTGATTTTGACGACGCGGGCTCTATCGGTAAGCGTTATCGCCGTCAGGACGAGATCGGAACACCCTATTGCATCACCTACGATTTCGATTCCGTTGAGGACGGCTGTGTAACAGTAAGAGACAGAGACACTATGGAGCAGGTAAGGCTCCCAATTTCGGAGCTTGTATCCTTCATAGAGGATAAGTTGGAATTTTAAGAGGAGGGATTCCTGTGTATCTGAAAAGATCTTTAATAAAGAGTCAGGCTAAGCAGCTTATAAAGGGCAATGTTTTCAAGCTGTTTGTTATAACTCTTATAGTTTCTCTTTGCGTTTCTTTTGTTTCCGGAGTTGTATCGGTAATATCTAACTATAACATCATATCCACCTGGAGCGAGCTTTTCAGAGCTTTTTCAAGAGGCGAAGATATTGAGGATTATATGGAAGATTATTTTAACGATTATTTCAGTGAATACTTCGGAGACGATTTTAATGAATATTATAACGGCTCGGGAGACAGTGATTATTTCAACGGCTTCGGCGATGATGGCTGGGATTTCAACAATTTCAGCGGTGAGATTTCGCTGATCCCCGCAAATAATCAGGCAGAAGCCGCCGCTTATAATGGTTTTACGATAAGCTTTTTCAGCTATTTCTCATATTTGCCCTTTATCATAACGGCGCTGTTAACGCCTATTGCGATAACACTGGCAGGTCTTTACGTTTCATTCATCAGAGGAAGAAAATTCGAGTTTGAAGATGGAATCAAGACGGTATTTGTAGACGCGTTTAAGGTAAATTACCTTAAAAAGGTTGGCGTTTACGTTTTTAGAATGATAGTAATGGGCTTGTTGATGTTGCTCTTACTTGTCCCCGGAATAATCTTTGCCTACAGCTCTTATTTCGCGTATCAGATAATGTGCGATTATCCCGGGCTGACAGCGTGGGAAGCCATCAAGCTCAGCAAAAAGATAGTAAAAGGCAACCGATTTGAGCTGTTTTTAATGAACCTCAGCTTTCTTCCCTGGGCATTCCTTTGCATTTTTGTTTTCCCGGTTATCTATTTTGTACCGTATTTTGAAACTACGAACGCGCTGTATTATGAAAACTTCCGCCTGCGCGCGATTCAGCAGGGCAGAGTAACGGAGGATGATTTTCTTTCAGCTGCGCAGAGATGCGCAAAATACGGCGCAATGGACAATAATCAGTATTATTCGCCAAACACGGCTCAGCAGGGAACTTATCATGACGCTCCCCAGCAGCCGCAGCAGGGTCAGCAATACGCCAATTATGATTATTCCAATCCGTATCAGCCATATGGTACAACGGCAAATCAGCAGTATCAGCCGGCCGCGGATCAGCCCTATGGCACGACCGTAAATCAGCAGTATAACCCTGCGCCGAATACGCCGCCCGCTCAGCCGCAGACACCTCCTGTTGAACCTCAACAGGCGCCTCAGGAAACGGCCTATGAAGCCCCTAAGCCCGCGGAGCCGGAGAATTATCCCTGGGAAGGAAAATGATAAAAAAAGACACGGTTTTACCGTGTCTTTTTTAGTGAAGCGTGAAAAGTGAAGAGGTGAGGGTCTGCCTCGCAGACGATTGATAAAAAGCTATTCAGGCAAAAAATTCCTTTGCGATCCGCACGCTTTCCATAGCGTCCTTTGCGTACCAGTCGGCGTGTATCATCTCTGCGTAGGACCGTGTGAGTACCGCTCCGCCTACGAAAACCTTCGCGTTCGTCTGTTCGTGAAGCAGTTCAATGGTTTTCTCCATTGCGGGTACGGTGGTGGTCATAAGAGCAGAAAGCCCCACCAGCTTAACGCCGTTTTCGATAACCGCTTTAACTACGTCCTCTTCGGGAACGTCCTTTCCTAAATCGATAACGTCAAAGCCGTAATTTGATAGCAAAACCTTAACGATATTTTTTCCAATATCGTGGATATCGCCGTGAACGGTTGCTAAAACGATCTTGTTTCCGCTTTTCTCCTGAGTGCCGGAAAGGATCATCTTTTCCCTTATAACATCGAACGCCGCCTTTGCGGAATCGGCGCTCATAAGAAGCTGGGGAAGAAATACTTTGTTTGCCTCAAAGCCCGCGCCCACCTCGTCAAGGGCGGGAATGATGAAATTGTTTATTACTTCAAGGGAATCTGTGTTTTCAAGAAGCTCCCGCGCACAGAGCGCCGCGTCCTCCTTCATTCCCTTAACGATCGCGGTGTGAAGCGTCACGCTCGTTTCTGTTTTCGGCGCTTCGGTAACGGTAACGCTTTCGATGTATTCGGCGCAGTTATCGTCCAGCCCCGCAAGGGCGTTATAGGCGTAATAGGCGTTCATCATCTGCTTGGAGAGCGGATTGATAATACCTGCGGAAAGACCGCTTTGAAGCGCCATAACGAAGAAATTAGAGGTTATGGTATCCCTTTCAGGCAGACCGAAGGAGATGTTTGAAACGCCCAAAACCGTGTTTACACCAAGCTCCTCGCGGATATATTTCACCGCTTTAAGGGTTTCAACGGCGTTGTTTTTGTCGGTACTCACGGTCATCGTCAGGGCATCCACGATGAGATCCTTTTTCTCAATGCCGTATTCAGCCGCCGTTTTGATGATCTTTTCGGCTATGGCGATCCTGCCCTGCGCCGTTTCGGGGATGCCGTTTTCATCAAGGCAGAGGCAAACTGTCACCGCGCCGTATTTTTTAGCGAGGGGGAAAACCTCGCGCATATTTTTTTCCTTGCCGTTAACGGAGTTCAGCATAGGCTTTCCGTTATAGATGCGAAGCGCCGCTTCAAGGGCAGAAACATCCGCCGTGTCTATCTGAAGCGGAGTAGGCAACACGCTTTGCAGGCTGAAAACAGCGTTCTTTATCATCTGCGGCTCATCTATTTCCGGCAGGCCAACGTTTACGTCAAGAATGTGCGCGCCGGCTTCACGCTGAGAAACGCCCTCTCTGATAATGTAATCAATATCGTTTCTGCGAAGCGCTTCCTTCAGAAGCTTTTTACCGGTGGGGTTGATCCTTTCCCCGATTATCACAGGCTTTATGCCGATTTCAATTGTTTCGCTGTAGGAGGAAACGAGACTGCGATTTTTCTTTTCGGGAATGCTTGCGGGAATATTCCTGCAAAGGCGGATCATTTCCTCAATATGCTTTGGGGTAGTGCCGCAACAGCCGCCAAGATATGAAACGCCAAGCTTCGCCGCCTTTTCCATATCCACCGCGAATTCCCCGGGGGATACGTTATAAACCGTTTTGCCGTTCACGCTTTCGGGAAGCCCCGCGTTTGGCTGAACGATTATGGGAAGGCTTGTCCATTTTCTCAGTTCCTCAACGAGAGCGATCATCTGCTTAGGTCCTAAACCGCAGTTGAAGCCTATTGCGTCAATGCCGAGACCCTCCAGCATAGTTACCGCCGTTTTGATATCCGCGCCCGTCAGAAGTCTGCCGTTTTCATCAAATATCATGGTTACGAATATCGGCAGATCGCAGTTTTCCTTAGCGGCAAGCACCGCCGCCTTGAGCTCGTAGGTATCGCTCATGGTTTCGATAAGAACGATATCGGAGCCGTCCTTGCCCGCGTTTATCGCTCCGGCAAAAATTTCCACCGCTTTTTCAAAATCGAGATCGCCCATGGGCTTTAAAAGCTTTCCTGTTGGGCCGATATCAAGCGCCACCTTTTTGCCCGTGCGCCTTGCTATCTCAACGCCCTTTTTGATAACCTCTTCAAAATTATCCATTTTAAGGCTGTTGGCGCCGAAGGTGTTGGTGGTTATATATTCAGAGCCGATCTCGGCGTATGCCTTATGAACGGCAAACACCTTATCCTCATCTGTTAAGTTCAGCAATTCGGGCAGCTCTCCCGCTTTCAGCCCCGATGATTGAAGCATGGTTCCCATGCTTCCGTCAAAAAATTTAATCTTCATAATCAATTCCCGTAAATGCAGTTACCGATTTTGTCGGTATCATTTGATAAGTATCCGTCAGCGTGATACCGCATCTTTTCGTGATTTCCAAAAGAGAAAAGAGTTTTTTCTGTTCCGAGATATCAAGATCGTAATATCCCGGAGAAAATCTGCTTCTCGTTTTAACGTTGTTTTCCGTTTCTATGCTTTCCTGCAACGCATCACAAATTTCTTCGATCTTCGCGGCAAGCACCGCCTGCATAACAACCAGGCGCGCTCCCTCAAAGGAGCTTGCCCGCAAGAGCCTGTCGCACTCCGTGCCTGCCGTGGCGGCAAGTATGGCTACCTTTTTACAGCCCTTCAGATTTTCCGCAAGCCGCTTGCTTTTGAATTCAACGTTATCAATTATAAGCGCGTTTTCCGTCACCGTGCAATTAAATATTCTATAAATGCTTTTGGGGTTGGCGGTGCGTTCAACCTGCCTGATAGTGTCGTCTATGAGCTTTAAAAGCATTTCGTCCTCAACGCCGCTGTTGGTGCGAAGATAGCGAAGTATTTCTTTTTTATCCATTTATGATTTCAGACAAACCTTTCATGATCGATCCCGCAACGTCGGGCTTGTTCATAGTATAAATATGTATATTATTTTGGCCGTTCGCCATAAGATCAATGATTTGCTCGGTGGCATAGATTATTCCCGCCTGCTTCATTGCCGCGGGATTGCCTCCGAAGCGCTCGATGATCTTTTCAAACTTCTTCGGGAATCTGCAGCCCGAAAGCTCAACGCTTCGCTTGATCTGCCCGGCGTTCGTTATCGGCATGATACCCGCAATGATCGGCACGTCAATGCCTTTAATGGCGCAGTTTTCCTTGAAATTATAGAAAACCTCGTTGTCAAAAAACATCTGTGTAGTGAGAAAATCAAGCCCGCAGTCGACCTTTTCCTTAAGGTGCTGAATATCCTCCACGCGGTTTGCGCTCTCCGGATGGACTTCAGGGTAGCAGGCGCCGCCAACGCAGAAATCGCCGAGGCTTTTAACTGTTCCAACTAACTCGTAAGCATAGTGAAAATGCTGTTCATCAGGGAAAATGAAGTCTTTCGGTATATCGCCGCGAAGCGCAAGTATATTTTCGATGCCGTTTTCTTTAAGCTCGTTTACCACGCTCTCGATTTTGTCCTTACTGGAGGTAAGACAGGTGAGATGAGAGAGGGGAGTAACGCCGCTGGTTTTTATTTCATTGGCTATTTCCGTGGTGAAGCCGGAGGTGGTACCCGCCGCGCCGTAGGTAACGCTCATAAAGGAGGGCGCGCTCTTCGCCATCTCGCGCACTACCGCCTTCGTGTTCTCGATCTTTACCCATTCCTTTGGGGGGAACACCTCGAAGGAAACGGTCACTCTGTTATTTTTAAGAATTTCGGATATTTTCATTTTGTATTCCTCTTTGTAGATATCTAATGATATAGTTTATCAAATTAAAGCGGTAAATTCAATAGCGTTTCGGTCGATCGTAACGGCTCAAAATTGAAACATTTAATAAATTTAAAATGAGAAAACACTATGAATATAAGAGAAAAAGCGAGAAAACGAGAGCAATGCGGGATTATTTTAAATTTGGTGTTGACGAAAAAAATATCTTGTGCTATTATAATACAGCACTTAAAAAGCAAGTAATATTTTACGGAGGAAACTAAAATGTCAACATTTATGCCTAAAGCAGCTGAAGTTGAACGCAAGTGGTATGTTCTTGACGCAGCAGGCCAGCCTCTCGGCAGAGTTGCGGCTCAGGCGGCAGTTCTTCTTCGCGGAAAGCATAAGCCGATCTTCGCTCCCCACGTGGATTGCGGCGATTTCGTTATTATCGTAAACACCGATAAGGCGATCCTTACGGGCGACAAGCTCAACAAAAAGCTCTATCAGCATCACAGCGGTTACATCGGTAACCTCAAGGAAGTTAAATACGGCACTCTTATGAAGGAAAAGAGCGATTTCGCTATGGAGCTTGCCGTTAAGAGAATGCTTCCCGCCACCACCCAGGGCAGAAAGCAGCTCACCAGATGCCACATCTACAAGGGCGCAGAACACAAGCACGAGGCTCAGAAGCCTGAAGCTTGGGAAATGTAAAGGAGGTTTATGAATTATGTACGAAACGAATCCTTATTTCTACGGCACGGGAAGAAGAAAGAGCTCCGTTGCGCGCGTTCGCGTATATGCCGGCACAGGTAAGATCACTATCAATGATAGAGATATAGACGATTACTTCGGTCTTGAAACCCTTAAGCTCATCGTTCGTCAGCCCCTCAACCTTACTGAGACTGCTGACAAGTTTGATATCGTTTGCCGTGTTAACGGCGGCGGTGTAACCGGTCAGGCCGGCGCGATCCGTCACGGTATTTCAAGAGCGCTTCTTCAGTATGACGAGGCTCTCCGCCCCGCCCTCAAGAAGGCAGGCTTCCTTACGAGAGATCCGCGTATGAAGGAAAGAAAGAAGTACGGTCTCAAGGCAGCACGTCGTGCTCCCCAGTTCTCAAAGAGATAATCAGTTATCTTACAGAGTATTTAAAAACCCCGAAACCATTACGGTTTCGGGGTTTTGCTTTATGAGCAAAACATATTATTGTGAATATTTTACGTTCATTATTGATTGTTTCCAAAGGTTTGCCTTGTTCACAATGAATATAAGCTTTCCTGCCTTGGCGTAAATTATAAGTTGTTTTGATTTCGTTTCAACGTTTACGATATCGCTAATTGGAATAAGAAGGTTATGACCTCCAAAATTCAGTTGGTGAGGGTAAAACTCAATGCCTGCTTCGCTAAAAAACATCCAGCCGCCTATTGCGTTTGTTCCTTTTTTGTGATTTGCGGGGCCTTCGCAAATGATAGTTCTGACTTTTGATATTTCCGTTCTCAAATTTTTTGATTTCTTTTCAAGGTGCTTTGAAAACAGTGCCATACATAATGAAAATAACACGCCGAAAATAATTCCAACTATGATACCTCTTATCAAGTCTCTCCAAAAAAGGCCCATCAAGCCACCGTAAAGCAATGCACCGCTACAGCCTATTATGATATACTCTTTAATTCCGTTTTTATATACCATTTTATTTTTTCTCCTCATTTATTTGTAAATAAGTTTGCCGTAATCATCAATGGTTATAAGCAAATCTATAATAATTGCATTATATCATATAAACAGGGGTGTTACAAGAATCTTTTCGGTTCAATAAAGATTAAAGCTCCATCGTAATTTTCCGAAAGCTTTGGAAGTTTACTTCCGAGGCTTTCTTTTTTTGCGAAAGTATGCTAATATATATTTGTATAAAAAAGAAAGGGGTATTTTTATGCAGCACGAAATAACGAAAACGCAGAAATTGCTTGATTCAAACGGAAATATCGCCGAGCCGGGCTTTGCGAAAAAGCTTTTCTGGCAGTATGACAGGGCGGATATCAAAGCGCCAAAGATCCGCATTAAGGAGTGGGATTACTACTATATCGGCAATCAGGATTACGGCCTTTGCCTTACGCTTTCAGATTCGGGCTACGTAAGCTGTCTTACAGTTTCGTTCCTTGAATACGGCGAAAAGCCCTTGCAGATGAACGATTCGGAGATCGGCGTTATGCCGCTGGGCAAATTAAATATGCCCGCAACCAGCGAGAAGGGCGATACGCACGCTAAGGTTGGCACCTGCGATATGCATTTTGAAAATGACGGCACAGTGCGCCACCTTTACGGCACGTACGATAATTATTGCAACACCAAAAAGAGCCTTATTTTTGACGTAAAGCTGACCGATTTCCCCGAGGAAAGTATGGTTATCGCCACGCCCTTTGATAAGGATAAGCACTTCTACTACAATCAGAAGATCAACTGTATGCGCGCCGAGGGCTTCTTTGAGTTTGACGGCAAACGCTACGAGTTCAATAGAGATAATGCTTCTCTCGGTACTCTCGACTGGGGCAGAGGCGTTTGGACTTACGACAATACATGGTATTGGGGCTCGGGTCAAATGGTGCTTGAGGACGGAAACGTATTCGGTTTCAATATCGGCTACGGCTTCGGAAACACCAGCGCCGCAAGCGAGAATATGCTGTTTTATAACGGCAAATCCCATAAGCTTGAGGATATAACCTTTAATATCCCGATGAAGGACGGCGAGTATCTTTACACCGAGCCGTGGACGTTTACATCATCTGACGGCAGATTCGAAATGGATTTCAAGCCGATTATCGACCGCCAGTCTCCGCTGGATTTAAAGGTTATCTGTATGCTTCCGCATCAGGTGTTCGGGCATATGTCCGGAAAAGCGGTGCTTGATGACGGCACGGAGATCGTTATTAAGGATAAGCTTGTATTTGCCGAGCGCGTGCATAATAAGTGGTAAACTGCAAAATCCAAAGCTAAGGACGGAAATTTTCCGTCCTTTTTTGCAATAATTCTACTTTAGGTTGATATCGCGCATACGATATCCAACTTTTGCTCCATTGCGGTGATTTTTATTGACTGATAAAATAAAGTTAAAGAAAGGAGCGATCATTATGATAGACCGTCATCAGATCGGATTAAGGATATCCGTATTAAGAAAAAAGGCGGGCTTGTCACAAGCAGAGCTTGCGGAGAAGCTGGGCGTCAGTCCGCAGGCTGTCAGCAAATGGGAGAGCGGTAAAAATCTGCCGGATATCGACACCTTTTGCGAATTGGCGTGGCTATTCAACACAACGTTGGATAGCATCGTGAACAGCGAGCTGCTTTTTGAGAATAGCGGCGAAAAGCGGGCTTTGCCTACAGATATTAAGGCGCTTGCCAAAAATTCGCAGGAACGCAAGCTGTTAGAGCATCTTGCGCCGTACTGTGCGGAATCGGAGCTTGAGCATATAGCGAAGGAGCTTGCCGACCAAAAATTGAAGCTGTCCCTCGCCGCGGATATAGAGTGGCAGAACGGAAAAACGACTGCCCTTATTCCAAGCGGAATTCTCGGGGAAAATACGCTTCGTGAAATCGCGCCTTTTTATGCGAAATCTCTGGGCAGACTTATGGGCAATACCGATCCGGGCTTACGCAAAATGGAGGGCATTTTACGCTGCCCCGAGTGCGGAGAAAAGCTGACGCTTCATAGGGAAGAAAACGGCGAAACATATTTTACCTGTGAAAACAGCCATCGCTATGATGTTACCGACGGAGTAATAGATTTCGGCTCAAATGAGATTTACGGCGAAACCTGGTCTATGTTTTTCAGAAATTATGCGGGGTATAAGAGCTTTCAGCGCCAGCCTAAGAATCCGCGATATCAGCAGGGAGAAGTTACCTGCAGTGAGGTGCGTTGGCGTGAGCTGGAAAAGCTTCGCCCACGGGTGATTTTAGACGTTGCCTGCGGCACGGGAAACGGTATTATGTACGATCTTGAACGGATAAATTGGCCGTGCCTCATAATTATGGCCGATCTTTCCCACCGCGTGCTGAAATATAATAAGCGCTATTTCAGTGAGGAGTTTGTCAATCCCTACGTTGATATAGTTTGCCTTGCCTGCGATTGCGCGAAAATGCCCATTGACGACGGCTGCATTGATGCCGTGGTTTCAAACTGCGGCTTTGAGAGTATGGCGGGGAAACTGCTCAAGGGCTTCAAAGAGGCACATCGCGTGCTGAAAAAGGGCGGAAACTGCGTTTACAATATGAGTATTCTTGATGATCGCTGTTCCGCGAACACGCAAAAATGGCTGCGGCTTATCGATCCCGTTGATCCGCTTGTGAAGGACGAGGTTTTTGATATTGAGGAGTGGCAAAGGATATGCGGCGATACGGGATATCCGCTGACACGTATCAACAAGATATACGGAGAAATGCCGGCGCCGCAGGGAGAAAAATTCCCATTTGAAAGCGAGATACTCCAATGGATGGGGACTTATCTCTGCATGTCACGGAAATAATCATACACCGCCTGAGGGTGACACCTTAGGCGGTAATTTTTTATAACATTTTTATAAACTGTATTGACAAGTTTACTCTAACGTGTTAGAGTGTAGATGTACTCTAACGGATTAGAGAAAGGATTTGAGAAAAATGGATACACCAAAGGTTTTTGAAAGTGAATATCGCTTTTGTTTGATTTTATGGGAACACGAGCCTATTAGGAGCAGTGAGCTTGTAAAGCTGTGTAAGGAGCAGCTGGGCTGGAAGCCCACAACTACATATACAGTTATCAAGCGCTTGTCTGAGCGCGGAGTTTTAAAAAATGAAAACACCGTCGTATCCGCCCTCGTTACCAAGGACGAGGTGCAGGCTACAGAGATAGATGAGCTGGTTGAAAAAAAGTTCGAGGGAAGTCTGCCTGCGTTCGTGGCGGCCTTTACGAAGCATCGCAAGCTGAACGATTCAGAGATAGACGAGATACAGCGCATGATAGATAATTTTCGGAAGGGTGATAAAAAATGACCGAGCTGTTTTTGAAAATCGTTAATATGAGCATATCGGCAAGCTGGCTCGTGCTGGCGGTGTTGGTGTTAAGGCTTTTTCTGAAAAAAGCGCCCAAGTGGTCAATTGTCACTCTTTGGGGTATCGTTGCCGTGCGGTTGATGTTTCCGTTTTCAATAGAAAGCGCGCTGAGCCTGATACCCAGCGCAGAAACGGTTGCACCGGAAATTATGACGGATACCGCGCCGACTATACAGAGCGGCATACCAGTTATAAATAACACGGTAAATCCGATAATCAGTCAGACATTTACCCCGGCGACAGAGAATAGTGTTAATCCTTTGGAAGTGCTTATTCCTTCTCTTGCGGTTGCATGGGTGCTTGGCGCTATCTTAATATTCGTTTATACGACGATAAGCGCCATAACCCTGCGCGTAAAAATAGGCTCCGCGGTGCGCTTGAGCGGCAACGTTTATCAGAGCGAATACGTAAAATCGCCGTTTGTCATGGGGATATTCATGCCGAAAATCTATGTTCCTTTTAATATGGATAGCGATGCGGCGGAGCTTATTATCGCTCACGAGCAATCGCATCTTCGCAGAAAAGACCATTGGTGGAAGCCGCTCGGATTTCTGCTTTTGACCGTGCATTGGTTCAATCCGCTTATGTGGATCGCATACGCCGCATTGTGTAAGGATATTGAGCTTGCCTGCGATGAAAGAGTTATTAAGAGCTTTGATAATGAAAAGCGCGCGGATTATTCCAGAACCTTGCTGGAATACAGTGTTAACCGTGGTGCTGTTACCGCTTGCCCTCTTGCCTTCGGCGAGGTTGGTGTAAAGGCAAGGATCAAAAGCGTTCTGAATTATAAAAAGCCCGCTTTTTGGCTTGTTATAGCTTCGCTTGCTGTTTGTGTAGCCATGGGTGTGTGTTTCTTGACGAATCCCATCAGTGAGCAGATCCCCGCTCCGGTTGATACACCGGAACAGCCCGTGGTAAATGATATACCGAAAAGGCCCGCACCAAACGATATACCGGAAACGCCCGCGGCAGATCAAACGCCTTCACTGCCGCCGCTTGAGGAAGTAGTGGAAGGCTACGAGTGGTTTCAGTCAAAGGAAGACGGCAGCACCGTAAGGTTATATGACGATTTGCAGACTCCTGGTGATGAAACCGATAAGGCGTGGATCAATTTTGTAAATGCTTCTTATTCGGGCGATCCCGCTTTCGTGCGGATACGCATTGATGCAGTAGACTATATTGATGAACCGGGCTATGATAAGGATGCCTATTGGATAAAAGACTTGAGCTTTGACGGGAAAAAGTACACGCTTCAATACTATGAAAAGGACAAATTAATAACGGAAGAATATAAATATCTCGTTCGTTTCGGCTCTGTTAAAAGCGATAATAATTCGTATGATAACTATCTGCTTACCGATACTCCCGCGGATAAATTATCGCAAGTGGATTTAGCGAGCGGAAATTATAAAGGCAATTTGATTTACAGCGTACAGGTTCCCCGCGGTTACGTACAAAACACCTGCTTTGGATCGGTCTACTTGAATTACAACGGCATCAATTATGAGGAAAAGATCAGTCTTGGTACCGATCCCTCTATAAGCACGCCTAATTTTACTCTATTCTTTTTCCCTGATTACCACCCTTATGAGCTTGGTTATCAAAATATTTTCGAGGCGGATTATGATTCCGTATGCTTCGTGTGGAGCGAGGACGGCGAGCTGATGGTACAGACTGTAAAGAACGGAGACGAGCCTGAAATTCACACCTACGAGATCGTACCCATTTACGGTGACAAGGTAGGTCTTATGGAAAACGGCAAAGCACTCAAATCCTTAAACGTATTTTAAACGCGAAGAGGAGGAGAGAAAAATGAAAACATTAAAAAAGATAGCAATCATTCTGCCGTGGGTGCTTGCGGTAACAGCCATAATTGCCGCAATTATAGTTTTCGTGTATGCCAATAGGGCGCAAATAGATTCTGCTACGGAGGCAAAGGTTGCTGAGCTTCAGGAAAGCAATGCCGGTCTGCAAAGCAAGACGGACGATCTGCTAACCAAGGTGGTCACCCTGAAAAGCAAGACGGTAGGCCTGCAAATCAAGGTGAAAAGTCTGCAGGAAGAGCTTGATGAAAAATACTCCGGCGATGACTTGCGCTGGGATATGTATTTTACAGCAGAGAATATGAAAAAGCTTATAGCATCAATGCCCTCTAAAAATCCCAACGCAATAGATATAATAGCAAAAAATCTGTTTGATCAGGCAGCGGGACGGATCGGTGATCTTCGGTGCGGCGGAACAGAATCTCTTCCATTTTCAAGCCCTTCTGTTGAAGCTAAGATAGGCCATTACACGTATTCAAAATGCGATATGCTCTATTCGGATATCGTAAAAATATATTCGGAAATTTTTACGGGTGAGGCGTTAGACGATTTTTTGGGTCATATGTTTGCCGATGTGGACGGCTGGCTATATGCCGTTCCCGGCGGCGGAATGACCGGGATCGGTATAGACAATATAGAATTGACGAGAGTTTTGGAAAAGAAAAATGAGATAAAATATAACGTATCCTTCGCGCACGTCTTTATTCAGGGCAGTGAATACGCGGACTCTTGCTCTATGACGATCAAATTAGTAAACGGCGGCTGGAGAATTTCCGAAATTGATTATATAGAAGATTATTGGAAAAGTTCAGAGGAGTATTGGCTTACTCACGATGAATAGATCACGAAAGGAGAGAGGAAATGGAAACGATCAAAAAGATTTTAAAGATTTTGCCGTGGGTTCTTTTGATAATTGCGGTAACGGCAATAGTGGCTGAGCTTCGATATATAGATATAGAAAAAGAAAATATAGAGAACTATAATAAATCCCTTGTGGAGAGCATTGACGAGCTTCAGGCTCAAGCGGTTGATTTACAGAAGGAAGTTGATAATCTGCAGAAAGAAGCTAATGAGCTACAGAAAGAAGCCGATGATCTTCAAGGCAAGGCGAACTTTTATCAGGAGCAGCTCGACGAGTACGCAAATAAGCCGAATGAATGGCAGGGCGTGGTAGACGGCTTATCAAATCAGCTAAAGCAGATATATATAGCTGATCAGGACGCACTTGACGCGCTCGCTAAGGACCTGTTTATGAGAGCAAGCGAAAAAATAGCTAAAAATGATTATTCGACTTTTCCCGAATTTCCGGTTTATGGATACGACCCGGAAGATACGCCTCTGGAAATCACTGAAAAAGGTTTCAAGTATGAATTGAGAGACACTTGGGTTTTTTTCTGGACCAGAGATGAATACGAAGATGTTTTCGTCGACGAAATGTGCGATAAAGTCTTTAATAAAAGATTTCTCACAAAAGAAACCGAACACCACATTTATTTATATGTTAAGGAACTTAAAGATGATATTCCCGAATGGGGCGTTGTAAACGCTGAGTTAAAGAGGGTATCTAAAACTGAAAACGAGATAAAATACAGCGTAAAGTATGACCGTCAGGAAAACGGAAAAATAACAAATAAAGGCCTTACCTGCACGATGACGATCAAATATGAAGAAGGACGATACAGAATTTCCGATACGAATTTCGGCAATTTATAAAACAAATAAAAATCTCTGCGTGAAAACGCGGAGATTTTTATTTTTTCTTAACTTTTTTATTACCGTTTTTGAATTTCGCAGGTGTTTAATGTAAACAACGGGTTACTTTATATTCGTTTATATGCTATACTATTAATCAGATTTAGAGAGGAGAGTGAGAATTATGGAAACGGTTTTGGTTTGTGATGATGACAAGGCGATACTCGATTCCATTGAGATCTATCTTAAGGCCGAGGGCTATAACGTTTTGAAGGCTGAGGACGGAATCAAAGCGCTGGAGCTTATCAACTCAAATGAGATCCATTGTCTCGTGTTGGATATTATGATGCCAAGAATGGACGGCTTGCAGACTACGCTCAAGATCAGGGAAAAGCACAGTTTCCCCATCATAATGCTTTCTGCGAAATCAGAGGATACGGATAAAATAGCCGGGCTCAGCTTCGGAGCGGACGACTATGTTACGAAGCCCTTTAATCCTCTGGAGCTGGTGGCGAGGGTCAAGGCGTCCATACGCAGATACACCTCGTTTTCCGGCTTCGTCAAGAAAAAATCACAGATCGTAACAGGTGGTCTCATTGTGGATACAGACGCCAAGACTGTATCGGTAGACGGGGAAAGCGTTAAGCTCACCGCAACGGAGTATATGATCCTTGAGCATCTGTGCAAAAATCTCGGCAGGGTGCTTTCCTCAAGCCAGATTTATGAGGGAGTGTGGAACGAACCCTCCTTTAAATCTGAAAAAACGGTGACTGTGCATATAAAGAATATAAGAGAAAAGATTGAGATCAATCCCAAGGACCCGAAATATATTAAGGTGGTGTATGGTCTTGGATACAAAGTGGAAAAGATTTAAGTACTCTAACGCGAATAAGCTTCTGTGCGTATTGATGGCATGCGTTATGGCGGCGGTGTTTGTTGCAAACGGCTTTGCGTTAATAAAATGCACGGCGTGGTTCTTCAATGGGGAAGATATGACGAATACCGATGTAAGAAGCTTTTACAGCAGCTATGTATTCTCATACAGTATGAATAGGGATATATCGACCATAGCTGAGCAGGTAAACCATCAATCCAGTATTAAGGCATATAACAAGGCTGCGGAGGAATACGTTGAAAAGGCACTGAAGCTTTATAGAGCGGAAGAAAAGAAAAACATTCTCACCGATGAGCAGATCGAGGGATATATTGAGCGTCTTCATAAAGATTATAGTATATACGACTCAGAGGAAGGAAGATATTATTCCGATCATGATGATAGATTCTATTTAAACTCCTATTATAGCATCTATATCGGTGATGACGGAAAGTATTATCACAACGATTTCGATTTTGATACTCTTACAACGTCTGACTATGATTCAGGTAATATGAATTTCGGTCACAACGATGAAAAGGCCCGTGAAATGCTGAAAAAGTATTTCCATGATTATAATTATTACAATTACGTTTCAGATACTTATTACAGCCGCGATCTAAGTAACTTGAAAAATATCAGTTATTACGGCGAAAATGATGACGGTTCAGTGTTTACAAATGTGAAGGATAGCGAGGCTTTCATAAACAGCATCAAAAACGGAGAAGTTGATTACATTGCTTTTGAAAACGGCAAACTGCTTCTCAGCAACGAACTTGAACCGCTTCGGGAGCAGCTTTGGGCCTCCGGCAAATCAGATTGCAGGATCTACTTAACGGTGGATACGAGCTTCTCAGGCGAAGACAAATATGCCCCGATGTTTAGAGAATACGGCAGGCTCGCTGAAACTGATATTATGGAAACCATAACGGCTATGGCAATAGCGTTTATCGCGATGATAGTGTTTGCCGTTATGTCCGTTCGCCTTGCCGGCAACACTGCAGACGGCATCAAAACCGGCGCGATAGACAGAGTCCCCCAAGATCTGCATCTTGTGGTGATTTGCGGCTTGGTTTGCCTCGCCGGATTGGCGATATTTGTTCTCCTTGAATCATATGGAAATATAATACAATTTGGCAATTATTCGGATTTTGAAGTAAAGTTTTTCATCTCTGATTTATTTGGCGCAACGCTTGTGGCACTTGTCTGCGGTATCTATCTGCTTATCCTTGAATTCGTTACTTCTGTTGCAAGATGCATAAAAGCGGAAAAGCCGATATTCAAAAAAACGCTGATAGTTACCGTTATCGTTCTTATCTTTAAGCTGATAAAGCAGCTCTTCAAGCACGGCGGAAAAGGCATAATCACAGTATTAAAATTCATAGTAGTTGATATAATCGGCGGCTTCTTCAAGCTTATCGGAAAGCTTTTCAAGCTGTTCTGGAGGGTCGTCAGAAAAGTCCTGCACCTGTTTAAGCTTCTCGCCCTCAAGCCAAAAAGACTTGAAAAGAAGCTGGTAAGCGCAACGGTTTGGTATACGCTTTTCAATTTTGTTTTTGTCTTAATAATAATTTTATATACTGCCCATTATGGTTACGCCTACGGCGGAGTTCCGATTATCACCTTTTTAGGCGCTGTTGCTCTTATCGCAATTGATACCTATACCGTCTACAGAGCGGTGAAATACCTTAAAGCACTGGATGATATTATAGACACCAGCGCAAAGAGAGAACCGCTCCCCTATGATACGGCAACGCTTCCGCCCAGCCTTAGGACCCTTGCGGAAAGCCTTGAAGCCACCAATGCGGAGCTACAGGAGGCGGTGCTGAAGGCTGTTAAGGACGAGCGCACCAAGGCGGAGCTTATCACCAACGTTTCCCATGATCTGAAAACGCCCCTTACCTCCGTTATCAACTATATCGATTTGCTTCAGAAATGCGATATTGAGGATGAAACGGCTAAGCAGTATATGGCGGTAATTGAAGAAAAATCGGCGCGCCTTAAGAGGCTTATAGAGGATCTTATCGAGGCTTCTAAGGTATCCACGGGCAACGTGACCCTCAATAAAACCAAGCTCAATTTAAGCGAGCTTGCTTCCCAGGCGATCGTTGAGGAGACCTCCGATATAGAGAAAAACAACCTCCGGATCATCTTTGAGGAAGCGCAGAATAAGCATATCGTTTTTGCGGACGGAACGAAGATCTACCGCGTTTTTGAAAATCTGCTTTCAAACGCGAGAAAATATTCCGCGCCATATACGAGAATCTACGCAAGCGTTTATTCAGACGATAGCTACGGGTATTTCGAGATCAAAAATATTTCGAAAGACGCGCTGAATATTTCTGCGGAGGAGCTTACAGAGAGATTCGTAAGGGGCGATAAATCCAGAAGCGAGGAAGGCAACGGCTTAGGCCTTTCCATAGCGAGAGAGCTTTGCAAGCTAAACGGCGGCGATCTTATCATCACCATAGACGGCGATTTATTCAAGGCGACCGTTAAGCTTCCCAAGGAAGAAAATTGAGAAAACGAAAAAGAATAATTTGACAAAACAGGAGTTCTCCCTCATAATAAGTATGAGGGGGAATTTTTTATGAGTTCAAATACAAATAAAGCTACAAAACTCGGCGGAAAGATATGGTTCTGTATTGCCGTATTCGGCCTCGTCGGTCAGCTTGCCTGGGTAATTGAAAATATGTATTTCAATGTTTACCTTTTTGACGTTATCGGCGGCACGGCGACGGATATTGCCACGATGGTTGCCGCTTCCGCGATAACCGCGGCGGCTACAACGCTTATAATGGGCGCGCTGTCTGATAAAATAGGCAAGCGCAAAATATTTATCACCGTGGGCTATATTATCTGGGGCCTCGTAACGGCCTCCTTCGGTCTTATCACCCTTGATAACACCAGTAAGCTTTTCCACACGGTAAATATCGTTGCGGCAACGGCTATGATAATCGTTATTATGGACTGCGTTATGACCTTTTTCGGCTCAACCGCTTCCGACGCGGCCTTCAATAGCTGGGTAACCGATATTACCGACGACACCAACCGAGGCAGAGCGGAGGCAGTTTTGCAGGCAATGCCACTTGTTTCAATGCTCCTCGTTTTCGGTGTGTTGGACGGCTTCAAGCAAAACGGCCAGTGGGATATCTTCTTCTACATAGTCGGCGGTATGACGACGGTCTGCGGTATCATCGGCCTTTTCGTGCTTAAGGATAAGCCGGGTCTCAAGGTCAATAACGAGAATTATTTCAAAAACATCGTCTACGGTTTCAGGCCGTCAACCGTTAAAGCAAATAAAATGCTTTATATCACCTTTGCGGTATTCTGCATTCTGAATATCGCTTATCAGGTGTTTATGCCCTACATAATCATTTATCTTGAAAAATGTCTCGGCATCACGGATTACGCGATCCCGCTGGGCGCTATCCTTGTACTTGCCGCCATATTCTCAGTAGTTATGGGCAGAGTAATAGATAAGTACGGCAAGATCAAATTTATGATCCCTGCCATAATCATTCTGATCGGGGGCTTCGTGGGGATGTACTTTATGGTAGACGTTCCGTTGGCATTGCTCATTGTTGTGGGCACGATCATGATGGGCGCGTTCCTCGTTACCTCTGCCACGGTAAGCGGCTCTATAAGAGACTACACGCCTGATGATAAAGTCGGTCTTTTCCAGGGCGTAAGAATGGTATTCCAAGTGCTCATTCCCATGGTCGTAGGTCCCTATATCGGCGCGGCAGTTATCGCCAACAACAGTGAAACATATATCGAGCTTGGCGTTGAGAAAAAGATACCGACTCCCAACATTTTCCTTGCGGCGGCAGTAGTAGGCTTATTCGCCATTATTCCCGCTATTGTGCTTCTTAAAAAAACAGGCAAAAATCAGTCGAAAAATCAATAAAACTTGTGTTGGTTATATAGCTTTTTGGTGAGATTTAACAAAGTTTGAGATTTGGAAAAAAGTGCTTGATATTCGTATGTAAAGAGTATAAAATATAAACGATAAAATATTGTCAATCAATATTTTAATATTAAATTTTCGGAGGTATATTCCAATGGTTAAGGTTGCTATTAACGGTTTCGGCCGTATCGGTCGTCTTGCGTTCCGCCAGATGTTCGGTGCAGAGGGCTATGAAGTTGTTGCTATCAACGATCTTACAAGCCCCAAGATGCTTGCTCATCTTCTTAAGTACGATTCATCTCAGGGTAAGTACGCTCTCGCCGATAAGGTTGAAGCTAAAGAAACGTCAATCGTAGTTGACGGCAAAGAAATTGAAATTTACGCTAAGGCTAACGCTGCTGAGCTTCCTTGGGGAGAGCTTGGTGTAGACGTTGTTCTTGAGTGCACAGGCTTCTACTGCTCAAAGGAGAAGGCTTCTGCCCATATTCAGGCAGGCGCTCGCAAGGTTGTTATTTCTGCTCCCGCAGGCAACGATCTTCCCACTATCGTTTACAATGTAAACCACGAGAAGCTCACCGCTGAGGATACTGTTATTTCCGCTGCTTCCTGCACCACCAACTGCCTTGCTCCCATGGCTAAGGCTCTTAACGATTACGCTGAGGTTCAGAGCGGTATCATGTGCACGATCCACGCTTACACCGGCGATCAGATGACTCTTGACGGCCCCCAGAGAAAAGGCGATCTTCGTCGTTCTCGCGCTGCTGCTGTTAACATCGTTCCCAACTCAACCGGTGCTGCTAAGGCTATCGGCCTTGTAATCCCCGAGCTCAACGGAAAGCTTATCGGCTCCGCACAGCGCGTTCCTACTCCTACCGGCTCAACCACTATCCTTACCGCTGTTGTTAAGGGCGATAACGTTACAGTTGACGGCATCAACGCCGCTATGAAGGCTGCTTCAAACGAGAGCTTTGGCTACAACACCGATGAGATCGTTTCTTCCGATATCGTTGGTATGCGTTACGGCTCCCTCTTTGATGCTACTCAGACAATGGTTCTTCCCATCGGCGAAGGTCTCTATGAGGTTCAGGTTGTTTCTTGGTATGACAACGAGAACAGCTACACTTCCCAGATGGTTCGCACCATTAAGTACTTCTCAGAGCTTGGCTAATAAAACTGAAAACAAAAATGAGCGAGGTCGCAAGACCTCGCTTTTTTTGCGCCATTCGGCGCGGGTTTTTTAAATATCTTTTGCCACTGGCGTGGCAGGCTGAATATTTTCAACTTTTTTATATTTGCCGCTGCCGCGGCAGGGCGTTACTCTCTTTCGTGTTGCACAAGAGAGTAACCAGAGAAAGCAACTTAAGGGGAGTGAGCGCAATGCGCTCATTCCCCCTGAATCGTTTTCTTGGTATCGTTCTTTTGCGACTCAAAAG
>JAFLRY010000023.1 GCA_022511205.1 Eubacterium sp. | reverse complement strand
TAAAATGCCCTTCTAGGGCTTATTCAAGCCTCCGGCTTAGCCGGAGGTTTTGACTGGTGAAAAGTGAATAGTGAAGAAAATAGGTAGCCTCGGGTTTGCAAGGCTTGAATCATATAATTATTCTTTTTTTAATTTTAGCAATTCCTTTTCCGTAACGTATGCGGAAAGTGCGCCGACTGCCGTAACCGCTTTGCCGCCGGTGATGTTTCCGAATTCTATGCAGTCTTTAAGAGGATAATCGTAGAATAAGCCGAAAACGAAGCCCGCAAGAAACGCGTCGCCCGCGCCGGTACTGTCCACGTTTTTGAACTGCTCAAGGCTTGGGCAAAAGAAATAATCGTCGCCGTCAATGCCTATGCAGCCGTCCTTATCCACCTTTACGATCACTTTTTCAAAATACTTCTTAAGGGCATATGCCGCGTCCTTGGCGTTGCTTTTGCCTGTGATCTTAAGCGCTTCCTTTTGGTTTGGAGTGAAGTAATCGGCAATAGTGAGAAGCTCATCATATTTTTCAAAGGAAAGCTCCTCGTCCCATCCCATATCAAGCACCATTATCGTTCCTTCGGCCTTGAGACGCTTATATACCTCGGTGAAGCCGCCCGCTGACATAAGGCAAATCTTTGCGCCCTTGGCGATTTGGTAAAACTCCTCCTTGGCGCTGTCGTCAGGCTCAATACTGCCTTTGCCGTAGGTGATGAAGCTTCTGTCATTTTTCAGAATAATTGCCGAAGTAATGTTAAGCGGTATACCGCTTCCTTTATAAAGGTTGGTGGGGCTAACTCCGTTTTCGCTGAATTTCGTTTTAGCAAATTCGGAAAACATATCGTTTCCAAGCTCTGTGGCAATTTTTGCTTCAATTCCAAGCCTGCCGATGTTTATAAGAGTGGCGGGAAGCCCCCCGCCCAGCTGCAGGGAGAATTTATCCGTGTATATTTCCTCGCCGACTCCGGGGATTTTCGGCATATTTTCATATAAAAGGTCTATATTGGTTGCGCCTGCGCCTGCTACGAAAGCCATATTATTTATCCTTTCGGTTGTTAATTTTTCTTTCTACAGTATAAATGAAATCACCGCATTTTCACAACAAAAAAATCGCTTTGTAATCAATTTGTAATTGACTTATACCCATTAATAATATATAATACTTTAAAATGAGAAAGGTATGGGCTTTAAATGGCATTACTTATCAAAAATGCCCAAGTTTATACGGGCGGAAAATTTGAAAAGTTTGATGTTTTGATTAAAAATTCCGTTATTCACAGCATTAGCCCCTCCATTTCTTTTGACAGCACCGATCGTATTTTCGATTGCAAGGGTAAGTATTTTTTAATTCCGGGTTTTGTAGATGTTCACGTACATCTTCGAGAGCCCGGTTTTTCTTATAAGGAAACGATCAAGAGCGGCACGGCCGCCGCGGCAAAGGCGGGTTACACGGCAGTATGCCCGATGCCGAATCTTGATCCCGCTCCCGATACTCCCGAGCATTTGAAAGCGCAAACGGATATCATCAAAAGAGATGCGATCATAGACGTTTTTCCCTTTGGCACGATAACGAGGGGAAGAAAGGGAATGGGCGAGTGTGTTGATTTTGCCGCGCTGAAAGACAACGTCATCGGCTTTTCGGATGACGGCACGGGCGTGCAGACGGACGAGCTTATGAAGGAAGCAATGGAAAAATGCGCCAAGCTTGGCTCTGTGATTTCCGCCCATTGCGAGGTAAACGAGCTCTTAAACGGCGGATATATCCACGATGGCGAATATTGCAAAGCGCATAATCACAAGGGCATTTGCTCCGAAAGCGAGTGGAAGCAGATCGAAAGGGACTGCCTGCTTTCCGAGGAAACCGGCTGCCAATATCACGTCTGCCACATTTCAACGAGGGAAAGCGTTGATATCATAAGACAAGCGAAGGCAAGGGGAGTGCGCGTAACCTGCGAAACGGGCCCTCATTACCTAACCTTGTGCGATAAAGACCTTCAAGAGGATGGACGTTTTAAAATGAACCCGCCGCTGAGAAGCGAAAGCGATATGCAGGCACTTATAGAGGGTGTTAAGGACGGCACGATAGACGTTATTGCCACCGACCACGCGCCCCACAGCGCTGAGGAAAAGGCGAAAGGCTTGGCAGGAAGTGCAATGGGAATCGTCGGGCTTGAAACCGCCTTTCCGGTGCTCTATACGAAGCTTGTAAAATCGGGAGTAATCAGCCTTGAAAGGCTCGTTGAAATGATGTCCGTAAAGCCGAGAGAGATTTTCGGAATCGAGGGCGGAGAGATAAAAGAGGGCGCGCCCGCTGATCTTTGCTTGCTTGATCTTGATAAGGAATGGACAGTTGATCCCGAAAACTTCGTGTCTCAAGGCAGAGCAACGCCCTTTAAAGACTGGAAACTGCAAGGTGAAAACCTTTTAACTATACTTAGAGGAGAGATAATTTATGAAGCCGTTTGATAAAAAAATCGTTCTTGAAAACGGAGCCGAGTTCTACGGCTGGGGCTTCGGCGCCGATAAAGAGGCGATAAACGAGATTGTTTTCAACACCTCAATGGTTGGGTATCAGGAGATAATTTCCGACCCGTCCTATACGGACCAGATGGTTTGTATGACCTATCCGCTTATCGGGAATTACGGTATGACGGATGAGGACTACGAAACGAGAGTTCCCACAATGGGCGGTCTTATCGTTAGAGAATACAACGATCTGCCTTCAAATTTCAGATACACCAAAACTCTTTCCGAGGTGCTGGACGAATACGGAATTCCCGGAATCAGCGGAGTTGATACGAGAAAAATTACGAGAATTATCCGCGATGAGGGAAGCCAGAAGGTTATCGTAACAGACGCTTCAACGCCCTATGAGGAAGCCCTTGAAAAGGTAAAAAGCTATAAAATACCCACTGATATGGTTAGCCGCGTAAGCTGCAAAAAGCGCTGGTATTCAAGAACGCCGAATCATAAATATGACGTGGTAGCGATCGACTGCGGAATGAAGCTGAATATTGTAAGAAAGCTCAACGAAAAGGGCTGTAACGTAACGGTAGTACCCTACAACACCACCGCTGAGGAAATTATGAATATGAATCCTGACGGACTGTTCCTTTCTAACGGCCCCGGCAACCCTGAGGACGTTCAGCCTGTTATCAACGTGGTAAAAGCACTTAAGGGCAAGCTCCCTATTTTCGGAATCTGCCTCGGCCATCAGATGATAAGCCTTGCGCTGGGCGCGAAAACCTTTAAGATGAAATTCGGTCACCGCGGAGGAAACCACCCGGTTATGAATCTTGAAACGGGAAAGATCGAGATCACCTCGCAAAACCATTCTTACGCCGTTGACGTGGATTCTCTTGAGGGAACGGAGCTTACGCTGACCCATAAAAATCTGCTTGATAACACGGCGGAGGGCGTTGAAAGCTTAGAGAACAAGCTGTTTTCGGTGCAGTACCACCCCGAAAGCGCGCCCGGCCCGCAGGATAGCGCGTATCTCTTTGATAAATTTATCGCATTGATGGAAAAGGAGGCTGAGTAATATGCCGAAGCGCACAGACATACACAAAATTCTCGTTATAGGCTCAGGCCCTATCGTTATAGGACAAGCCGCTGAGTTTGACTACTCAGGCACTCAGGCATGCCTTTCCCTGCGTGAGGAGGGCTATGAGGTAGTTCTCATCAACTCCAACCCCGCAACGATCATGACGGACACCGATATCGCCGATAAGGTCTATATGGAACCCCTTAATCTTGAATACGTGGCGAGAATTATCCGCCACGAGCGCCCCGACGCTATCCTGCCGTCTCTCGGCGGACAGACCGGCCTTAACCTCGCCGTTCAGCTTGCCAAAAAGGGTATCCTTCAGGAGTGTGACGTTGAAATTCTCGGCACCCGCTTTGAAGCGATCGAGAGGGCGGAGGACAGAGAGCTTTTCAAGGCGCTCTGCGAAAAGCTTGGCGAGCCTGTTCTTCCGTCCGATATATGCAACACCCTTGAAGACGGCTTAAGAATTGCCAAAGAGATCGGTTATCCTGTAGTTCTGCGTCCCGCGTTCACCCTCGGCGGCACAGGCGGCGGATTTGCCGATAACGAAGAGGAATGCGCCCTGTTACTCAAAAACGCCCTCGCGCTTTCTCCCGTTCATCAGGTGCTGGTTGAAAAGAGCATCAAGGGCTATAAAGAGATCGAATACGAGGTAATGCGCGACGCCAACGACACCGCAATTACTATCTGTAATATGGAGAATATCGACCCTGTCGGTATCCACACAGGCGATTCGATCGTTGTCTGCCCCTCGCAGACCCTCACCAATAAAGAATATCACATGCTCCGCGATTCCGCGCTTCGCATAATCAGAGAGCTTGAAATCGAGGGCGGCTGCAACGTTCAGTTCGCGCTTGATCCCCATTCTTTCCAGTATTATCTCATCGAGGTAAATCCCCGTGTGTCCCGCTCCTCGGCGCTGGCTTCCAAGGCTTCGGGCTATCCGATCGCCAGAGTTTCCGCAAAGATCGCCGTTGGTATGCACCTCGATGAAATCCAAATCGCCAACACGCCCGCTTCTTTTGAACCGACCCTCGACTACGTTGTTTCAAAGATCGCGAGATTCCCCTTTGATAAATTTGCCGATGCCAACAACAGCCTGAACACCCAGATGAAGGCGACCGGCGAGGTCATGGCGATCGGCAGAACGGTTGAGGAGAGCCTTCTCAAAGCGGTGCGCTCCCTTGAAACAGGCGTTTGCCATCTCTATCTTGCGAAATTCGATGATTATTCGGTGGACGAGCTTCTTGATTATATCAAGATCGGCACGGACGACAGGCTCTACGCCATCGCTCAGCTTATTCGCCTGAACGTTGACCTTAACCGCATTTATAACGCCACCAAGATCGATATGTTCTTCATTGAAAAGATAAAGAATATCGTTGATTTTGAAAAGGTTTTAGAGGCCAATCCAAAGGATAAACAGACCCTCATTGACGCTAAGAAAATGGGCGTTTCCGATAAGTATATCGGCAAAGTATGGGGAATGAGCGAGGCTGAAATTTTCAAGCTTCGCAAGGAAAACGGAATTTTCCCCGTCTATAAAATGATAGACACCTGCGCTTCGGAGTTTGATTCCTACGTCCCGTATTTCTATTCCACCTACGAGGATGAAAACGAGAGCATCGTTTCCGATAAAAAGAAGATCATCGTTCTCGGCTCAGGCCCTATAAGAATAGGGCAGGGCGTTGAATTTGACTATTCCACGGTTCACGCCATTTGGTCTATCCGTGAGGCGGGCTACGAAGCGATAATCATAAATAACAATCCCGAAACAGTTTCAACGGATTACACCACTTCGGACAAGCTTTATTTCGAACCCCTCACAGTAGAGGACGTTATGAACGTTATCGAGCTTGAAAACCCCTTGGGTATCGTAGTTTCCCTCGGTGGTCAAACGGCAATCAACCTTGCTCCGCCTCTTGACGCCCTCGGCGTGCCGATCATCGGCACGGACGTGCTGGCGATCGACAAGGCTGAAAACAGAGATTCCTTTGAAAAGGTTATGACGGAGCTTGGAATTCCCCAGCCGAAGGGTCTTGCCGTAACGGATATTGAGGAGGGCGTGAGAGTTGCCGAAAGCATTGGTTATCCCGTGCTCGTTCGTCCGTCCTTCGTTCTCGGCGGCCGCGCGATGCAGATCGTTGCAAACGAGGAAAGTCTGCGCCATTATCTCCAGACTGCCGTTGAAATAAACACCGAGCAGCCCGTTCTTGTTGATAAATACATTATGGGTAAGGAGCTTGAGGTAGACGCGATCTGCGACGGTGAGCAGGTATTTATCCCCGGCATTATGGAACACGTTGAGCGCACAGGCGTTCACAGCGGTGACTCTATCTCCGTTTATCCCACCTTTGACGTTCCCCAGTCTGTAAAAGACAAAATTATTGATTACACTGTTAAGCTTGGCTTGGCAATAGGTATTGTGGGACTTTTCAACATTCAGTTCATCGCCGATTCGAAAGACGACGTTTACGTTATCGAGGTCAATCCGCGTTCATCAAGAACAGTTCCGTTCCTCTCAAAGGCAACGGGCGTACCTATGGCGCATATCGCAACACAGGTAATTCTCGGTCACAGCCTTAAAGAGCAGGGTATAACCGAGGTCTGCCCCGCGGAAAAGAAGCGCTGGTACGTTAAAGCCCCCGCGTTCTCCTTCTCCAAATTAAAGGGAATGGATACCTACCTTTCACCCGAAATGAAATCAACCGGCGAGGCGATAGGCTATGACCGCTCGCTTACCAGAGCCCTTTATAAGGCTATCCAGGCAAGTGGAATGAGCGTTTCAAACTACGGCACGGTACTCGTTACCATTGCCGATAGCGACAAGCCCACTGCGCTTCCGCTTATCAAGCGTTTCTATGATTTGGGATTCAATATTGAGGCAACAGAGGGTACTGCCCGCTTCTTAAAGCAGCACGGTATACGCACAAGAGTGCGCGCCAAGCTCACCATTGACGACAGCGACGAGATCCTTATCGCCCTTCGCCAGGGTCACATTTCCTACGTTATAAACACAATCGATATCAGCCACGGCGACAGCCATTCAGACGGCTCTGAGATCCGCCGTGCGGCAGTTGAAAACAACGTTACTATGTTTACGTCGCTTGATACGGTCAAGGTGCTTCTTGACGTTCTCGAGGAGATCACCCTCGGCGTATCAACGATAGATGCGGAGTAAATTATGTATAAACAGGATATTTACGAAATCATATCAAACGAGTTCCTCACGAAGGACGTTTTTAAAATGCTCCTTAAGGGTGACACGCAGTACATCACCGCCCCCGGGCAGTTTATCAATTTGAAGCTGGAGGGCAGATTCCTTCGCCGCCCCATATCCGTCTGCGATTATGACGGCGAAACGATCACCATTATTTACAAGGTGGTGGGCGAGGGAACGAAGCAGATGTCAGAAATGAATGCCGGCGAGAAGATAGATTGCATAACAGGGCTCGGCAACGGCTATGATATTTCAAAATCGAAAAAGCCGTTGGTTATCGGCGGCGGAGTAGGCGTTCCGCCGATGTATAATCTCACAAAATGCCTTATCGCGGCAGGGCAGAAGCCAACGGTTATCCTCGGCTTCAACACGAAATCTGAGATTTTTTACGAGGACGAATTCAAGGCGCTGGGCGCTGAAGTGATCGTTGCCACGGCGGACGGCTCATACGGCGTTAAGGGCTTCGTTACGGACGCTATGCCCGAGGATTACGATTATTTTTACACCTGCGGCCCTATGCCGATGTTCAGGGCAATAGAGAACAAGGCGAAAACCTCGGGACAGTATAGCTTTGAGGAGCGAATGGGCTGCGGCTTTGGCGCTTGTATGGGTTGCTCCTGCAAGACGAAATACGGCTACAAGCGTATCTGTAAGGACGGACCCGTGCTGGAAAGGGAGGAGATCATATGGTAGATTTATCGGTAAATCTCTGCGGAATGGAGATGGATAATCCCGTAGTTCCCGCCAGCGGCACCTTCGGCTTCGGCAAGGAATTTAAGGATTTTTACGATATCAATATTCTCGGCTCCTTCTCCTTTAAGGGTACTACCAAAGACCCCCGCTTCGGCAATCCCACGCCGAGAATTGCGGAATGCACCGCGGGTATGATAAACGCTGTAGGGCTTCAAAATCCCGGCGTTCACCACGTTATTGAGCACGAGCTTTTCGAAATGAAGCAGTATTTCAATAAAAAAGTTATCGCAAACGTCAGCGGCTTTTCCGTTGAGGATTACGCCTACACCTGCGCGCTTCTCGATAAGGAGGAGCAGGTTGGCATACTTGAGGTAAACGTAAGCTGCCCCAACGTTCACGGCGGCGGAATGAGCTTCGGTACTGATCCCGAATGTGCTGCTCAGGTTACGAGAGCGGTCAAGGCGGTCACCACCAAGCCCGTATTCATCAAGCTTTCGCCCAACGTTACGGATATCGTTTCCATAGCGAAAGCCTGCGAGGAAGCAGGCGCGGACGGCATCTGTCTTATAAACACGCTTCTCGGAATGAGGATCGATCTCAAAACGAGGCGACCGATAATCGCCAACACGATGGGCGGCTTCAGCGGAGACGCGATTTTCCCCGTAGCCGTCAGAATGGTTTATCAGGTGGCGAAAGCCTGCAACATTCCCGTTATGGGTTGCGGCGGCGTTTCCTCCGCAAAGGATGTTATTGAAATGATGATGGCAGGCGCAACGGCAGTTCAGGTGGGCGCGGCGAATCTCGTTGACCCCTACGCCTGCAAAAATATTATAGAAGCATTGCCGGGTGAATGCGAAAAGCTCGGCATTGAAAAAATAAGCGATATTATAGGAGTGACAAAGTAATGGGCAAGGACGTAATCATCGCCTGCGATTTCAGCAGCGCAAAAGACACATTTGATTTTCTCGATAAGTTCACCGAGGAAAAGCCTTTCGTGAAGATCGGTATGGAGCTCTACTATGCGGAGGGTCCGTCGATCGTAAGAGAAATCAAAAAGAGGGGACACAAGATTTTCCTCGATTTAAAGCTTCACGATATCCCCAACACCGTGAAAAAGGCTATGTCGGTTTTATCCTCACTTGACGTGGATATGACGAATCTCCACGCGGCGGGTACTATTGATATGATGAAGGCCGCCGTAGAGGGGCTGACGAAGGCGGACGGCACGCGCCCGATCCTTATTGCGGTAACTCAGCTGACCTCAACAAGCGAAGAGAGAATGCAAAACGAGCTTCTTATCAACGCCTCGATCAACGATACGATCGTGAAATACGCCGAAAACGCCAAGGCGGCAGGGCTTGACGGCGTAGTCTGCTCACCCCTTGAAGCAGGAATGGTTAAAGAAGCCTGCTCCAAGGAATTTATCACAGTGACCCCCGGCGTGCGTTTTGCGGACGGCGAGGTCGGCGATCAGGTTCGAGTAACCACCCCCGAAAGGGCGAAGGAGATCGGCTCTGACTATATCGTAGTGGGCAGACCTGTAACCCAGGTAGCTGATCCCGTTGCGGCTTACAGACGTTGTTGCAAGGAATTCATTGGTTAAGGAGTAGGAAAAATGGAAGGATATAAGAGAGAATTTATAAAGTTTTTGGAAGCAGCAGGCGTTTTGAAATTCGGCGATTTCACGGCGAAAAGCGGCAGAAAGATACCCTATTTCATCAACGCGGGCGATATCAAAACAGGCGAGCAGATCCAAAAGCTCGGCGAATTTTATTCCAAAGCCTATTTTGAAAAGATTGGAAACAAGAGAACCGTTCTTTACGGCCCTGCATACAAGGGTATCCCGATCTCCGTTTCCGTTGCCGTAGCACTTGCCCGGCAGGGGCTTGACGTGCCCTTCTTTTTCAACAGAAAAGAGGAAAAGGATCACGGCGAGGGCGGCGTTTTTGTCGGCTATGTTCCCAAGGCAGGCGAGGAAGTGGTTATCGTTGAGGACGTTATCACTGCGGGTACGGCGATCAGAGAGAGTATGTCCATCCTCTCAAAATTAGAGGGCGTTAGGATCGCCGCGGTTTTCGTTATGGTGGACCGCAAGGAAAAGGGACAGACCGAAAAATCCGCCATGGCGGAGATCAGCGAACAGTACGGCTTCCCCGTATATTCCGTTGTTGACGTTTACGATATCATCGAGTATCTTGAAGAAGACGAGAGCAATCGCGAAAACGTTGAGCGCATCAAGAATTATCTTGCGATAAACGGAGCAAAGGACTAATTAAACCGAATCTGTATTCTGATTTGCTTTGTGTAGCCCAATCAAAACGACAAGAGAGGAGCATATTATGCGACATTTACTTGATACCACCGATCTGACCGTGGAGGAAATAGACGGCTTAGTTTCCCTTGCCCTTGATATTATCGCCGATAAGCAGAAATACGCCCACGTTTGCGACGGCAAGAAGCTTGCAACGCTTTTCTTTGAGCCAAGCACAAGAACGCGCCTTTCCTTTGAAGCGGCCATGATGGAGCTGGGCGGCAACGTTCTCGGCTTTTCCGAGGCAGGCTCATCAAGCGCCACGAAGGGCGAAACGGTGAGCGACACCATAAGAATGGTGTCCTGCTACGCGGATATCATCGCGATGCGCCACCCGCTGGAGGGCGCGCCGAGAGTAGCCTGCGCCAAGAGCGGCGTTCCCCTGATCAATGCGGGAGACGGCGGACACAGCCACCCAACCCAAACGTTGACAGATTTGCTCACGATTTTCCGCGAAAAGGGCAGATTCAGTGATTTAACGATCGGTCTTTGCGGCGATTTGAAGTTCGGCAGAACAGTGCATAGCCTTATCAAGGCGATGTGCCGCTACAGCAATATCAAATTCATTCTTATCTCGCCCAAGGAGCTTTCCGTTCCCGATTATATCAAAACGGATTACCTTGAGGAGCAGGGAATGGAATATGCCGAAACTCAGAGTATGGAGGAGGTTATGCCTCAGCTTGATATTCTCTATATGACGAGGGTTCAGCGCGAACGCTTCGACTCGGAGGAGGAATATTTGAAGCACAAGGACGCCTTCATTTTGGATCGTGATAAGCTGAAAACGGCTAAGAGCGATTTAACGATTATGCACCCGCTTCCGAGAGTAAACGAGATTTCAACGGACGTGGACGACGACCCGAGAGCCAAATATTTCGAGCAGGCGCTCAACGGCAAATATATCCGTATGGCGCTGATCATCACGCTTCTTAAGTGGAAAGACGTTGTAAACGACACCGAAACCGTTGTTACTCAGCCGAAAATAACTGTTACCGGAGCGAAATGCACCAATCCCCGCTGTATTTCAAACGTGGAGGATATTCCGCACGAGTTCAAGCTAACGGACAAAAAAGGCACCTGCCGCTGCATTTACTGCGAAACAAAAGCGAATTAAAAAGAAAAATCCCTGTGCAACACACAGGGATTAATTTTTGTATTCAGAATTCTCTTTTTTTATAAAAGTTTATTGAAAGAAGCATTGAAACTCCGAGCAAAACTATAGCAGCAACCGCAAAAAGGTAGGCGTTTTGCTGAGGCGTAAATTTTCCGATTATCATCATTTCACCGGAAAGATTTCCAACGTTAATCAACACGATGGCCGCCATAATAATGGGTATCATTATTCCGATAAAAGCTTTTGCTCTCGTATAACCGATTTTAAAGCATATGGGAAAAACGACTGAAGGTACCATCACACCTGCGAACAGCATAAGCGATATAAGGCTGATGATTTCCCGCAAGCCAAAGTGAAATACGAAAAAGAATACAATATTTGAAATGATTATCGCAGGGAGTATGAGAATAAACAGTAAAACGTATTTCTCAAGCACGGCCTGCGCTCTGCTCACGGGAAGAACTACCTCGTTTTTATTCCACCTGTAATAATCATCATAAGCTAAAATGTTCATGGGCAGTATCGAAATTATCGCAATAGGATAATATGAAAAATATATTGATTTTCCGAAAAAAGATATGCCAAAAAATAAAAGCGAAATGATTATAAGTAACAGGCTGTGCTTTTTTGCCATATATAAATCTTTTATCAGTAAACCCTTCATTCTGCTTTCCCCCTTATCATATAAACGAATAAGTCTTCAATACTCAGCGGAGATATGCTGACGTCACCCTTTACAGAAGCCGTCTTTACCACCGCGCTTATTCCGTATTCCGATTTGCGACAGCCTAAAACAGCACTCTTATCGATACTGCTGAAGGCACTTTCATCGCACTGTATAAGGCAGTAATCGCTGAGAAGTCGATCCTTTTCCTCGCATAAAATCAGCTTGCCCTTATGAATGAAAGCGATGTAATCGCAAAGCTTTTCAAGATCGCTGACGATGTGCGAAGATATAAGTATAGAATTGTTTTCATCGCGCGTGAAATCATTGAAGATGTCGAGAATTTCATCGCGTACCACGGGATCAAGTCCGCTGGTGGGCTCGTCAAGAATAAGCAGTCTTGCGCCGTGGGAGAGCGCCGCGGCGATATAAAGCTTCATTTTCATACCCTTTGAAAAATCTTTGATCTTCTTTTTGGCGGGAAGCTCGAATTTTTCAAGATAGCCGTAATACTGCTCCTCGCTCCACTGCTTATACACGTTTTTGAAAATCTTGTTCATTTCAGTAGCGTTGAGGCTTTCGGGGAAACCGTTTTCCTCCAAAACAACGCCGATATCCTCTTTGGAGCAAACCGTATGCTCCGCCCCGAGGAGCTTGATTTCTCCGCTTTCCTTGCGGAGCATATCAAGCATAAGCTTAATGGTGGTGCTTTTACCAGCGCCGTTTTCGCCCACCAAGCCCATAATACATCCGCAGGGCAGGGTAAAGCTTACGTTATCAAGCGTGAAATCTTTATAACGTTTCGTTAGATTTTTTATTTCAATTGCGTTCATTGCTGTTCCTCCTCAAACAGAACGTTAAGATGACGAAAGTCGAACCCAAGTCGGTTTTTGCGGGCAGATTTCCGCCAATACTGTGTTAAACACCTTGACAATACGCAAGTATTCTCTGCGGTGTTTGCCTTGTCTTGCCAAAAATCTGCTCCGCAAAAACTGCTTCGCACCTCACAGCGAGGGCTTTTGGAATGATTTTTGGCTTTTACGATGCAGATGGGCTGACGCCCATCAAAGAGCAAAAGACGAAAATCAACTGAAATAACCGCTGTGAGGCGGCTTGTGTTCGACTTCCGTCATCTCAATCATAGAGATTATATCGCCCTTGCCCAGATTGCAGGAAGCGGCGAGCTTCATAACCTCGTCAAGATGCGCTTCGATCTGCCGCAGATTTTCCTCGCGCAAAAGCTGCGTGTTTTTCTTCGCAACGAAGCTGCCTCTGCCGGGGGCGGTGTAAATGAAACCGTCCTTTTCAAGCTCCTCGTAGGCGCGCTTCGTGGTGATAACGCTGATGCGCAGATCCTTCGCAAGGCTTCTTATAGACGGCAGGGGAGCGTCCTCCGAAAGCTTGCCGCTTATAATTTGCGCCTTGATCTGGGAATAGATCTGATCGTAGATCGGCACACCGTTTTTATTATTGATAAAAATCAGCATAATAATATCCTTTCGTCAGTCAACTGTACATATACAGTATATACAGTTAAAACGCACTTGTCAATACCAAAATGAAAAATCCTTTGAAAGCATTGCCTTCAAAGGATTTGATTTTAACCTTTTATTCTATCAGTGATTTTCTGCGCGTTGCAGTAGATTTCCTCAATATCATTCCCGATAAACTCGCCGTTTTCGTAGAGAATCCTGCCGTTTATCATCGTCAGCTGAACGTTTTCCTTAGAGCCGCTGTAAACGATGTTTTTCGTGATATTGTTAATGGGCTGCATATTCGGGCGCTTCAGATCAATCACGATCAGGTCAGCCGTCTTGCCGATATCTATAACGTCGCAATCGTCAAGCCCCATACAGCGCGCGCCGCCAACAGTCGCCATTTTCAGAATTTCGTTGGCGTCCGTTGAGGAAGCGTCGCGGTCGTTCAGCTTCTGCGTTGCGGCAAGCAGATACATCTCCCTGAACATATCAAGGGCATTGTTACTGCTGGGTCCGTCCGTGCCTATGGCAAGGTTGATCCCCCGATCAAGCATTTTTGAAACGGGAGCGATACCCGAAGCAAGCTTGGCGTTTGAGCCGGGATTGATAACGGCGTAAACACCGCGTTTTTTGTATAATTCAAGGTCGCTATCGTTCACCCAAACGCTGTGATACGCGCCGCCGCCGTAGTTAAAAAGCCCAAGTTCATCGAATAAAGCAGTAGGAGTTTTGCCGTAGCGCTCGATACATTCCTTTACCTCGCTCTCCGTCTCAGAGGCGTGCATAAACACGGGCGCTTCATACTTTTCGGCAAGCTTGCCAATGCCCGCAATCAGCTCCTTTGAGGTGGTGTATTCCGCGTGAAAGCCCAGCTTGTAGCTGATTAACTCATTATAATGATTAAACTGATTATAGTAGTCTTCAAGCGCCCCGAGGCTCTCCTTGAAATTATTCAGTCCGCAGGTCATAACAGTCCTGAAACCGAAATCAACGCCGGCCTTTGCCATACTTTCGGGGAAATAGTACATATCAAAGCACGCCGTGATACCGCTTGTGAGATATTCAAGAAACGCAAGCTTTGAAAGGTGGTAGATATCGTCACCCGTCAGCTTCGCTTCCATGGGGAAAATCATTTCGTAAAGCCACGGCTGAAGCGGCAGATCGTCCGCAAGGCTTCGGGCAAAGGTCATCGCCGAATGGGTGTGGGCGTTTTTAAATGAGGGCATAAGGAGATCGCCCTTAAGGTCAATTTCCCTGTCCGCCTTGCCGCTATAATTTTTGCCGACGAAAACGATCTTGCTTCCGTCTACCCAAACCTCGTCGTCGGTAATTTCAACGCCGTTTTTAAAGGTCAGAACCTTTCCGTTATGAAATCTAATCATTTAAGATGCTCCCTCAAATTTTTCTCAAAGGGCGGGTAAACGATGCCCTTGTCGGTGATTATGGCGGTGATCAGCGAATGATCCGTAACGTCAAACGCGGGATTGAAGCATTTAGTTTCGGGAAGCGCCATAGGCTTTTCATAAAACATAGTCTTGATTTCGTTCGCATCGCGCTCTTCGATCACGATATCGTCGCCCGTGGGTGTATCAAAATCAACGGTGGAATACGGACCTAAAACGTAAAAGGGGATACCGTAGTGCTTCGCGAGGATCGCCACGCCGCTTGTACCGATTTTATTGGCAACGTCGCCGTTGGCGGCAACCCTGTCACACCCAACTAAAACGGCGTTGATAAGCCCTTTTTTCATCATAAGGCTTGCCATATTGTCGCATATCAAAGTAACGTCGATTCCGCGTTTTTCAAGCTCATAGGAGGTGAGCCTTGCGCCTTGAAGCAGGGGACGCGTCTCATCGCTGAAAACGTGGAAATCATAGCCCTTTTCCTTGCCTAAAATCAGCGGACCAAGCCCCGTGCCGTACTTCGAGGTGGCAAGCTCGCCCGCGTTGCAGTGGGTGAGTATACCGTCGCCGTCGTGAAGCAGTGATAAGCCGTATTCGCTGATTTTGCGGCACATTTCAATATCCTCATCGTGTATTGCGATCGCCTCGTCAATAAGGCTTTTACCGCTTTTATATGCCTTTAAAATCCTCGTCGTGGCATAGGTCAGATTGACTGCCGTGGGGCGTGCAGAATCAAGATATTCCTTTGCTTTTTCAATATTATTTCCGTGGAAAAGCGCAAGGGAATAGCCAGCAAAAATGCCGATCGCCGGCGCACCTCGCACCATTAATTTTTTTATAGCCTCAAAGCACCCCTCAAGGCTTTTCATTTCAATATATATTTCTTCGTTGGGAAGCCGCGTCTGGTCTAAAATAAACAGCCTTCCGCTTTCAAATTTTATATTATCCATTCACAAATCTCTCAATTGATTTCTTAATTAATGTCTTAAATTGCGGCGCAACTCTGTTTGCCGTCTCAGTCACTTCCTCGCCGCTTATGGGCTTATCCATAATGCCGCAGGCAAGGTTCGTTATACAACTGATTGCGCATACCTCAAAGCCGCAGTGCTTTGCCGCCTGAGCCTCAATAGCCGTACTCATTCCAACGGCGTCTGCGCCCAAAACGGAGCACATTTTTATCTCCGCCTTCGTTTCAAAGGCAGGTCCCGAAAGCTGAATATAAACGCCTTTTTTTACGGAAATTCCGCTTTCTTTGGCAGTTTTCGCTATAATTCTATTCAGCCTTTTGCTGTAAACCTCGCTCATATCGGGGAAGCGAACGCCGATACTGTCGTCATTTTTACCGATAAGAGGAGAGGACACGAAGCTTGAAATATGATCCTCAACGATCATAAAATCGCCGATGGAAAAATTCCTGTTTATTCCGCCGCTTGCGTTGGTGAGAAACAGAATTTTCGCGCCCATTTTCCGCATAAGGCGAATGGGCTGAGCGATTTGATTAGCCGTGTATCCCTCGTAGAGATGAACTCTGCCCTGCATAATAACCGTCTTAACATCGCCGATATATCCGAATACGAAGCGCCCCTTGTGTGACGGCGCGGTCGAAACGGGAAAATCGGGGATATCTCGGTAGTCGACCACCGCTTCAATATCTATTTCATCGGCAAGCGCGCCGAGACCCGAACCCAGAACGAGAGCCACCTCCGGCTCAAAATCAGTTACGCTTTTTATGTATTCAAGCTGTTTATCAGGCATTGCTTTCACCTCAAGGTCATTATAATTGTTTTTATGAATTAAATCAACAAATTCTATTGCAATATAAAATTTATTTTGCTATTATAAATAAGTGATAATCTCTTTTTTCGGAGGAATACGTATGAAAAAAGCTGTTTCAATTATTCTTTGTGCCGTGTTGCTTGCAGTCAGCATTTTTGCTTTCAGCGGCTGTACGCCTGCTGAAAAGCTCAGCTATGACGTTGTTCTTATTACAGACGGCGGCACGGTTACAGACAAATCTTATAACCAGAGCGCTTGGAGCGGTGTGTTAGATTTCGCGAATGAAGCGGGACTCACGAGCCGTTATTATCAGCCTGTGCTTGAAAACGGCGTGCTTACTTTAGAGTCCGCTCTTTCCTATATTGATCTTTCCGTTAAATCCGGCGCAAAATATATAGTTTTACCAACTGACGTTTTTGAAGTTGCCGCATACGAGGGCGCTCAGAAATATGCTGACGTCAGCTTCCTGCTTCTTGACGGTACTCCTAAGAATCAGGACGGCGAAGCAGCGGCTTTAGATAATCTTATGTCCGTTACCTTTAACGGGCTCCAGAGCGGCTTCCTTGCGGGCTACAACGCCGTTATCAGCGGCCATCAGAAGCTTGGCTATTTCGGCGCGGACAATGATGGATCAAGAAACTATGGCGCGGGCTACATTCAGGGCGCGGCATACGCTGCTGATAAGTTCGGTATTCCCGTTGTAATGGATTACGCCGATTTCGATTCTCCTTCACTTGATTACGATTATTCCTTCACCATCACGGCTAACTATAAGAAGATCGAGGACGTTAAAGAAAAGACCTTCAAGATCAACGTTGTAAACGGCATCGGCTCAGGCGTTTACACTGAGGGTTCGAACGTAACGCTTATCGCCGATCCCGCTCCCGAGGGAAAGGTATTTGACAAGTGGGAAACGAAGAGCGACACTGAGGGCGTAAGAGACAGCAAGGTAAATCTTTCAACAAAGACAAAGACAACGTCTAATCTTCTCGTTGAAAAGTGCGACGCTACCATTACCGCTGTTTATAAGGACGCGGATTATCCAACGGCTCCCGTAATTATAATGAATGCCGATAATACTGAGGTTTATTCAACGCAGTATCATGATGCAGGCGGGCGTTGTGAAATCATTGCTCCCGTTGCACCCAGCGGAATGGTATTCGATCATTGGGAAGATTTACAAACCTATAAAGATGTTGAGTCAGCTATCTACGGAGGCTTCCCCAATGGCATCGATGATGTGAATGCGAAAGATACGTGGATCGACGTAGGCAAATTAGGTCGAACCTTGCTTCCCGTTTATGTAAAGAGCGCGGTTCCCACCTTTAACGTAACTGTTGTTACAGGCGAGGGCGGCGACGGCGAATCAACCGGTTCGGGCGCATACATAACAGGCGATAAGGTATCTCTTTCCGCGGCACTTCCCAAGGATGGCTACATTTTCTACAATTGGTCAAACGTAGATAACTACGGCTACGGCGCAGGCGTTTCAATGGATAACGAGTATTATCCCGAAACCTCCTTTACTATGGTAAACCGTTATCAGTCTGTTGTTGAAACGATGTATGACGAGGGCGTATCCGTAATTTACGCAGGCGGAAATAAGGAGGGAGATGTCGTTGGAGCGGCAGTTTGGAACTACAGCTTCAATGTTTACGGCATAGGCTCCGAACTCTCGCAAGCGGGCTGGCACAATTACTTTTCATCATCAGTTAAGGACTTTGCTGCGGCAGTTAAATACTGCCTCAAGGATTTCAAGGGCGGCATGCAGATCGTTGGCGATTGCTCCAACGGCTGCATTACGATGAGCTACGTTGCAGAGGACAATGCCGAAAGCTACAACGAAGTATACGCGGCGCTGGCTGACGGCTCTATCAACCTTAAGTCCGTTAAGGCAGGCGATGACGTAAGCGCTGTTCTCAACTCAAAGTGCTTAACGCTTGATTATTGGGTAGTTGAAAAATAAATAAACGCAAAAATCCCCGAAACCCGCCAAGGCTTCGGGGATTTGTTCAGCTGTTATTACTTGCTTTTCATCGAGGTGTAATTATGGATAATTTGGAAATACGAAAGCTAACACCGGAGTTGCTGGGCGACTTTTTATATTTCTTTGAAAACGTTGCTCATACAGACAATAAGGAATGGGACAGGTGTTATTGCACCAATTACTGCGCCGCGCACAATAATCTTGTGACAAAAAGAAAGAATTTCGCCGATCCCGACGTGCGTAAGCCTTACGCTATTGAATACGTAAACAGTGGGCTTATGCAGGGCTACCTTGCTTATATCGACGGCAAGGTGATAGGTTGGTGCAACGCCAATAACAGAAATGATTGCCTGCATTGCTTTGGTTGGAAAAACCACATTGCAACGAAGGAAATCAACAGAAAAACAAAGGAAAAGATCAAGTCTGTTTTCTGCTTTGCGGTCGCTCCCGAATGCAGGGGATGGGGCGTCGCTCAAGCGCTTCTCGAAAGAGCTATTGAGGACGCGAAGCAGGACGGTTTTGAGTATGTTGAAGCCTATCCCAACAAAGAAGAGACCGATGTATATTATAACTACGTCGGCCCAATGGGGCTTTATGAAAAGCTCGGCTTCGAATTATTCACCGAAACGAAATGGCGAGCCGTTCTGCGCAAAAAGCTATAAGAAAATAAATTGCGGTTTATAATTAGGAGGACGAATATGTACAACACGATACTATTTGATTTGGACGGAACGCTTACCGATTCCGAGCCGGGCATCATAAACTCAATTGAGTATGCTCTGAAAAAGTACGAAATCATAATTGAAAACAAAGCGGATTTGCGCAAATTCTTAGGCCCGCCGCTTGTAGAATCCTTTAAGCAATTTTGCGGCTTTTCCGAGGAAAAGGCGGAGCAGGCGGTAGAATTTTACCGTGAATATTTCAGGGAAAAGGGCATATTTGAAAACAACGTTTATAATGGCGTTGTTGAACTGCTGGAAAATCTGAAAGCGAAGAATAAAAAGCTCATAGTCGCAACCTCAAAACCTGAGTCGTTCACTTACAGAATACTTGAGCATTTTGATTTGCTGAAATATTTTGATTTCGTAGCAGGCTCAAATATGGATAATACCCGAAGCAAAAAGGACGAAGTTATCTCCTATGCCCTGAATTCCTGCGGGATAACAGATTTGCATTCGGTAGTGATGATCGGTGACAGAGAACACGACATCATCGGCGCAAGCAAGATAGGCATAGCTTCCATCGGCGTATTATACGGCTACGGTGATCTGAAAGAACTTGAAACCGCCGGCGCAACTTATATTGCAAAAGATCCCCGCGAAATATATGAAATTGTAACAAGTTTATAATGAAAAAGAACGGAGCGAAATGCTCCGTTCTTTTTATGTTGATTTGGTAATTAATTAATGATAAAATGAATGCGGAGGGAAAGTTTATGTCATTTTTAATCAGAATTTTTTCGGCTATTTTGGCCTTCTTTATTTTTTCATCTTCAGGCGATATCGCCTCTTATGCGCCGCTTGATAAGGACAATATGAAGCTTAGCTTCACCGTTATTTCAGACGGCCATATGGAGGGGAACGAGTCGCAGAAGCATAAAAACTACGGCGAGGGCTTTTGCGATATGGCAAGCGCCGAGGTGATGAGCCGAGCCCTTATTATGGTGGGCGATAACACGATGAACAGCCAGGTAGCGGAGCAGGCTATGCTTTACGGCTTGATGAATAAGTACAATAAAATTGAAAACGTTCTTATGGCGGTGGGCAACCACGATATTTGCCCGGCAACCCACAACAGGGGAGATTACGATACCCTGAAAAAACGTTTTATGACCTTCAATAACGCTTTTCTTGATAATCAAATCGAAAATCTTTATTACAGCAAGGTGATAGACGGCTATCATTTTATCGTTCTCGCTTCTGATGATGACGCGGGGCTTCGTCAGTACATATCTCCCGAGCAATTTGCTTGGCTTGATGCGGAACTGAAAGCCGCCGAGGAGAGTGGGAATCCGGTGTTCCTTTTCAGCCATTGGCCGCTGAATGACGTTTTTGAAGGCGTTTGGGACGAGGGCCACGTTGGCGAGCAGAGCGACGAGCTTAAGGAACTGCTGAAGAAATACGACAATCGCATTTTCTTCTTTACAGGTCATCTCCATATGGGTATTTTTGATGATGGTTACGGCATTGAGGACGACGGCGATATTACTTGCATAAACGTTCCGTCCTTCGGCTCTGAAAATGACGTTGGCGACGCTGACCATCAGGAAACAGGAATGGGATATCAGGTTGAGGTCTACGATGACGAAATCGTTTTGAGAGTTCGTAATTTCGTCTCCCACGAATGGACTCAGTTCGAATATTATCTTGATATATAATTTATTTGAAAGGAAAAGTATGGGTATTTATACACGAGGTAACTGCTCGGTGCAGTTTTAAATCTGATGGCAGATTGTACCGAGCAAAGCGTTATGTTATCAGTTAACTGCACCTTTTAAGGCGAAATATATTTTAAAATTAAAGGAGTAGTTATTTATGAACAAAGAAAAATTAAAAGAATTTTGGCTTGCTGAGGAAGCCTGTGCCCACATTCACGGCTGGAATTTTTCTCACATAAATGATAGATATACGGAAGAAACCGATCTTCCCTGGAATTACGAGCAGATAGTGCGTTCTTATTTGAAAAGTGAACACAAATTGCTTGATATTGACACAGGTGGAGGCGAATTCCTTTTATCCCTTGGGCATCCGTATGAAAACACAGGCGCCACAGAGGGCTATCCGCCGAATATTACGTTGTGCAGTGAAACGCTTACGCCGTTGGGAATAGATTTCTGTGAAATGCGGCAGTACGATAAAATGCCCTTTGATGATAACAGCTTTGATATTATTATCAATAGGCACGGTGCTTACGATGTCGGCGAGCTCTATCGCACGCTTAAATCAAACGGCATTTTTATCACCGAGCAGGTGGGTAGCCTTAACGATAGAGAGCTCGTTGAGCTTCTGTTGTCGGATTGTCCTTTGCCGCCGTTTCCAAATGCAACGCTTGAAATCCAATCACGGCTATTTGAAAAAGCGGGTTTTAAAATTCTGAAAGGAGAAGAGACCTTTCGACCGATAAGGTTTTATGACATTGGCGCTCTCATTTGGTTTGCGAGAATTATCGAATGGGAGTTCCCAAACTTTTCCGTGGAAAAATGCTTTGATAATCTGATGAAAGCGCAGAATATCCTTGAGAAAAACGGTTCGGTGGACGGAACGATACACAGATATCTTATAATAGCGCAAAAACCATAAATTAAAAACGGCTCTGCAATTGAAAGATTGCAGAGCTACTTTTCATTAATCATCATACTTAATTAAGTAATTGTAAAAAAACGCGAAATACATTGCTTTTAAGCAATATTACTGTTACAATGTTTTATAGCACGAACAAAAGGGCAGAATATATACAAAGCAAATTTTACTAAACGGAGGAAAGGCAATGGACAAGATCGCCGTTTTAATTCCCTGTTACAATGAAAGCCTGACGATCGCCAAGGTGGTTTCCGATTGGAAGCACGCCTTGCCCGAGGCTGCAATATATGTTTACGATAATAATTCCACTGATGGTACGGACGATATCGCCCGAAGCGCCGGCGCCACCGTGCGCTATGAATACAAGCAGGGCAAGGGTGACGTTATCCGCCGTATGTTCCGCGAGATAGACGCGCAGGTATATTTTATGGTGGACGGCGACGATACTTATTCCGCGGACTGCGCCCGTGAAATGGCTGATCTGGTGCTGTTTAAGCAGGCGGATATGGTGGTTGGCGATCGGCTTTCCTCCACCTATTTTCAGGAAAACAAGCGCCGATTCCACAATCTCGGAAATTCCGTCGTTCGCTCAAGCATCAATACGCTGTTTCATTCCGATATCCGTGATATTATGACGGGCTGCCGCGCATTCAGCTTTGAGTTTGTGAAAACGTTTCCCGTGCTTTCCACAGGCTTTGAGATCGAAACTGAAATGACGATCCACGCGCTTGACAAGAATATGAAGATAGATCACGTTGTTGTTCCATACCGTGACCGACCTGCAGGAAGTGAATCCAAGCTGAATACCGTGCAGGACGGAATAAAGGTGCTTCGCACGATCCTTTCACTTTACAGGACGTATAAGCCCTGCTCCTTTTTCGGGATTATTGCCGCTTTGCTGATGTTCCTTGCGGCGGTATTCTTCGTTCCTATTCTGATCACTTATTTCAACACGGGGCTTGTTCCGAATTTCCCGACCCTGATCGTGTGCGGCTTTACGGTAATGGCGGCGATCATCTCCCTTTTCTCGGGCTTACAGCTTCAAAACGCTGTGCAGAAGAACAAGCAGGATCACGAGCTGGAGCGCATTAAGGTGAATTACCTCTACCGAAAAATGCTGGAAGAGGAGGGGACTGCAAGCCGTGACTGATCGTATCCGAAATTTGCTGAGCAATCGCCCGCAGAACGGGCGTTTATCTGCTCAGAACAATTCGCTGATCAAAACCATCTGCACCGTATTGGTGGCTATCGCAACGATCGCCGCCTGCGTGCTTCCGATGGATAAGCTTCCCCTTTGGAACGGCGAGAAGCCCGACCACCGTAATCAGTATGAGCTGATGGCGGAGGCCATACTTGACGGCCGTATCGACTTCGCCTATGGCGACGATTACGAGCTTTCACAGCTTGAAAACCCATATGATCCCGACGCGCGCGCCGAGGCAGGCGTGTATTACCATTGGGATCACGCCTATTATAACGGCCATTATTATATGTATTTCGGCATTGTGCCGGTGTTTTTGGTGTTTTTGCCGTATCGCATTATAACAGGCACGGCGCTTACAACGTATCACGCCACGCAAATATTTGTTGCGTTGGCGATCGCTGGGATTTTTCTGCTGTTTCATCTTCTGTCTAAGCTGTTTTTCAAAAACCTCTCGTACGGCATTTATTTGGCGCTTTCAGTGGCTTTTTCGGTTATGAGCGTATGGTACGCGTCGGCAGAGCCTGCACTCTACTGCACCGCTATTACCGCCGCTATCGCGCTGGAAATATGGAGCCTGTATTTCTTCATTCGCGGAGTTTGGGGAGAGAAGAAAGAGAATCGGCAGATACTTTTTGCCGGTATCGGCGCATTGTTCGGAGCGTTGGCGTTTGGTTGCAGACCGCCGATCGCTCTTGCAAACGTTCTCGTACTTCCAATGCTGATCGCCTTTTTAAAACAGCGCAAATTCACTCCGAAGCTATTCGGAAAACTGGCGCTGGCGGCAACGCCGTACGTTGTAGTGGGCATTTCACTTATGATTTATAATTACGTTCGCTTCGATAGCCCCTTTGAATTCGGGCAAGCGTATCAGCTTACCGTGGCGGATCAGTCCAATTACAAGATAACCTTGAATTGGGATACGATCGTGCGTATTTTCAACGAAACGTTAAACAATTTTTTGGGCAGAAAAAATTTCACGGCAACCTTCCCGTATATCAACGCAAGCGGAGCGTTTTTCAATTTCCCGATTCTGTTCATGAGCGTGCTGATTTTCAAATCCTCCGTTATCAAAGATATGAAGCAAAACAAACTGCTTTTGCTGTTTGTCGGTCTGATACTTGCCGTTTTGGTTATCAACGCATTCGATATTATGTGGACTCCGTATCTTTTGGAACGCTACAGAATGGATATCTATTTCCTTATGGGTATCGGCTGCTTTATCGCTGTGGGCTTGCGGTATAAAGAAAGCACTCCGAAACAGCGATTTGATCTCAGCGTGGTAACTGTTGTTTTAGCGGTGATTACGGTCGTTTCTGCATATTTGCTTTGCATTCGCACCATGGGCGCGTATTATCCGGAAGTAATAACCGAGATTGCGGACGCTCTGCATCTTAATTAGTTTAAAAAAAACCGGGAACGTCATTCTTTAGTGACGCTCCCGTTTTCGTATATTTTGCCGTTTTCAAAACAATAGTACGGTTTTGCGCCGATAACCTCAATTCGGTTTTCATTAATAAAAATTGTATTCTCTTCGGATAAGGCAATGATTTTCATTCGCTTTGATAGTTCTAATAGATATTTTTTGCTCTCGCTGTCTTTTTGGGGAGATCTGTTGGTGTAGTGGCAGAGCAGGGAAATACCATTGAGAACATTGAAGCCCGAAATATCCTCTAATCCAACTTCGTTAGGATCATCAAGTCTGCAGGATTCAAGATTTTTACCGAAAATTATCGCGCCGGCACTTCCTCCAAAAATAACTCCGCCATTTTCAATGTACTCTTTGATTTTCTCGAAGGCACCGCTTGTTTTCAAATCGTTCAGTAGTTTAAATGTATTGCCGCCGCCAAAGAACAGCGCGCAGTAATCCTTCAGCTTCTTTTCGGCTAATTCTTCAGCGCTTCTAACCATTTCAATGGCGGGAATGCCAACGTCATTCATTTCTTCGTTTATCCATTCATAGCAGCCGTCATACATATCACTTTCCATTGCCAGCGGAACGTAAAGCAAAGGCTTGCTGTGGTCAATAATTTCGTTGAATCGCTTGCGCGTTTCGGCAGTTTGCTTGCCGTCTCCTCCGCCGTTTAAAAATATTTTCATAATATCCAACCTTTCGTTTATTTGCTGAAATCTATCTCAAGATGAACGTGTGTTTCGTCTGTTTCATAAAGCGTAAAGCCAAGCCGTTCATAAAGCTTTCTCGCAGGATTTTTCTTGTAGGTTTTAATGATGATGCGCTTGCCGTCTTTTTTCGCCATATCAATATAATTGGAAATGATTGAAGCGCCGATTCCGTTATTTTGATAATCTGGATGAATCATAATCAAGCCCACGCGGTAGTATTCTTCGCTTTTCGAAAAGGTAGTAACACCGATACCGCGCCCATCGACCTCAATGATTTTCATATCATTGATATTTCTGTTTATTTCATTTCTCGTTTTTGTTTTCTGCACCTCATCATCCCAGCCGTAGATTTTTTCGATATACCATTTCATACAAAGCTTTTTTAAATTGAAAAGCAGCTCAAAATCATCGTAGGTGCAGTTCCTCAATGCGTATTTCATATCAGTCATCCTTTCTTGGTAAAAAATTAAGCCGTTGACGATTACTCATCAACGGCTGTTTGCTATTTACAAATCAATTATACCGAAAATGAGTGCAACAGAACAAAACCGCTTGACTTGCAATCGGTTTTGGTTGACATATCAGTTGCACGGTAAAAATTCATCATTTCAAAATTTCCTTTTCGGTTACTATTGCTATGATAGCAAATTAGGTTTTGTTTGTCAACGGCAATAAGAGTGAGAAAGTCAGCGGGGCTTATTCCCGATCGCTCGCAACGCTCTGTTTAATCTTATATCGGCGATAAGCATTACGATATAAAATGCCGCAAGATAATAGGGGAAAATGCCCATACCGACCGTTTGACCTAAGATACCGCAGAGGAGCGGCGCCGCTAAAACGCCGATATTAGAAGCCGCCATTTGAGTTCCCATAACGAATGGCGATGCCTCTTTTCCAAAATTCTGCGGTGTAAGACTGCTGAAATTAGGAAACAGCGGACCGTTTCCTAAGCCTATTAAAAACAGTCCGAAAGCTGAAAAATAATGGGATAGGGGAAGTAAGAGAAGAACAAGCGCCGCGCATAAAACGTATTTGCATATGCGGATAATTTGGCGGCTGTTGAGCCTTTTACCGAGTATTCCCGAGGAAAACCTGCCAAGCGCAACACCGATGAAATAAAAGGTAATTATCCTTGCCGCAAGCTCCGCGGAAGTGTGTTTATATTCAACGAGAAAGGTGCTACCCCAGTTAACGCAACTCCACTCTATCGCGCAGGAACTGAGGAACAATAACCAAGTGGGCTTAACTCCGGGAATATTTGCAGTCTCTCTGAGCGTAAGCGTCTTGATCTTTTCCTCGTTTGCAGATGCTTCGCCGCCCTTGACCTTTTTCCATACGGGAGCGGTGAAAAGCAGGATCAAGGTAATTCCAAGTTGTATGAAAAACGCCACGCGATATCCGCCGCGCCAGCCGCTTTCGCCGTTGATGAGCAGTGATAAAATGTACGGGCTTACGGACACGCCCACTCCGTAAAAGCAGTGAAGAAAGCTTATCTGCGAAGCCGAATAACGGAGTGAAACGTAATTGTTAAGCGCGGTGTCGATAGCGCCTGCGCCAAGCCCAAGCGGAATAGCAAACAGGCAAATAAACAGAAGGTTTCCAGAAAAGGAATATCCAAGCAATCCTGCGGCAGTCATCGCTGTGCTTAAGATACAGACCTTTGCCGTGCCGAATCGGTTTATAATTCTTGCGCTGAAAATACTTGATATAATCGTTCCGCAAGAAATGATAACGTTTACAAAATTGGCATAGGAAATGGGAAGTCCGAAGTCCGCATAAATCGCGGGCCATGCCGCGCCGAACAGGGAATCAGGTATCCCAAGACCTATGTAAGCTATAAGAATTACAAGTAAAAGAATAGTTGCCATAAAACGCTCTCTGTAGAGTTTTAAACTTAATTTGTGTAAGAGGTGAAAATTGTATTTTCATTATATCAAAGCCTTGACGACAAAACAACCTGTTATCAGTTGAGTAAACGCTGATTTTGTGTTACAATTAGTCAAACGTAACATGAAAATGAAAGAGTAATAGTATGAAATACAGAAACGTGGTATCAGGAAAATTTATTGAAAGACCGAATCGGTTTATCGCGCGTGTTGAAGTGGGCGGAGTGATAGAAACTGTGCATGTCAAAAACACCGGCAGGTGCGGCGAATTACTTTTGCGTGGGGCTGAAGTGTGGCTTGAGCCCTCTGATAAAGCGGAACGCAAAACGAAATACGATCTTATCACCGTGCGTAAAAGCAACGGCGAGCTGTTCAATATAGACAGTCAAGCGCCGAATAAAGTTGCGCGGGAATGGCTTGAAACACAAGGCTATGACCATATCGTGCCTGAATACCGCTACGGCGCTTCACGCATCGATTTCTATATGGAGAAGAGCAGCAGGCGTTATCTTTTAGAGGTCAAGGGCTGCACACTTGAAGTGGACGGAATCGGCTATTTTCCCGATGCCCCCACCGAGCGCGGCGTTAAGCACCTGCGCGAGCTGATCCATGCGAAAAGGGATGGCTACGAAGCGGCGGTGGCGTTCGTCATCCAGATGAACGGCATCAGCGAGGTGCGGCCTAATGCGGCAACTCATCCCGAATTCGCCTTGGCTTTGGAAGAAGCAAGAGTGGCGGGCGTTGAGGTGTTGTTTTTGCGTTGCCGCGTTGAGGCAGACGAATTAAGGGTGATAAACGAATGAGAAAAGAACTTGCTTATTTTAAAGTAGAGAACGACTATGGCGGCAATCAGGAACACTTTCCCGATTTAATGATGAAGCTTGGCGGTTGTGCCGCCATCACCGCCTGCGATTGCAGTATATATTTTGATATTTATAAGGGCACAAAGCTGTATCCCTACGCTCTCGATCATCTCACAAGAAAGGACTATTTTCAGTTTGGAATGGCGATGAAGCCGTATCTTAGACCGCGCTGGACAGGAATTGACAGGCTTGAGATTTACATTGACGGCTTCGGAGAATTCTTATCCGATAACGGCTTTAATAGTATCAAGATGAAACCCCTTTCGGGAGAAACTGAAGTAACCGCCGCCCAAAAGGCGATCATTGAGCAGATAGACGAGGGATTTCCTATACAGGCGCTTCTGTTTCAAGAAAATCACTATAATGCGATTCACTGTTACGCAAATCATAAATTTCAATGGTCGAAGTTTTTTCTAAATCAATATCATAATGCTTGTATCTCGGTATCATAATACAACTTGTGAGAAAGATAACCATCGTTAATGAAAGTATTAATATCAAAAAAGCACGCTTAATTTTCATTCCAACAACTCCTTTTATAATTTGCGGTTCAATGAGATAATAACATAAATAAGCCAAAACCGCAAACACTTTGCATTTTAATTGATAATATGCAAAGGGAACTATAAAAGTGATGTTAGCAAACTCAAAAAATATTGTGAAAGATTTATAAATTTTGCAAAAATATATTCCCATAAGGCAGTGTTTTGTGGTAAAATCATTCAATACGTTATCTATAAAGGAGAGCTTTATAATGGCAAAAAATAAAAACGGCTTAAAAAAGACCGGAACTACTCACTTCG
>JAFLRY010000022.1 GCA_022511205.1 Eubacterium sp. | reverse complement strand
AGTTGCTTTCTCTGGTTACTCTCTTGCGTAACACGAAAGAGAGTAACGCCCCGCCACGGCAGTGGTAAAGCTAATTGATAAAATAATTTAATCCTCCGCACCAGCGGAAAAATATATAAAAAGCAATTAAATCTGCCCGCCACAGCAATGGCAAAAGCTATAAAAAACACCGCGCCGATAGGCGCAAAAAAGCTCCCTTATGGAAAGGGAGCTTTTTCATTTTCGATTCTTTTATTCTTCCCATTTCATAATGGTTTTTCCGAATGCCTTGCGTGAATCCTTCTCAAAGGCCGCCTTAATATCGTTAAGCGTACGTACAGTATTGACAGAGCTTACGATATTTCCGAGGTAATCGGTGATCTCAGGGAATTTCTCGTACATTTCAACGGTTTTTTCAAAATCGGCAACACCGCTTCTTGAAGAGCCGAAGAAGCGAAGACCCTTTTCAAGAATCATTCTGGTGTTTACGGGAACGGGGTATTCGGATACGCCTAAAATGGAAACGGTGGCTTCAGGATTAACAACGCCGATTATCTGCTCAATAGCAATCGGGCTTCCGTTGCCTCCAACGCATTCAAAAGCGTGGTCGATCCACATATCCTTAGGAATCTCATTAACGTGATACGTTGCGTCTGCAAACGTGAAATCGGCGAGCTTTTCCTTTGAGATGCCGAAAATAATAAGCTCGGATTCAGGGAACATCTTCTTTATGAATAAAGAGGTGATGTAACCCAAATTGCCGTCTCCCCATACACCGATCCTGCGGCGGCAGGCGTGGGCAATTTTATCAAAACGTGATATCGCGTGAACGGAAACGGAAACGATCTCTGTAAACGCCGCAACGTTCATATTGATGTCATCAGGCAAAAGCACTAAGCGCTTCGGTGAAATACTAACGTATTCCTGCAAAAGACCGTCCATAGAAGAACCGCAGAATTTTGAGGAGCGAAGATAGTTTTCAGCGATAAATTCGTTTTCCTCGGTGGGCATATTCGGTACCATAACAACCTTGTCACCATACTTGAATTTGCCCGTAGGGTCAAAAACGACATAACCGGCACCCTCGTGAATAAGTGCCATCGGGAGCTTTTCAGCCATTACCTTAGCGTCTCTCGTGCCGAGATAATAACGCATATCGGCATTGCAGATGGAAAGATGAGTTGGCCTTACAATAGCGTTTTCACCGAAAAGATCTATATCCTCAAAAGCAATCTCAAACCGTCTTGCGGCGGAAAGACGATAAATTGTATTTATCATTCGTTGTTATCCTCCAGCAAAGTTCTTGCAACGCGCAAATCATGGGGATGCGTTAATTTAATATTAAAGGTTTCGCCGTCAACAAGCGCAACACTGTCGCCCTTTAAAATAAGGATCTTAGCGGCGTCGGTCAACACGGTCTTTTCCTCTTCGGTCAAAGAATTATAAACTTCCTTGAGGCGTAAAGCCTTAAATGACTGGGGAGTCTGGCCCTGATACATCTTGCTTCTGTCGGGAATAGAGTTGATCGTTTTATTATCTTGTGATTCAACGATAGTGTCCGTTGCGGGAATAACCGTGTCACAAGCGCCGTATTTCTCGCAGGCGGCAATGTTTTCGTGGATAATCCTGTGAGTAACGAAAGGACGAACGGAATCGTGAGTTACGATAATTGTGTTCTCATCAAGATTTCCCTCATCCTCAATGAACTTGATGGCGTTCATTATCGTTTCGTTTCTCGTTTCTCCACCCTCGATGACCGCGATTTTGGCTTGCGCGGGGGCAATATATTTTTCAATAAGATTCTTAGTGTGCTCAACCCACTGCTTCGGGCAAAGAACAATGATCTTCTCAAAATCAGGAACGGTAAAAAATTTCTCTATCGTGTAGATGATGATAGGCTTGTCCTTGATAGTGAGGTACTGCTTAGGCTTGTCTCCGCCCATTCTTGAGCCGATACCGCCAGCTAAAATTACACCGTAGGTCATAAATTTGTATCCTTTCCTTAACCATATTTTATAAAAATCAACAGAGCAGCACGGCGTTGGAACGGCGCCAAAGACAATGCTGCAATGCTCTTTGAAGTATCCAAATCTCTGATTTGGGCTTGCTGATAAAATATTATAGCATATTTGGAAAAAACAGTCAATGATAATAGGGAATCTGTAACTTTAGATAAATACATTGAAAAAGCGGCCGAAATATGTTAATATATTGTGAACAAGTTTTCATGCTTATTTTGCCTTGATGAACTGATGATTATGCCAAGTGACATTTGGAAGGAGGATCGTGTTGGACACACAATACGATATAAGTATAATCATTCCGGTATATAATTGCGAGGAATATATCACCGAGTGCTTTAATTCGATATTGGCACAAAATTATGATTTCAGCAAAATTCAAATTATAATGATCAATGACGGCTCATCGGATAACAGCCTTTCGGTATGTTATGAGCTGAAGGGCGAAAGAGAAAACGTCGTTGTCGTTTCACAGGAAAACAAAGGCGTATCCCGCACGCGCAACCTTGGCATGAGCCTTGCACAGGGAAAATATATATTGTTTTTAGATTCCGATGATTATCTTTCCAATAATGCCGTGAAAGATTTGGTCGCTTTTTTTGATGCGCATTATGAAGAAATCGATTTGGTGACGTATCCCATTTTCTACGTGTACAACGAAGAGATCAGAATGCATTTCAGATATGAAAAGTATTTTTCAAGAGGAACGACTGTGTACGACCTTAATGAAACGCCTTACGTTATACAGGCAACTGTAAACGTCGTTGTAAAAAACGGCTTGGGCATTCGCTTTGATGAGGCAAAGACTTATGCAGAGGATGAAAAATTCTGCACAGAGTGCATAATGCAAAAATATAAGCTGGGATACGTTGAAGAAGCGATTTATTATTACAGAAAAACGAGCATAAGCGCGGCAAGCACAAAAACAAATCCGTTATTTCAGTTTGATGATACCATAAACTATTACGAATATTTATTTGATAAATACAGGCAAAACGGCAGGGTGGCAGAATATGTGCAGTGCCTGTATTTAAACAATTTCAGATGGAGATTTAATTCAAAGGAAATACTGCCAACATATCTTGACGATGAAGGTTATCGGGAAGCTTATAGCCGGCTGATGCATATTATTGCACAGCTTGACGTAAAAACGATAATGGAAACGCCGTTTATGCCTAAAGGGCAGCAGGCAGTGCTGCTAAAGCTGAAAAATCACGATTTTGAATATGAAATCGCAAAGGGCGGCAAAGTAAATTTAATTGTTGATGAAACGGCTTATCCGTTTTCCAATCTTCATGTAAACCTGTTAAGAAGCAAAATAGTAGGAAATCAATTGAAAATATTGGGCTTATTGGATCAGGTTTGCTTGGCGGATATGGATTTTAAATTTTCCATAGCTGTTGAGTGCGCCGACGGAAGCGTCAAAAAGAAGAAGCCCAAACTAAAGCTGTCACAACATTCATTATATCTGCAAAACGACTTGATTATTCCCAAATATATTTTTGATACGAAAATCAATGTAAAAGACGTTATCGGCATTTCGTTTAACATGGCCGCCGGCAAAAACAAACGCCCTGCAAGGCTCAGATTTCATAGATATGCGTCAGATGTGATTTCTGGCGAAAAATATGACATCTCATATTCGGAAGAGCAACGCAAGCTGATCGTGCAGAAGCTTGGAGAAGAGAAGCAAACGAAACTGTCAAAGCTATTATCGAAATTAAAAAAAGAGATCTGGCTTTATAACGACAGGGACGGAGTGTTTGATAACGCGTATTATCAATTCCTTCACGATTGCAGGAAGATAGACAGGGTTGAAAGATACTATATCTATAATGACAATTTTGATGATATTGCAAAAAAATTCAAATGGGTAAATAAGAAACACCTTGTGAGGTTCAAAAGCGAAAGGCACGAAGAATTGTTTATGAAGGCCTCAAAGATAATTACTTCTTTTGCCGACGGCGCGGTATATTGCCCCTTGGGAGATCGGTTTCAGGAGCTTCGCGGAAGCCTTAATTACGAGTTGGTTTATTTACAGCACGGAATACTTTACGCAAATCTGCGGAAAATGTATACCAAGGAAAACACGGAAATCGATAAATTCGTTGTATCCTCAGATTTCGAGATAAAGAATCTCACAGAGAATTATAACTACAATCCCAATGATCTGATCAGCTCGGGAATGCCGAGATTGCGCAAGCGGAAAAATGCCGGAAAGCAGGCAGCTGTCAAACGAAAAATCCTTTTTGCCCCTTCATGGAGAGCAAATCTTACAGGGCCTTTGGTTGACGGAAAACGAGTTTTGGACATTCCGAATTTCTTGGCTTCGGAGTTTTATAAGGGCACACAGCAATTTTTAAATTCAAAAGCCCTGACGGAACTTCTTGAGAAGAACGATTTGACGTTGGATTTTAAGCTTCACCCAAATTTCAAAGGATATGAAGACCTGTTTATCTTTGAATCAGACAGGATAAGTATCGGCTTCGGCAATATTGATCTTGGCGAATATAAGCTGTTCATTACGGATTTTTCATCATTTCAGTTTGATTTTATTAACTTATCAAGACCGATTCTATACTTCATACCGGATATCACAGAGTTCAGAGCCGGCTTGCATTCATACAATAAGCTTGAATTGAGCACTGATGAATTGTTTGGCCCGAGATCATACGATGTTGATGAAGCGGTTAAAAATATAAGTGAAATAATCGATAATGAATTTCAGGTTTCACCGCCGTACCTTGATCGAATGAATAAGTTTTTCAATATTTCCAATGATCCGTGTGAAGTGATATACAGGGCAATCAAATAAATTAAAAGGACGTTAAACGCTTAGGTTTAACGTCCTTTATATCATTTTAAGCTTGATAAAAATCTGATTGTTGAATCTCCGTCGCAGTTACTTAAGTATTGCTCTTTCAATTCGTTATATTTTGTATAATCATAGTTGCCGATATTTAAAATCTCTTTGATGATGTCCATGATATCCTCGTAAATAGGTGTTGGGGAGGATGCCTCGATATCAACGAAGCTCTCAGTGCTGAGCAGTGCCTGGCGGGAATCCGGGCAATAGATGAACAACGGCTTCGAGCTTGCCATAAATGAAAACACTGCGGAGTTGAAATCACCTATGGCTATATCTGCGATAGCAAGCACCGCGTAGGCGCTGAAAATATCGCTGACGTCAACGATGCTGTCGTTATAATAAGCGGAGGTTTCAACAGGGAATTTTGAGTCAAGATAGCATTTTATAAATACGTAATCCTTATGCAGGTATTCGTAGATAAGAGAATCGGCAACTTCGTTATCCGCTTTCGAAATATACGCGATGACTTTTCTTCCCCTCAGATTCGGGTAAGCCTCATAAAGCTTGTTAAAAACGGCATTTTTGAAATCGTTATCAAACAGCACGTCGGTTTTTAAATCGCCGATGTTGAGTATGTCAATATCATAGCCGACCGCATTTTTAAACAACTCTCCGGTTTGCTTTGAGGGTGCCGCGATCATATCAACACTGCTGTAAAGCGGAGCAAGCTCGTATTGCTCTTTTTTTAATCCGCTTCTGAATTCCTTGGTTATTTTGCCGAAGGTTTCAAGGGGGAATGCGTTGAGGGGAAGATATATAACCTTCGTTTCCTTTCTTATTTCAAGGGAATCAAGAAGAACGTTTGGGCAATCGATAAGGATATACTGGGCGGTGGCGATTGAGTTTACAACCTCTTCAAGCTCCATACCTCCGCTTATAAATTCGATCTTATCGTGTCCATAGGTTTTCAATACGTACTCGATAACGTTTGAAGCAATATCAAGCGCAATGATGCTTCCTGATTTGACCTTAGCTTTAGAGGCCGCCAGATAAAGAGGAGCGGCTATCTCCTTTTGCTGCTCAATGCCTCTGACACGCTTAAAATAGGGGTTTACACTGCTGTCAACCGTTGGAACGGTGTGGAAACGCTCGGGCTTTTCACAGGGCCTTCTGTGGCTTTCAAGATCGTCGAATGTATATTCCAGTATTCTCTGCGTGGAGTGACCGTCGCACGAACGCATAAACTTATATCTGAAATCCCGGATCGCTTTTTTATCGAATCTGGTATCCAAATTTTTAATATAGTCTATCATTTCAAAGTTCGTTTTAGCGATCAGACCCGGGGCAAGCTCATAATAATCGTAATAAAAGCCTCGCCAGTCGAAATATTCGTCAAGATCATACGCAAAGAATATCAGCGGTTTTTCAAATAAGCTATATTCAAACACGAGGGAGGAATAGTCTGATATACATATATCTGCCACGGAGAGCAGTTCTTCGATCTTAAGAGAATTGCCGACGTTCAACGCGAAATCGGCATAATCGGCGCCGATAGACGGGGGATTCTTAACAAGGGGGTGATGCTTGAATAACAGAACGTATTCATCACCCAAATGCTCATGAAACATACTGACGTTAAGCATGTTCGGGGTTTTTGCTTTGGCGACCCTGCCCCTAAAGGTGGGAGCGTAAAGGATCACCTTTTTTCCTTTCGCCTGCGGGAAGATCTTGTAAAGATGCTCGTAGGAGGTCTTAATAAACTCATCATCGTAAAAAACGTCCGTTCTGCTGCAGCCTATCGCCTTAACGATATCAGAGTCTTCGGGGATATTCATAGCCTCCTTGTATGCCCAAATAACTTCGGGGGAGCTTACGGTTACAAGGCTGTAGTTTTTGTAATAAGGATGCTTCAGCTGCTCTTTTTTGTTATCACCGAAGATAAGATCAGCTGTTGAAAAACCGAATTTTTTAAATGCGCCGCAGCCGTGCCAAAGCTGTACCATCTTTGTTTCGGGGCGAAATTTGACAGAAGAAAGCGCGTTTGAGGCTTCGTCAACGAACACATACTTTGCCGTGGCGATATCCTCTATCGCGTCAAGGCAGCGCTTAGAATAATCGGCTCTGGTGGTGTTGTTATTAAGCAAAAAGTGGGTGTGTATAGTGTAATCATAGTTGTTAACGAGTTCATCGAAAATAACCGAAAAGCTGTTTGTTATATATGCGTGTCTTATCTCAACAAAAACAACTTTATTTTCGTCAACCGGAGCTTTTGCGGCAAGATTATAAGCCTTAGGAAGTCTTTTATCTAAAAGTTTTTTTCTAAAGCGCCTGTTGCCGCGTTGATGTATTGAACGGTTGATGTTTTTATAAGTTTGGTTGAAAGCATCAAGCAAATTCTTTTTGATCTTTTGAAGGCGGGAATTATTTTCGGTTACCATTTTATTATTTGCTTCGCTATAGTAATTACGATAATTCATCTATTCTTGTACCTTTCGTATATAAAATTGATAATTGCAAGGGTGAATAAAACGATTTTATGTAAGTCTATCCTGCATTGCGTTAATAATAAAGTCGGCAACTCTCTGACTTGAAAGGCCGTCTACATTATCAAAAAATTCGTCTCTGAAAGCATTGACCTTATTGAGTTCAAAATCGCCGCTTAAAACTGCCCGGGCAAGCTCGTATTCGTTATAGACGATTTTTCCGGGAACAAAGCTTCTGTAATCGTAGTAAAAATCGCGAACAGAAACGTACTCGTCCAAATCAAATGAATAGAACAACATTGGAATATCAAGAAGCGACGCTTCGAAAATAACGCTTGAATAATCTGTTACCAAAAGGTCTGTCACAAACAGCAGATCGTTGAGCTCGTCCTCATCAGACATATCGATTATGAAATCGCTCAGTTCTTCCGGAATTTCAAATCTTTCCTTACAAAACGGATGCAGTTTTATAAGTATCGCGTACTGACCGCCGGTTGCTTCATACAATTCCTTAGGATGAAAAGCCTCGGTGGGATAATGGGCGCTCATCTGGCCGTTTCCTCTGAAAGTTGGGGCAAAGAGCAAGATTTTTTTATCCCTAAGCTTAGGATATTTATCATAAAAGCGCGCTCTGACTTCGGCGGCATAATCGCTGTCCATAAAAATATCCGTTCGCGGAATACCCGTAGCGATAATGCAGTCATCGCTGAGACCGAAGCCTTCGGCATAGTGCTTCGCTATCTTCTGGGAGCTTACAATGGCATAATCATACATTCGGTGATTGGGATCGGTCTGCTTCGGGCCGCCCTTTTTCCCGAGCCTTGTAAAGCCGAATGTCTTAAACGCTCCGCAGGCGTGCCAAAGCTGGAAAACCTTTACCTCGCTGCGCTTATCGACCGTGTTGAGCAGCCTGAAATAATCATCGATAACAACGATTTTAGAGGAAGCGTAAAGCCTTAAAAATTCCCGTAAGTTTTTAATTTTATTATGACCGTTAAGATCGGAAAAAAGCAGAAATTGAAAATCTATATCGTCTCTGTCTTTAATAAGATCATAAACGAATTTCAGATTGCCGCTGAGCTCGTCCCGCCTGCCGGACATAAAGGTGATCCTGTTGGGAACAATGTCTTTTTTGCAAAGCTGCTTATAACGCTGATTGCAAATGGCAACGATCGGCTTCTTTATATAGCGAAGGAGATCGGTCTTTTTTAAACCAATTTTGATGAAAGACGAAAAATTGAGCCGTATCTGATTTGCAATACTCTCCTTTAAATTGGCTGCCGCCGAGGTGCGCCTTTTCGGCAAAATACCGAGCCCGGCAAGAAAACCGTCAATGATAAAAAGTGGCGACAGGAAAAGCGCAGGAATGATTCGAAAAACAAGAAAAACAGCTCTTAGGGCAGGAACGATTATTTTGCTCGTTTTGATAAAGGACTTGCCCTTCTTGCTTTCTTTAGATTTCGAGATCATTATTCGACTGTTTTCAAAATCGAAATCAAAGATATAATCATCCGCGATATCCAGGATACCGGGTTCATCATCACTGGAGGAACTTGCGGCATCTACGAGACTTTCGTGTTCTATGTATTCATTATCTAGCTCATGGGGAAGATTTCTGTTTATAACGTTTGTTGAAACGGTAAAGGGTACTGCCACAACCTCATTTTCGCCGTAATAAAAATCGATTCTTACTTTAATATCGCTGTCTGTTTCAAGATTATAAAACAGCCTGTCGATCAAAAATGAGTAAGAGCATACCGTAACGCAAGAGCCGATTTGAGGCTGACGGTAATAATTTGTGATACGAAAAGGAAGCCGCCTCGTTTTTCCGCCGCATTCAAAAATGATCTTAGCCTTTGGAGAAATTACGTCGGGGTCGAAAGGACAGCTGATCGCAACCGTGAGGTTAAGCTTATTATTCCTGATATTCAATTTATTTATAACCATTTTGCAATCAAAAAGCATAACTTACCTTAAGACTCCTTTGAAAAACAAGTAATTCATTAAACGGCGCGATATTTATCGGCACGTTATGTGAATGTAAATATATTATCACAGTTTGAATAATTTGTCTATATACTTATTTATATTAATGCAAGGCATGGTTTACGGGCCTTATTTCAGCGCGTAATACATTTCTCTTATGTCGTTTTCAGTAAGCGGGACAGGATTTCTTGTCATCAGCATAGACATACTTTTTTCGGTTAGCTCATCGATCTGCTCATCGGTAACGCATCCGAGCTCCGAAAGCCGAGAATTCATTCCCATTCGCTTTTTCATCGCCGTGATCTCTTCGGCCATTGCGTAGGGAGATTCAAACCCGCATTCAGCCGCAAGGGCGGTTAATCTGCCGTCCGCGTCGGCATTGTCGGCGTTGAATTTGATGAAATAATCAAGCGTAAAGGCACAGGCCTCTCCGTGGGGTACTCCGTAAATATTCGTCAAGGGAAAAGAGCAGGCGTGGCTTCCCGTGGTGCGCGGATGACTGAAGGCAACGCCCGCAACGATGCTCGCCTCGGCCATTTTTTCGCGCGCCTCTAAATTGTCCGGTTCGTTATATGCTTTTTCAAGCCACTCAAAAACAAGCTTTGCGGCGTAAACGGAGCAGGCGGAGCAGAGCGGCTGATGAAGCGTGCTCCAATAGCTTTCAACGGCATGGCTCAAAACGTCAAGCCCCGTTGAGGCGGTGACCTGCGGAGGAACGGTCAGCGTAAGCTCGGGATCGACCACCGCGATTTTCGGATACATGGCGGGATCATTCATCGGATTTTTCAGATTTTTAAGCGTGTCGGTCAAAACGGAGATGTTCGTAATCTCCGAAGCGGTACCGCTGGTGGTGGGCAGGGCGATCATAGGGATCGCCTCGCCGGCGGAGATCGCTCTGCCGCCGCTATGATATTCCCGAATGAAATGGTTTCCCTTTGCCACGGCGCACGCCGCCTTGCAGCAGTCCATAGGTGAGCCGCCGCCCAGCGCAACGGCAAAATCGGCATCAATATCCCTCATAAGGCGAAGGCAATCGTCCACGTTATCGGTGGTGGGGTTTGGGCGGACGTCGCTGAAAACAGCTTGGATTTTTCCTTTTGATTTTTCAACAAACTCGTCGGCAACGCCGTTTTTGGTAAAGCTTTTTCCGCAGACAAGCACGCCGTGTGTGCCGCCTATTTCGTCTATATAATCGGCTATATTATGCCTTTTTCCGTTGCCGAAGATCAGCTTAACGGGCAGGTTAAATTCCCAATTCATCGTTTTCTCCTTAATTACCGTTTTTTCATATTTTACCACGATTTTTGTGTGTCTTCAAGTTGCAAAAAGCAATGCGATATTATATAATCCACTTATATTAAAAACGGAGAGTATTTATGAAGCTTACATACAGACATACGCAGCTTGCCTGCTATCTGGGCTACGTTTCGCAGGCAATCACAACAACATTTTTACCGCTGCTTTTTATCAGACTGAACAGTGAATTCGGTTTTTCGCTTTCAAAGCTGACCGTGCTGATAGTGATAACCTTTTGCAGTGAAATTTTAATAGACGCCTTTTGCCCGCGGCTTATCAAAAAGATTGGCTACAGAAGCTCCATGGTGTTCGCAAATATCTGCTCCGCGGTGGGAACGGCGGGATATGCGGTGCTTCCGTTTATGATGAAAGATCCATTCACAGGCTTCGTTATATGCGCCGTTATCAACGCGATCGGCGGCGGGTTTGACGAGGTGCTGGTGTCCCCGATAGTAGAAGCCTGCCCAACGAAAAACAAGGCGAGAGCAATGGCGCTTCTCCACTCGTTTTACTGCTGGGGATGCGCGGCTGTTGTTTTGCTGTCGACCGCGTATTTTTACCTTGCGGGTGTGGAGAATTGGCGTATCCTTGCGGCGCTGTGGGCGCTGATTCCCCTGAGCAACGCGTTTCTGTTTTTTTTCGTGCCGATCAGAACGCTGGAGGAGGAAAAGGGCGAGAGCCGCTTTACCGATATGCTCAGAGATCCGATTTTTTGGCTTATGTGCGCGGTTATGATCTGCGCCGGCGCAAGCGAGCTTGCCATGAGCCAGTGGGCTTCCGCCTTTGCGGAAGCGGGGCTGGGAATTTCAAAAACCTTCGGCGATCTGCTCGGCCCTTGCGCCTTTGCCGTTCTTATGGGATCGTCAAGAGTTCTGTTTTCAAGAATAAACGATAAAACAGATATTTCAAAAATTCTCGTTTTCTGCGCGGTTTTGTGTATAGGAGCATATTTATTATCAGCACTTTCGGGCGATCCGATCGTTGCGTTGCTGGGTTGCGGTATTTGCGGCTTTGCGGTTGCTCCCATGTGGCCAGGCGCTTTTTCAATGGCTTCCAAGGATATCCCCAACGCCTCTACCGCGATGTTTGCCGCCTTTGCTTTGGCGGGAGATATGGGCTGTACGGCAGGGCCGTCAGCGGTTGGTTTCATTTCAGGCGCCGGCGGAAACGATATCAGCAGGGGATTGATCTGCTGCGTAGTATTTCCCGCCGGGATGATTATTTGCCTCGCGATCATCAGGCTTATTAAACGCAACAGACTGACATTTTCTACAAAGCGTGAACGGTAAATTTGTAAAAAACAGACAACTTATAAATTTTCCCAATAAATATATTTCAATTTGTATTGATTATTTTCATATATTTTGATATATTTAAAATGTTATATAATCGATTGCTGTCAAACGGCAGCTTAAAAGGGTAAATTTTTAATGGAAAGCGGTGATTTTTTTGGCAGAACAGGATCTCTTATTAAATGAGCAGGAGGAGCTTGATAAGCTTGCCTACACCAAAAAACGCTATCTTACTCCAAAGGAGATAGCCGCCTACGTTCTTGTCAATTTCGGTCAGAAAAACTTAAGTCAGTTTATCAATGCTTATAAGGAATTCTTTATGATTCAGTTCCTTAAGCTGAATACGACTGCTTATGCTTACATAAATCTTTTTGCTTCAATTTATGACGCGCTTGATGATACCATCTCCGGATTGATAATCGACCGCACGAGAACGCGCTGGGGCAGAATCAGACCGTTCTTTATTCTTCCGCTTCCTCTTTGGCTTGCGGGCGGCGCGATGATGTTTACCGCTCCCGATATTTCACCCAGGAGCAAGGTTATCTGGGCGCTTATCGCAATCGTTATTTACGGCCTCGGAATGAGCTATTTCGGCGCTTGGGGACTTATGATTTATAACATTACCCCCAATAACGACGAGCGAAACAATCTCATTACAACGAGTAAATTCTTTGAGCTTTTCGGCGTATGGCTTCCGTCCCTCGTTCCGATCCTCGTTCAGTTTTTGCCGAAGCTCAATCCGAAAATCACCATGGGCGGCGTATATTCGGGCTTCGCGTATTTCATGCTTATTCTTGCCGCAGGCTTCTCGATCTTTGGCTTCTTCAATATGCGTGAGCGTGTTCCGCTTCAGTCGCGCGATGAGATGAATGAAACCTCGATCCTTGAATCCATCAAGCAGATATTTACAAACAGACCTCTTTTCGCCATAATTTTTGCTGACTTCTTCAACAACTTCAAATCAGTCGGCGGCTCATCGGAGCAGTATTTCTGGCTCAACAATACCGGAAACCTCGCAAACCAGACGGTATGCGGTCTCTTCACCGGTATTCCGAACTACCTTATGGTTCCCCTTGCCGCGAAGATGATAAAGAAGCTCGGCGCAAGAACAACTGCTATCGTAGCAGGTCTGTTCGGCGGCGTAGCCTATATGACCCTTTTCTTCGTGGGATATCATCCCTTCGGTCAAACCTTCAATGATAATTATATTTTAAACCTTATCTGGGTAATCTTCGGCCTTACGATCTGCGGACTTCCCAATAAGCTTCTCACTGTTGTAGGCCCTGTACTCAGTGCGGAAACCTTTGACTATATGGAATGGAAGCACGGCCTTCGTAACGAGGCGCTTGTTACCACCGTTCAGGGCTATTTCTCAAAGCTTGCCGCGTCTGTTACAGGCTGGCTTTCGGGTATGGTGCTTACCTGGATCAACTACGTTCCGCTTACGGACTCTCTCGGCAATGCCGTTCCGCAGACTGATCCCAATGTTCTCAGCGGTATCTGGGCGATATTCTGTATTCTTCCCGCCCTTGCGAGAGGCTTATACGGTATATCCTTCATTCTGTATCCGATCCACGGCGATATGAGAAACCGTATGATCGCGGAGCTTGCTGATATCCGTGCAGACCGTCTTGCTCAGCAGGAAGCGGCGCGCAAGGCTATTGCCGAAGACACAAGCGAAGAATAAGATATTACAATAAATAAAGCCTCCCAAAGCGGAGGCTTTTATTTTAGTACGAAAGTGATTATGCGCTATATTTTTAGCCCTAATTCACAGGACTGATTCGGCTTTTTCAGGCTTATTTTAGAATAATGATTTTTTTATATAAAACCCTTAAATCAAGTCCGCAAGAGCCGCTGCCTTTTGGCAACCGTCGGTTTTATCAATATCGCCAACGTTAAGCACGCCGGGAATCAAAACCTCGCCAACCATTTCCCATTTGTTGAGCGCGCACATACGCTCCATAGGAATGCGAACGCCGTCCATAACAGACATATCCTCTTCTTCACAGCAGGTGATAAGCGCGCATTCCTTGCCGGCAATGTCTTTTCCGCCGACTACGAGAGAAAAAACGCGGTCAATAACACTCTTGATCTGCGCCGGAATCGAATACCAGTAAACAGGCATGGTAAACACGATAGCGTCAGCCTCCAAAATTACAGGCGCTATGATATTGAAATCATCGTCAAAGGTGCAGGCTTTTTCTGTTGAATAGCAGGTTTCGCATGCGTGGCAACCGCCTAATTTTTTCATAGCGGCGTCAAACCGTGTAACGGTATGCCCCTTTGCCTCCGCCGCCTTGATGAAAGCGTCCGTCATTGCGAAGCTGTTTCCGTTTCTGCGCGGACTGCCCGTAATTACAACTATTTTCTTGCTCATATCATTTCCTCCGATTATCTAATTGGTGAGATTGACTTTCGTCTCACCGTACACTATAATCATATCATAAACAGTATCAAAAACAAGTACGCACATTCAGGTGCGATACTTACCAAAAGGAAAGCGTTAAAATGAGTTTTGAATGCATACAAAATGAAAAGATTGAGGACACGGGATTTAATTATACCATGTCCTTAATACAGGGAAAATACAAAATGTTTATCCTTTATACGCTAACGGGCTTCGGGGTCGTGCGCTTCAATGAAATGAAAAAATATATCGGCAGTATTTCCTATAAAACCCTCAGCTCAACGCTGAAGGAGCTGGAGGCTGACGGACTTGTTCACAGGGAGGAGTACCCTCAAATTCCGCCGAAGGTGGAATATAGCTTGACGGAACGGGGAAAGTCTTTGATCCCGATACTCGATCAAATGTGTACTTGGGGAGAGCAAAACAGATAAAATCTGATTTATGCGAATACGTTTATAATCAACAGCAAAGGAGTATGTGCCGTGAAAACGAACGCAACGTATTTTGTAAATGATGAAAAAGAGCCGATCAAATACGGCGAAATAAATTTGATTAACCCGAAAAGGCAACGCCTCAGAGGAGAAGACGCAAAGCTTGGAATAGAGGCAAGGCCTGTTTTCTGCGGCTTTTGCGGAACTGATTTTGAGCTTATGAAAATGGGCAGAAAAAATCTACTTAACGCAAAATTTCCACAGGGAGAAAAAAGACTTATCAACGGTCACGAGGGTGTGGTTTGGGTGCCCGGTGAAAACCGCTTTGCCATAGTTCTTATTCGCGGGGGAGACAGCTATGATCCCACCCGATACACGGAGGACGAAACGTATTTTGAATACGGCTGCGACGGTGCGGACGGGCTTTTCAGCGATAAAAACTATTTCAATCCCGATATGCTTTTGCACCTGCCCGCTGAATATGAAAATATAGAAAAGTTGCCGCTGTCTTTGGCGAAGAAGCTGGTTTTCAGCGATCCCTATGCCTGCGCTATTTTCCAGCACGAACGTATGACGGATATTGGGGAAGCGCAGAATTTCAGAGTAGTTATGGCCCGTGAAAAGTGTTCTGAGCAGCAGGCGCGGGAGATAGCCAAGGATGAGACCTTTGCCCGCACCGTTATTTTTGGATTGGGTACAACAGGACTTTTCATTGGCGATCAGATCAGGCGCAATCACAAAAACGCTAAGATACTCTTCATCGCAAGAAGCGATGAAAACTCTGAAAAGGCCAAGTTCGCCAAGGAGGTCATAAACGCCGATTATCTCTGTTCCTTCGGATTAAGCGAAGCGGAATCCGCTGAAAAGATCAAGGAGTATTTCGGCGGCACGGCGACCGTTTTCGTTGGAACGAGCGGAACGAATGTTGAGCATAAAGTGGCTTTTGAGCAGGGCGTTCTTGGTTGTAACGGTATTTACAATAGCTTTTCGCTCGGGCCGAAGGTCACTTTTGATACGATGCCGTTCGGTTTTAAAAATCACGTTATCTTTTCCTCAATAAACTTCACTCAAAAGCATATGGAGGAAGCCATTAAGATTCTATGCACGAGCAGATTTGACGAAGTAGTAGAGCTTATCGGCAAAGAGGAGTTTATAAGCGATCCGCTTTATGCCTATGAAAATAAGATCTACAGCAAGGGTGCGCCGCTGAAAACCGCGGTGATCTGGAATAAAGAATATATAGACACGGAGAAATGATATGAAAGCTATAGAAATTACGAAGCCATATGAAATAAAGTTGATAGATAAAGAGCGTCCCCGGCGTAAGGCCGGCGAAGCGCTTTTAAAAGTGCTTTACTGCGGGATTTGCGGGGCGGACGTCGCTTCCTATACGGGAAATCAGCCATTTACCACGTATCCGAGAATACCAGGGCATGAATTTTCCGCGCAGATCGTTGAGATCGGCGAAAATGATAAGGGCTTTAAGACAGGGGATATTATCACCTGCAACCCATATTTTAACTGCGGCGAGTGCTATGCCTGCAAGCGCGGAATCGTAAACGCCTGCACGGACAATCAGACTATGGGCGTTCAACGTGACGGAAGCTTTCAGGAATATATCACCATGCCGATCGAACGCTTGATCAACGGCAAGGGGCTTTCCGCCAGGGAACTTGCCCTTATCGAGCCGTTTTCCATAAGCGCGCATGCGCTATCCCGCGCGAAAATCAACGCTGGCGACAATCTTTTGATAATGGGTGCCGGCCCGATCGGCTTGTTTGCGCTTATCAAGGCAAAGGCGCTGGGCGCGAGGGTGGCGATCGCCGATCTGCTGGATAGTCGCTTGGCGCTGGCGAAGGAATACGGCGCGGATCTCATTATCAACAGCAAAACGGACGATATAAACGAAAAATGCCTCGGTTTCACAAACGGCAACGGCTTTGACGTTTGTGTTGAGGCCTGCGGACTGCCCGTTACGTTTTTAAGCTGTATCGAACAGGCGGCGCACGGCGCAAATATTATTCTCATCGGTAACGGCAAGAAAGAAACAACGTTTTTACATTCAATAATCCTGAAAAAAGAGCTGAATATTTTCGGCAGCCGCAACGCTTATACGAAGGATTTTGAGGAACTCATAGACCTCGTTTCAAGCGGCAAGGTGGATATTCTTAAAATGGTCAGCGGTGTTTATGATATGGAAAATGCAGCCGAGGCTTTCAACGCCCTCGCGAATAATGACGGCTCGCTTGCAAAGCTTTTGATTTCTTTTGATAACGGAGAAAACTGATGATAATTGACGCGCATACACATTTATGGAAAAAGCAAAACGGTTTCGTTGGCGGCAGACCCGTAGTCGCCCTGCAAAACGGCATAAGCGATTTCGGCGGAGAGCTTCGGCAGATGATGCCGCCCTATATGCTGAGCGGCGAAAACACGGCTGAAATGCTCATATCGAATATGGATTACGCCGGTGTGAACGGAGCGGTCATCACCCAAGAGGAGATAGACGGCAACCAGGACGGATACCTTTTATCCGCAAAGGAGAAATATCCAAGCCGCCTTAAAATTTGCAGTCTTTATGAGGAAAACAAGCCGTTTACTACAGACGGTTTTGACGGTATAAAGCTTTGCGCGGGCAGGCTGAAAACGCAGGATCTGACTAAGCACTATGTCGTTTTCGAGAAAGCGCACGGAGAGGGAAAATTTATTTCAATTGACCTTGCGGACGGTGACGCGCAGGTGGCGTCTCTGCGGGAGATCATTCAGCAATTGCCCGATTTGAAATTTGCGATCGGGCATTTCGGAATGGTGACTACAGACGGCTGGAAAGAGCAAATAAAGCTTGCGCAAAATAAGAACGTGTTTATTGAAAGCGGCGGGATAACGTGGCTTTTCAACAGCGAATTTTATCCCTACCCTTCGGCGATAGACGCGATTTTGCAGGCGGCGGATATCTGCGGCTTTGAGAAGCTGATGTGGGGCAGTGACTATCCCCGCACGATGGTGGAGATCACCTATAAAATGAGCCATGATTTCATAACGAAATCGCCGAGGATCAGCGAAGCGGATAAACAAAAATTCCTATATGAAAACGCAAAGGCATTTTACAGATTTGAGGATTTAGCGCCCATTGATCCGATAAAAAATATGCTTTAAGTAAAAATTGCGGGAGGCGTGAAAATTGAAAAACTATCATTTGGCAATAGATATCGGTGCGTCAAGCGGTCGGCATATTCTCGGATATATTGAGAACGGAAAGCTCGCGCTTGAGGAAGTGTACCGATTTGAGAATTACATAACCGATGAAAACAAAACGCTCGTTTGGGATATCAAGCACCTCGTTGACGAGGTCAAAAAGGGCATCGCCAAGTGCAAAGAAGTCGGTAAAATCCCAAGCACCATCGCTATAGATACCTGGGGTGTTGATTATGTTTTGCTTGACGAGAATAAGCAGGAAATAATGCCCGCCGTTTCTTACCGTGACAGCAGGACTTTTGCCGCTATGGACGAGGTCGCCGAGCTGATATCGCAGGAGGAGCTTTACGCCAGAACGGGGATTCAAAAGCAGAATTACAACACGATCTATCAGCTTTACTGCGATAAGCAAAGCGGAAAATTGGAGAGAGCAAAACACGTATTAATGATGCCGAGTTATCTTTCATTCAAGCTGACCGGCGTTATAAAAAATGAATATACGCACGCCAGCACTACGAATCTCGTTAACGCTGAAACGAAAACTTGGGACTTTGAAATTCTCGATAAATTGGGGATAAATAAAGACATTTTCAGCGATTTATCTCTACCCTGCACCGAGGTTGGCAGTTTCACAGAAGAGGTAAAGCGTGAGGTTGGGTTTGACAGCAAGGTTATCTTCTGCCCTTCCCATGATACGGCAAGCGCCGTTGCGGCGTGTAATGTGGGCGATAACGGTATGTATATTTCCTCGGGAACGTGGAGCCTTATCGGAACGGAAAACCTTTATCCCGTTTTATCAAAAGAAGCCTTTGAAGCGAATTTCGCCAACGAGGGCGGAATCAATTATCGTTTCCGCTTCCTTAAAAATATTATGGGAATGTGGCTGTTCCAGAACGTGAGAAAGAATCTCAACAAGCAGTTCAGCTATGACGATATGATGAATATGGCTATGCAGAGCGGAGAATTTGAGATAATAGATACAAACGCCGCCGATTTTCTCGCTCCCGACAATATGATTGAGGCTATTCGCGGTTATCTAAAAAATGAGAAGCTTCCGATAGAAATCGTTATCAACACGATCTATCATTCTCTCGCGAAATCATATGCGAATGCTGTTAAGGAAATTGAAAAAATCAGCGGCAAAACGATAGATACAATAAATATTGTCGGCGGCGGAAGTAAGGACGGATATTTAAACGAGCTTACGAAGCAATACACAGGCAAGCGCGTTCTCGCAGGTCCTGTGGAAGCGACGGCAACCGGCAATATAATCTCTCAAATGATGTTTGTCGATAAAAAGCTGACGCTTGAAAAGGCAAGAGAATTTGTTAAAAATTCTTTCGATATTACTGAGGTAATGTAAATTAAAGAAGCTAAAGCAAGCTACGCTTTATACATCACCAACGCTATATGTTGAATTTGCGGTGCATTTACACTATACTAAATATTGATATAAATACTATCGTTTTTTGGAGGGGTTCATGTGAATTATGTGGAATATAATACCGCGTGCGGCGCGATCAAGGGCTTGGAAACGGAAAAATGTTTGGAATTCCGCGGAATTCGCTATGCGCAGGCAAAACGGTTTGATTATCCGAAGCAGGTAACCGGCTGGGAAGGCGTATATGACGCAACGCAGTTTCGTGAATGCTCATATCAGCACCGCGCCTTTGAAGATGACGCAACGGTCAACGCATTTTATCACAAAGAATTCAGAAAAGGGCTCGCGTTTACATATAGCGAGGATTGCCTGTATCTTAATATCTGGGCGCCTAAAAACGCGCAAAACTGCCCCGTTATCATTTATATTCACGGCGGCAGCTTTACCGGCGGAAGCGCGAACGAAGGTCATATCAGCGGCGCACGCTTTGCCGAAAAAGGAATTATCATGGCGGCTTTCAACTATAGGTTGGGGGCTTTCGGCTTTTGCTCGCATCCCGATATTAAAGGAGAAAACGGCGCCTGCGGAAATCAGGGATTATTTGACCAGATGACGGCGATCCAATGGATAAAAGATAACATATCCGCTTTCGGCGGCGATCCGGATAGAATTATCCTGATGGGTCAGAGTGCCGGCGCAATGAGTATTGATATTCATCTTTCCAATCCGATGCTCAAAGATCAGATCGCCGGAGCGATCATGATGAGCGGCGCTGGGTTGCAGAGATTTATGGGCAAGCCCTTAACGCCTGAAAAAACAGTTCCGTTTTGGGAAGCCATTATGGCTAACGCCGGAGCATCAACAATGGAGGAATTAAGGCTGACAGATGCCAAAACCTTATATTTCGCATGGAAAAAGGCGTGCGGCGAAGTGAAATTAAGCATGATGTCCACGCTTCCCGTATATGACGGTGTGCTGCTGCGCAAAGGTGAATTTGATGTTAAAACGATTCCCGATATTCCGTATATTATAGGTGTAACCTCAGAGGATATGATGCCCGTCATTTTGCAGGGCCTTACAAAAAAATGGGGAAAGTATACGAAAAAGCATAATAAAAACAAGTGCTACGTTTATAATTTCACGCGGCAATTGCCGGGAGACAATAAAGGCGCGTGGCACTCCGCTGATTTGCTGTATGCGTTTTCTACCCTTGACTTTAACTGGAGGCCCTTTGAGGAGATAGACTATACGCTTTCCGAACAGCTTTCCGATTCGATCTGTGCCTTTGCGAAATCCTTAGATCCAAATTGCGAAAGCCTTCCCTTGTGGGAAGCTGATTATAAAAAGCCAATGCGTTTTTGCGAAAATACGCACGCCCAAAAATGGGATACGAAGCATAATCTTCGCGCCACTTTTTCCGGTAATGGAGGAGAATAATGAGTAAATTCAAGCATTCGTTTCAGCTTTTGGAACAAACGGACAGTTGCCGTGTATATACCTGTGACGATAATATTGCGCGTATCGATTTTGTAAGCGACAGTTGCGTGCGCGTAGCCGTTTATAAAAAAGGTTCGTCAATGTTACCCACCTTTTCCGTAAATCCGAATAATGATTTTTCTGCAAACGGGCGCGGCAGGCTTGAAACGGCGGGATTTCAGCCGTGCGCACCTGCCGTTACCAATGGCGAAAACGCCGACAGCTTTTCTTTGCCCTGCGGCATAACGATGGAGCTTCAGAAAAATAATTTTCTTTTGAAATATTATCAGGGCGACGCTCTCTTGTTTGCGGACAGAGCGCCGCTTGCTTATAATTTTGAAAATGAATTCGGCAGAGAAACCTATCACTATATTACGAGAATGCCCAACGAGCGTATTTTTGGCTTGGGCGACAAAACCGGCGAGTTAAACAAAGCCGGCAGAGCCTTCAGAATAGAAACTACGGATTGCATGGGATACGACGCAAGCGAGAGCGACCCGCTTTATAAGCATATTCCCTTTTATATCTGCGAAAACTCGGTGGGCTGTTACGGAATTTTTTATGATACCGCTGATACGTCTTATTTTAATTTGGGAAAAGAAATAAACAACTATTACCCACCTTATAAGTATTTTAAAACAGAAGACGACTGCTTAGTATATTACGTTTTCTTCGGCTCAAAGCTTTCCGTTTTACAGCAGTTTGCAAGGTTGTGCGGCAAGCAGGTCTTCCCGCCGAGATGGAGCTTTGATTACTGCGCAAGTACTATGGCATATACGGACGCTCCCGATTCCTTAGAGCAAATGAACGGTTTTTCACGCAGGCTTCGTGAAACGGATCTGTCCTGCAGAGGCTTTTACCTTTCTTCGGGTTATACTTCCATAGGTCATCAGCGCTATGTTTTCAACTGGAACAGGGAGAAATTCCCTGATCCAAAAGAGTTCATCGAGCATTTTTCAAAGCAGGGCATAGAAATCATACCGAATATCAAGCCCGCGTTTCTTGATAATCACCCGCTATATAATGAAATTGCCGAAAAAGGGTGGTTTGTGAAGAATCCGAACGGCACGCCTTTTGTAACTGAATTTTGGGACGGCTTAGGCAGTTATCTCGATTTCACAAGCCCTGATGCCTTTGCGTTTTGGAAAGGCAAGGTGACGGAAACTCTGCTTGAATACGGCATTACCTGCACATGGAATGATAACAACGAATTTGATATTCGCGATTGCGACGCCATTGCCGCGGGCTTTGGAAACGGAACAGTTTCTGCGAGCAGAATACGCCCGATACTTACTTATCTTATGGTTGCCGCGTCCTATCAGGCGCAAATTGCGAAAAACCCAAAGCTTCGCCCGTTCCTTTCCAGCCGAAGCGGAAATATCGCTATTCGCCGATTCGCCCAGACTTGGTCGGGAGACAACCGATCTGAATTCAGCGATTTACGCTATTGCCATTATGTCGGACTTACGATGTCGCTTTCCGGATTGTATTTTTACGGTCACGATCTTGGCGGATTCAGCGGCGATATGCCTTCAAGGGAGCTTTTGCTTCGCTGGCTTCAGCACGGCATTTTTGAACCCCGTTTTACGATTCATTCATGGAATTCAGACGGCTCCGCAACGATGCCTTGGAGCTATCCCGATATCCTTGATTCCGTGCACGGATTGTTCGCTCAGCGCAAACAGCTTTTGCCCTATATTTACAATTGCGCGTATAACGCGGTAGAGCATGAAATTCCCATGAACGCGCCGGCATTTTTGTATTATGATGACGAAGAACTTTATTTTCACCCTGATTCAATGATGCTCGGTAAAGATGTTTTGGTTTCCTTTGTGTTTGACGAGGGAGCGGAAACGCTGGTTGCTTATTTGCCGAAAGGCTCGGATTGGTATTTAGACGGCAAATTATACGAGGGCGGTCAAACTGTAAAGCTCACCGTACCGCCAACTGCTAAAATGCCCTATTTCGTTCGCGGCGGATGCGTGTTGCCTACGAACGAAGCTCCTTACGGATTTCAGTCAGAGGAAGCTACTGTCTTCACAGTTTATCCTGTTAAAAACGGCAAATTTGAAAGCTCATATTTTGAAGATGACGGCATTAGCTTTGAATACAAAAATAATCAGTGCGCATTTTTAAAATTTACGGTATATTGCGATGATGAATCCGTTACGGTTTGCTATGAAAACACGGGAAAAACGGAGATAGAGCCGAATATACGCCTGTGCTCGGGCGACGGAAGAAAGCTTGTCCTTCAAAATGCGAAAGATAAAAATCAACTGAAATAACAGCTGTGCGGGGATGAATGTCCGATAAAATCAAAAGGTTTAATTTCCTGTAAAATGCACAAAAATTATAACCCCGCGCCCTGTCAAAGATTACACACTGAATAAATTTGCAAAAATGTGTTGACTTTTGATGAGTTGGGTATATAATGGTATTGTAGAAAGAACAAAGGCGTTCCAATATGGTTGGAATGCCTTTATTTTTTGTATAATTTCAAATTTGGAGGAAAGAATTGTGAGCAAATTAACAAAAGAGTATATACTTAAGGACGCGGTGGATAAGAATGTTGAGTTCGTAAGATTGCAGTTTACGGACGTTTTCGGTCTTATGAAAAACGTTGCCATCACCGTTTCCCAGCTTGAAAAAGCCCTTGATAATGAGTGTATGTTTGACGGATCTTCAATAGACGGCTTCGTTCGTATCGATGAATCGGATATGTATCTTCATCCGGATCTTGATTCATGGGCGATTTTCCCTTGGAGAACTTTTGGCGGTAAGACAACGGCTCGCCTTATCTGCTCCGTTTATATGTCTGACAACAAGACGCCCTTTTCGGGTGATCCCAAAAACGTACTTAAAAAGATTATTGATGAAGCGGCTGAAATGGGCTACGGCTTCAACGTTGGTCCGGAGCTTGAGTTTTTCCTTTTCAAGAGAGACGAAAACGGCAATCCCACCACTGAGATGACCGATAAGGGCGGCTATTTCGACCTTAATCCCATTGATGCAGGCGAAAACTGCCGCCGCGATATCTGCCTTGCCCTTGAAAATATGGGCTATGAGATCGAGGCTTCCCACCACGAGGTTGCGGAATCACAGCACGAGATCGATTTCAGATTCGGCGACGTTATGACTACTGCGGACAGGGTTATGACCTTTAAGCACGTTGTTAAGACCTACGCAACGAATCACGGCCTTCATGCCACCTTTATGCCCAAGCCTGTATTTGGCATCAACGGCTCAGGCATGCATACAAATATGAGCCTTTACAACCTCAAGGACGGCTCGAACGCTTTCGATGATCCGAGCGACGAGCTTGGTCTTTCCAAGACCGCGTACGCGTTCATCGCGGGCATCATCAAGCACGTGAAGGGCATAACCGCATTCTCAAATCCGTTAACCAACTCATATAAGAGACTTGTTCCGGGCTATGAAGCACCCTGCTATATTGCTTGGTCTGCTTCAAACAGATCTTCTCTCGTTCGCATTCCGGCGGCAAGAGGCAAGGGAACCCGTGTTGAGCTTCGCTGCCCCGATCCCACCTGCAACCCATATCTTGAAATGGCGCTCTGCCTTGCGGCCGGACTTGACGGTATTAAGAATAATCTTACTCCTCCCGATCCGGTGGATTACAACGTATTCGATCTTACTTCTGCCGAGCTTAAGGAAGCGGGAATCGACTGTCTCCCCGGAAGCCTTATCGAGGCTGTATACGCCGCCGAAGCCGATCCGTTTATCAAAGAGACTGTAGGCGATCACGTATTCGATGCTTATATCGAAGGCAAGAAGAATGAGTGGGATGAATACCGCACTCAGGTTACTGAATGGGAGATCAGAAGATATCTCAAGAAATAAGACCAATCAGCATTGCTTAAACTTTCTCAGGGCATATATTCATTGCCCGCTATGATCGGTGCAAATTTGCGGCTTGCACCGATCACTTGAATGCACGAAGGAGTGTGTTTTACCGTAAAACCTACGGCGAAATGCGCTCCTTTTTCATTTTTATACAAAACAGTAAAAAACCAAAAACCGCCCGAAAAGGCGGCTTTTGGTATCTACTAAATTACTCTGTAATCATATCAACTAAAGTTTTAATATGAATTTTCATCGTATCCAAGCATGGAACGGGGCTTACTTCATCGTTTAGAATAAGCGGCAATTCCGTGCAGCCTAATATAATGGCTTCAATACCGCATTCTTCTTTCATACGCGTTATAATTTTTTGGAAACTCTTCAATGTTTCCTTTTTTATAATTCCCAGTTCAAGCTCAGATGATATTTTCTGATTGATAAATTCCATTTCTTCCGCGGTAGGAATGATGATTTCAATCCCTTGCTCTTCGAAAGGTGTTTTGAAAAAATCCCCCGTCATGGTGAAAATAGTGCCGAGCAATCCAATTTTACGTTTGTTCAATCGCAGGGCTTCGTCTCTTGTGGCTTCAATAATACTAACCAGCGGAACGACGGACCTTTCTTGCAATCTGTTGAAAACAATATGGGGCGTATTGGCAGACAGCGCTATGAAATTTGCTCCGCTTCGGATAAGATTATCAATGGCAACCATAAGATAATCGGTTAATTCATCATATTTTGATTCGCTGCAAAAACGCAAAACGTCAAAAACGTTTACGCTTTCAATTGTCAACGTTGGGAAGAAATCCTTTCCGATTTTATTTTGCACTCCGTAAACGATATCGTGGTAATAAGGAATCGTTGATTCAGGGCCCATTCCGCCTACTAATCCTAATTTTTTCACTTCATCCCCCCAAATTCCAATTTGCTATTGAGATTATTGTAGCATAACTATGAGATAATTGATAGATGTAATATTGCAATAATTGTACGATATAAACAAAATAGCAAATAAAGGAATAATCTTTATAAAAAAATAATTGTAAAAAACTACTAAGGAAATATATTCTTTGTATGATATTCTATATATTTTATTATTAAGCAACATAATTTTTTATAAAATGATGAAATTACAGCGGTTTTATTGATATGAAATTTATGTGGCTGTATAATTGTTCATTATTTCGGTCAAGGAGGAGTATTTATGCTAAAAGAGGGGCAGGTAAGGATCCCGTCCGGCTGCGCCATAGCGGCGATAATAGACCGCAAGGGCGGCAGGATCAACGGCTCGGAGATCATCAAATCCATAGCTCTTATGCACGATCGCTCAAACGGTCTCGGCGGCGGCTTTGCGGCTTACGGAATTTATCCCGAACACGCCGACGATTACGCTTTCCACGTTTTCTACGATAAAGCGGAGGCAAAGGCGGAGTGCGAGGAATTTCTTTTTAAGCATTTCAACGTGGACGTTTCGGAGAAGATCCCAACGAAAAAGATAGAGGCTATTGCCAACGGCCCGGATATCTGGCGCTATTTCGCGAAGCCCAATAAGGTGCGCATGAAGGAAGCCAGAATGAACGAGGAGGAGTACACCGTTCAGTGCGTTATGAGGGTAAATCAGCACATTGACGGTGCGTTCATCTTCTCCAGCGGCAAGAATATGGGTTGCTTTAAGGCAGTTGGCTTTCCTGAGGACGTGGGCGAATTCTATATGCTGGATCAGTACGATGCGTATCTTTGGACTGCTCACGGCAGATTTCCTACGAACACCCCCGGCTGGTGGGGAGGCTCGCATCCCTTTAATATTCTTGATTGGTCGATCGTACATAACGGGGAGATTTCCTCCTACGATGCCAACAGAAGATACATTGAGCAGTTCGGCTACGTCTGCACGATGCAGACCGATACCGAGGTAATTACATATCTTTTTGATCACCTGCTCCGTCATCACGGGCTTCCTATTGAGGTTGCGGCGGACGTTCTCACCGCCCCCGAATGGGAGGAGATAGACAGAATGGACAGCGATAAGAAGGAATATTTCACGGCGCTTCGCTCTATCTACAACGCGGCGTTGGTGAACGGTCCTTTCTCCGTGATCCTCGGCTCGCAAAAGGGTCTGCTTGCTATTAACGACAGACTTAAGCTTCGCTCGCTTACTGCGGCAACGAAGGGAACAAGAGCGTATTTCGCCTCCGAGGAATCGGCAATACGCATAATCTGCCCTGATCCCGACAAGGTTTGGTCAGTCAGCGGCGCAGAGCCTGTTTTCATACCCCTTGAGATCGAAAAAGAGGAGGGCAGAAGATAATGATAAATTACATTCCCCGCCGTTTTACCGTTGTGCGCGATAAAGAGCTCTGCATTGATTGCGGCTGCTGCGTGCGCCAATGCTCAAACGAATGTCATTATTTTTCGGCGGACGGCAAAACCGTTCTTGCCAATTCCACGGACTGCGTTGCCTGCCACAGGTGCGTTGACCTTTGCCCCACGGGCGCGCTTCGCATTGAAAAATACGTTTGCGATTACCGCGATAATGCCAACTGGACACCGCAGTATCAGCAGGAGATCTGCCGCCAGGCAAACACGGGCTCAACTCTGCTTTCCGCAATGGGTAATCCCCAGCCCTATCCTATCTATTGGGATAAAATTTTGCTGAACGCTTCTCAGGTTACCAACCCGTCTATAGACCCGCTTCGCGAGCCTATGGAAATTCGCACGATTCTCGGCAGAAAGCCCGAGAAGATCGAGGTTGAGAAAAAGGGCAAGCTCATTACGAAAATGCCGCCGCAGGTTATGCTGGAAACGCCGCTTATTTTTTCGGCAATGTCCTTCGGTTCTATCAGTATGAACGCCCAAAAATCCCTTGCCATGGCGGCAAAGGAGCTGGGAACGCTCTTTAACACGGGTGAAGGCGGTCTCCACGAGGAGCTTAAAGACTTTGGCAAATACGCCGTAGTGCAGGTGGCTTCTGGTCGTTTCGGTGTACATAAGGATTATCTTGAAAATTCAAAATTTGTTGAAATAAAAATCGGTCAGGGCGCGAAGCCCGGTATCGGCGGACATCTTCCGGGCGAAAAGGTAAACGTTGAGGTTTCCAACGCCCGTATGATCCCGGTTGGGTCGGACGCTATTTCGCCCGCCCCGCACCACGATATCTATTCTATCGAGGATCTACGCCAGCTTATATGGTCCCTGAAGCAGGCGACCGGCGGCAAAAAGCCTGTATCCGTTAAGATCGCGGCTGTTCACAATATTGCCGCTATCGCTTCGGGTGTTGCCCGCGCGGGCGCGGATATCGTCGTTATAGACGGCTTCAGAGGCGGCACCGGCGCGGCTCCCACGAGGATTCGCGATAACGTCGGTATCCCCATTGAGCTTGCTCTCGCGGCGGCTGATCAAAGGCTTCGTGACGAGGGTATACGCTCAAACGTTTCTCTCGTTGCGGCGGGTTCTTTCAGATGTTCGGCGGACGTGGTAAAGGCTATCGCGCTGGGCGCGGACGCCTGCTATATCGCTTCCGCGGCGCTTATTGCCATGGGCTGCCATATGTGCCAGACCTGTAATACAGGCAAATGCAACTGGGGTATCGCCACTCAGCGCCCGGATCTCACTCGCCGCCTCAATCCCGAGATCGCTTCTCAGCGCGTTATCAATCTTGTTAACGCATGGAATCATGAGATCAAGGAAATTATGGGCGGCATGGGCATCAACTCAATTGATTCCCTCAGGGGAAACAGGCTTATGCTTCGCGGCATAGGACTGACGGAAAAAGAGCTTGAAATACTCGGCATTAAGCACGCCGGAGAATAAGGAGGAATCCGCGTGAAAATCACGCGATTCCAGATAGTATGCCCTCAAAATTTGCCTATGGCATAATTTTGAGATGGCTGAAATTCACATCACG
>JAFLRY010000021.1 GCA_022511205.1 Eubacterium sp. | reverse complement strand
CGCCGTTGAAGGGATGGGGAGTATTGCCGATGACATGACCGATCACCGGCCACGGATCGGCTTCGCCGCCCAGATCAATATTATTGGTCTGCTCGAAATACACGCCGGCCAGAGTATCGCCGCCGTTAACGGCGTCTGCGATCGCCTTGAGGTCATCTCTTGACGAAATCTTATAGGGATTCTTCTCCGTGCCCTTTCCGCCGCTGAACGATCCATTTGCCGCAGACGCTGTCAGCGTCATAGCGGGAATCATTGACAGCAGCATAGTCAGGCTCAATAACAATGCGAGAAGCTTGCTTCCGCGTTTTTTCATATGCATTCACCTCAAGTAATTGTAAGCCCGGGATTTTTATTGAAGTCAGTTCATTAAACATCTTGCTTCGTAATGCCGAAAAAGGCAACAAAATCCCACTGTACTTATATTCATAATTGAAATCAGTATATCATATATAAACAAAATATTCAATGAGATTTTACAAAATTCTGTTACAAAAAAACAGGATAGCGCTTTAGATGCACTATCCTGTATTAACCAATCGATAAACTATGGGTTACCTACGCATTATTATGGCTATACTTTTTAATACCTTCGGTAACCTTTTTGTCATTGTAAACAATAAACAAAATCAAGGACATCAAGCTGAAAACACCCGCATACACTCCGGTGAGCTTAACTCCCTGCATGCCAACGGATTCGCCGCTTACGGCACCGACCGCCAATACGCTTGACACAATTATCATCGCAACGCTGACCGCTATTTTTTCAAGGAATGTTTTCACCGCCGAGAATATACCCTCTCTGTTCACTCCGCTTTCCAAGCAGTCCAATTGAATAATATCGGAAATAACAGACTGCGGAAGAATATTGATGGCGGCAAACGGGAATGCAACCAATATTCCGATTCCGATACCGATTATCAATTCGTGTCCCGCGAACAATGCGGCAATTTTATCGCCAACATAAATCAACGCAAATACCAACGTAAAGACGGCGCTTGCTATGATCAGCGGAATTTTTTTGTTGAATTTTCTGCTGATAAAAACAATAAGCGGGAATAAACAAATCGCGGTTACGATCGCCGCCAGCAGAACGTAAAACACTTGGCTTTCTTCAATGTTTAACAACAGAGTGATGTAGTACAGCATTGCCGTTTCAAAGAAGCACAGGGAAATGAAGCTGAACAAATCTCCGAGGCTGAAGATCACGAAATTACGGTTTCGTAAAACCAAGCCAAAGGATTTAAGTAAGGAGTCGCTGGGCCTTGTACTGTCACGAACATAGTCCTTTTCATTAAAGGCATACGCGCTAAGCAAAAGGCAAACGATACCGATCGCGGCAAAAATAGTGAACACCGCACGCCACGCCCACAATGACGATAAGCCTGCATCCTTCAGCATATTCACAAACAGGGTCGCGGCATACATAAAGGCGCTTGAACCCATAAAGAATACTGTGCTTACAGTGTAGTATCCGACACGCACGTTAGCGTCCGGGATAATTTCCGGAACAAGCGCGTTTCGCGGAATGAAAAAGAATGTATACGCAACGTAATACGCAATGAGGAAGAAGCCAACCCAAATTGCGTTGCCCACGGAACCCTCTTTAAACGGCGCGTAGAAAATCAGTAGCAGTGAAAGGGCATAAGGCAGTGCCGCATATCGCAAAAACGGCATACGTCTGCCGGCCTTGTGGTTGCATTTGTCCGAAAGAGTTGCAACCAACGGATCTGAAACGGCGTCAACGATCTTGCCGATACCTGTAATCAACGCCATAACCGTAATAAATCCTAAAAGTTTATTTTGAGGCAAAAGATTTGGCAAGCCGCTTTTTACCGTAGGCTGAAAAAAGTAGAGCAGATAATTCCCTATCATACCGTTAAAAAGTCCCTTGGCAATATCCGCCAGGCAATAGCGGTACATTTTCCTTTTAGGTAATGCTTGTAGCATAATAAAATTCCCCTTCATCAATTATTATAATTAATAATACCATATTTTTTTGAATTGTGCAAATTGTTTATTGCAAAGCAAAAAACAGGGCTGTGATATAAACGCACCGTCCTGTTTCGCTATACGATAAATTGGAATTTATCTATTCACTTTAACAAATCTTGAAGCAGCCGTTCCTCCTCACAGTTTCAGCGCTTCGCTTAAGGAATAAGGAACGCTTCTTGGCCCTCTGACCGAATAAATGCCATGCTCGTCTCTTAGTTTTTCTAAGGTAAACGCTGTCGGCTTATACCTTTTTTGAAGCTTAAGCTTCATCAGTGCCTTCATCCGCACGTTTCCGTCATCGTATTTGAACGGGATGTTGGCCTCCGTCACCCTGCACTTATACAGGATCGCAGACACAGGAGCCGCCAAGTAAATAAATACAGTATCGCCTTTGTTAATTCCGGCACCCTGCTTCCAGTCGATTTCATTGGCGTTTTTAAAAGCCTGCTCAATATCATAATATTTAGGATTAGCGGGGATGAGCCACTCCTTCGGAGGACGAAGCTTCTGCTTCTTTTCCTTTGATGCTGTGGTCAAATAACTTTCTTCAAGCCATCGGCAGATATCATCAAACGGAACGGTTCCATCCAACAGGATCGATACCCAATTCCCCCTGCTGATGTGATAGCCTCTGAAATATCCTGATTGCCGAATAAGCATGTCCACAAGGAGCGGCTCGGAAAGCTTAACATTGAGGATATCCACGTTATCATCCCCGTCCATACCGAGCTTTCTCATTGGAATGTTCATCACAAGGCCGAACCACTTCTCATTATCAGCATGCCGAAAAACGGCGTAGTCAGGAAAGCGCATCCAAAGATACTCCGGATCCGCCTTGTATTTCTTTTTTATATAATCAAATAATTGCTCTCTAAGCGTCATAACAATCTACCATTTATGCTTTTTGATTTCAATTTGTACTTCACAAATTCCGATTTGCCGATTCATTTTAACAAATCTATTATAGCATACAAAAAGCTAAATTCAACAATTGCCGTGACATTTGAAAACAGTTATGGTATTGATTATGCTTCAAATTCATAAAATCAATGTATTTTTATTTCGATTTTTTTGCTTTTATGACGAATTTGGGAAAAGAAACCTATTGCATTTATAATTTTAATATAATATAATATAGTAATTAAAATGAGTTAGTATACACTTTTATAAAAACGTTATATGTACTAAATCAAATCTTACGCAAAAAACAAATCGGATATATTCCGTTTTCACCGTATATTGATGAGCAGTCTCAGCGCGATAAATACGCAGAAGGGATGGATACTATGAAAACAAAAAAACGCATAATTTCACCTTTTATGGTAATTTTGGTTCTGTTATGCCTGAGCATAGCGTCTTCCGCATTCGCCAGTACTACCCTTTACACAGTACAGACGCTTGATTCTTCTGAAAATTCCGCTCAGGAAACTCGCGAACAAATCAAAGAACGCCTTATGGATCTGATCAAGAACGAAAACTGGGATCCCTATTCGTCAGATATGACGCTTGAAGAGTTTTATGCTCTGATGGAAATGTTTGACGAGGGCATGCTGCCCCTGAAATCCAATTATTATTCGGGTAACTCCGTTACCTCAGGCACTCCAAGTATTTCAGCGCTCGGAGCTAACGGACCCGGTATCGAAGAACCCGGCACAGGAGAATCGTCCGCCGCCGCGGAAGAAACCTATATTCCACGAACAAAATTCCTGTTTGGAGGACTCAATAACTATGTGCACCGTGAAGGCTCTGGCGACAACGATCAGCCGCTGGATTACGATACCGGCACGGATTACACGCCGGATGATAACTATCCCAGCGGTCTTGACCCATTCGGTGCGGGCTATTTGCGCCCACCCAAAAGCTGGAAGGGTATACCGGTAACCGATACGAAAACCAACCGTGTAGTTCTTGTTTCGGAGGACGCGAATATTGATAACCCTTCCGTTTCCGGAAACGTAATTCAAGGGCTGTTTGCGAGTTACTCGGGTTATTACGTTAAGCAGGTTACGATCGACGGCGCGAATATCAACGTATTGGGTCTGATCGAACTGGGTGACAGATCCATTTACTATTACCTTTCCGCTGAGGAGCAAAACACTCAGGTAAGTACCACTACTCTGCCCGATGAAGCAAAATTTATCATTGAATATGTACCCGTAGAGCATCAGATCAACTATAGGGTCAGAATGTATGACAGCACGGAATATATCACGGACCATATTCCGCAAAACGTTGTATTTTACGGCTCAAACGCTCCTACGGAGGTCAGCTGGGTAAAAAGCATTTTCGGCGCTTCTCCCCCTAAGCAAACGACGGACGGCGCGTATTCCTTTGACGCTGTCGTGCCCTACGGCTATGAGCTTCAGATATTTATCAGCATAGATATGTCGATAGACATACCGTACAAGACAAAAAGCGAATACACAGATTCTTTCTACGTAGAGATAAATCACACAGGAACGAAACAGGAGGTATATGACGCTTGGCTCAGCGCGTATACTACCTATTTGAAAAACGAGGGCTTTATTGACGATGACGTAAAAAATCATATAACCGAAACCAGAGACGCGGACGGCAATATAACTCTAAAATGGACTAAACCGGACGACCCCGATAAAGACGCTCACGACGGTATTCTCGCAAGAATGGCCGAGCGTATAAACGACTTCTCCCCCCATAATAACGGTTATCCCCTCGGCTCTTATCCGAACTACAACGTACCAGGCGAGGGCGGTTTCAAAATAATTCCGAACAGTGATGGCCCCACGGAGCATACGATGCGTGAGACCTTCTACAACCACCTTGTAAAGGCGAACCGTACCGTTACGGCTGTGCTGAAGGAGCAGGTTGCCCCAACGTTTGACGTAAGCCAGGTTTTGCAGAAATCAAGCGGCGCGGTCTCACGAGGTGGCTCGGCGGTACCGGAGGTCGCACTGCAATCAATCAAACCCTATTATACAGACCGTGATGACTATGACTACTTTGACGCAGACTATGACTCTCATGCGGGGAATCTCACTGTAACCGGCTCCCCCCTACCCCACGAAGACACTTATCCTAACATCAAATCTGTTGGTCGAAGTTATAACTGGGATAAAGAGTGGGGTGAATCCTTCAAAGGGAAATCGCAGAATATGGTGTATGACCAAGAAACCGGCACCTACTACTATAGCTGGATTTTCCAGACCAATACCGGAGACAGCTTCTATCTGGACGCGTTTGAGGTAAACGGAATAGCCATAACGATCCCGTATTTCCCTAAATATAACTGGAATAATTCATATACGATTAACGGCAATCCGGAAAAAGCCGACGCGAAGCATCCTTACTATACGGAAACAACCCTTGCGGACGGAGCAATACTCCGATTGGAATTTCTGTTGGGTTGGAATTCACAGCGTCAATACCGCGTCACTGTTACAGGCGCGCGTTCCAACGTTGTTGTCACCGGCCTGAATCTGATGCAATATAATAGCGGCGCCCCGGAATTTTCCACCTACAGCCTAACCGGTGTATATTCTGACCAGGGAGGATACAGCCAGACCGCGCCGGCAATAGAATACTACGACATTTCATCCCGTTGGATAAGAAGAGCGCAGGGAAACGTTATCGTTATGCAAAACAATAGCGGAATTGATTATAACAACGCCGATACGGATAAGCACGGCGCGAATATCCGCTTTCAGATTGCGGACGGCTACGGAAATCCATACTATATGTGGACGAACCGTTGGGGCGATCCGATCAATGATCAAGCATCCGTTACGCTTGACGACGAAGGAAACATAACATCTTACCATCACATTCTATCTTTAAACGATGTCCCTGACGGCACAAAACTGGATTCCCGGTATATCTATGACGGCGGAGACGGCTATTACTATATTCGTGTTACGAACCAACTTAATAAAAATACCAATAAAAATTACCAGTTTGCTCTGCTCACCGTTGTTGCCCGTACGATCAAATACACGGTACGTTATTTGCCGGAATACAGTAACTGGAACGGTTTCGTTTTGGACTCAGACTCAGAAACCGGACTGGTGAAGCTGACGGAAGAATGGATGCAAGATCACCAAAAGAATGAAAAATCAAATGCGATCGATATAGATCCTGAGAGTATGCCGTTTTTCAAGCACGATCCGGAAGTATGCGCTCTGTGGAAGCTGGCAGAGGATGAAACCGGAAACGTTCCGCCGCAATACCAAGATATTTTGCATCAATACGATGATAACGACGGTTCCTTCTACGATCTGCTTTTCTACTCTATGGCAACTATAGCCAGCGATACATACGGCACGATACGCCCGAAAGACAATAACAAAAATTACATGTTCCAAAACTGGATACTTGTCGGCGAGGATTTCACGCCTGTAAAAGATGAAAACAATAGCTATATCCAATTCCTCGGCGGAGCGATAGATCTTAAGCAGTATTCCGATTACGCTGTTAAGCACACTGCGTTCGGAAATGCCGATACGGACGTTCATGTTCTTCGCCTTATGCCTGTATGGAAGCATATAGAAAACCCCTTCACTTACAACGTTGTTCTCAACTGGGTAGACAACTTAGGTCAGCTTCATATGGAAGACTTCAGCGATTACTGGGATGCGGTAGTTACGGAAATGACCGTAAGCGGTCAGGTTTACGTTTTCCTTAACAAAGACGCGAAGCCGCTCCGTGACTGGATCGCAAATCACCCCACCTATACCTTCTGGAATGAAGTTAACAACGCCACCGTAAAAGAAGATATTGAGAAGGCTCTCCGGGAGTATATTGAAAAAGGCGGCGAGAATGATAATTACGATGCCGTTTTAGAGGCCTTATTAAAAGGAACAAACGTTGGTGATGAAGCGCCTGAATTGAGTGAAATATTTGAGCGACTGGGCAAGGACGTCTTTGTCGTAAAACGGGACGGCGGCGATATCGGTATCTGGATGTACGAAGATAAGGCCGGCCTCGTGTTCCAAAAGATAGTTAAGGAAGAGCCGTTTATACCTAATGATGAGTTCTACTTCACCATCACAAACGCACGCGTGGGAGAGAACTATGAAAGTTTTCTTACCGGAACATACAACGCATATCCCCAATTCGTATACGATGAGGACGGCAACTTGAGAGACCGCACAGACGATGACGCCTGGCTTGTTGAATTCAAGAACGGTGAGATCGTAAGCATAGACGGCAATGAACAAGTTACTTACTTTACGCTGAAAAACGGCGATGGGATCTCTCTGTACGTTTCCGACGGACAATATACCGTTACTGAACTTGGAAGCAAAAGCGGTAACGCCTACAAAACGTCGGTAACATATCAGTCTTCAGACGGCAGCGCCGCTAAGGAAGGTTGGATCATCCCGGAAGATGGGCAACTGGTGGGCAGTGAAAAATCAGTCCAGAATTCCAAAGAAGATGTTCAGCAGGTTTCCGCCACCGTTAATTTTGAGGTAGGTGAGCAAAATGTAGTGCAAACCCTGACCTTCACCAACTCCACCCTTTCAATGCGCATCAACTGCGAGGTTATGGCACCTGCCGGACATAGCTTGTGGAGTCATAACTTTGGATACCAACTGCAATTCACCCTGCCGGAGAACGAAACACCACCGCAGGATGATGGGGGCAACTACTATTACAATGTGACCGCCTATCGGAAAACGGGAGTAGACGCAAAGGGCAATATCAAATATAAGGCCACCTCGTATAAGCTTCAAATGGAGTCGGCGCAACAAATTACCCGTTCTCTCGGGAATCCGATCAGCCCGCTTGACGCCGGTGACAATATCTGGTACGGAGTTCTTGATGCCAACGACACTGCGTTCTCCCTCAAAGACAGCGATTACTATGTAATCGTTCTGCCTGCACCGAACGATCCAGAGAGTGCGATACGGTACACAGCCATCGAAACCGAGCCGAAAGATGGTGAAACCTGGCATCTTGACGGTAAAATGTATATCAGAAGCGGAGACCTTGCGCTGGGTGTTCAGACGGAAGAGACTTATATAAATACTGTCAACAAGCCCAGCCTCTACGTCACCAAGAGGGTAGTGAGAACGGACGGCAAACAAGAAGTCGGCTCGTTCACCTTCACAGTAACACTGAGTGATACAGCATATACCGATGAGATCTTTAGAAACGGTGTGGCTACTTTCAGCCTCAAAGACAACGAAAGCAAGTTTTTGGTATTGGATATTCCGGCTGACGGAAGTGTAACCTATACCGTCGCGGAAGGGTCGTACGATGGATATACCACGACTTACACCAACGAGACCGGCGCTTTTACGGACGGTACGATGATCCGGGTAGATGTTGTCAACACGCAGATCAAGCCCGGTCCCGGTTACCTTGCCATCACTGAAACAGGTGGCAAGCCCGGCGAAACCTTCCTTTATAAAATCACCAATGAGGAAACAGGTGAGGAGCTGATCGTATCCGTTTCCGGCGGCGGTAAAACTATTGTTGACTGCCCTGCCGGAAATTACACGGTTGAGGAAATCAATAACTGGGCATGGAGGTATGAGGACGGAAAATGCAAGCAGAAAATGCCGATAACTGTCAATTCTGCCAATACTTTAACATCCCCCGCCCACGCTGATTTCACTAACGAGCGAAATAAAAAGGTTTGGCTCGGCGGAGAACACCACAAAAATAACCAATTTAGTTTTTCCGAAAATGTTGAAGAAATAATCTAACGAAAGGGAGCAACAGAGTGAAACAAAAAAGCAAGCGAATATCTCGCTTTGGCATAACGGCAATGACCATTGCTATGATTGTAGCTGTAGTTGCAACGTCCGTCTTTGCGGCTTATTTAAAAAATTCCGTTGAAGTAAATAATACTTTTATACCCGCTGACTCTGTTACTCCTGAGATCATTGAGAAGTTTGAGGAGTTTGATAACACGGTCAAGAAAGATCTTTACTTTAAGGTCGGACTTACTGAATACCCCGTTTACGTAAGGGTGGCGATCGTCTATACCTGGCAGAATGAGAGCGGCATAGTTTATTTTTCTAAGCCGACCGAAGCGACGCCGATATTTGACAACGAAAATGAAATTATCGGTTACAACGGCGATTATACTATTAGCCTGAATACCGGCGCTACGGACGATTGGGTGCTTAGAGACGACGGCTTCTATTATTTCAAAAGCCCCGTTGAAAGCAACGGTAAAACCTCTGTTCTTATTAATGAATGCCGGCAGGTAAACGCGGCACCTATAGAGGGCTACACGCTCAGCGTGGAGGTCATCGTACAAACCGTGCAGGCGGTAGGCTCTACGGACACCCCGGATAATTCACCGGGAATCGATGCATGGAAAAACGCTTGGGGGATTTCGTAATAGAGGTTTGTCTGACTCACACAATTAAAACTTAATAAAAAAACAGGGAGCATTTCAAATCAAAAATGCTCCCTATTTTATTGACGAATAATAAGAACCTAATCCATTAGCCAAATCACGGCTGAAAACTCAAGTGAAATTCTATAAAGTTGTATTACAGCTCATAAACCGCAAGGTCGTCACATTCATTTAAAGCGGCATCCGGGCCAACTACGCATACAGCACCCTCATCTGCCATTTTTTCAAAGGCGGCGCACCATTCTTTAAGCGCTTTTTTATCGGTTGAAAGCATTTCGCGGCGGGTTTTGATTCTGTCCTCATCAGTAACACCGGCAAACCAAAGCTCGTCTGCGGAATAGCTCTGCTCCGCCGGGGCTTTGAGCGGCTCCGTTGCGGCAACTGCTGAGATGATGTACTTATCAAGCTCCTCATTGCTTTCGCAAAACGCGTTGATGAAATCAGAGATAGCATCGTAAATCTCAAGCGAACGCTCCGGCGACGGATCACGGTAGGAATAACAAGCAAGCGCTCCGTCACGCCCAACAGGAAAACCTGTTCCGTAGGCTCCGCCCTGAACGCGCACCTCATTCCAAAGATAGCTAAACGTTATGATATTGCTTGTAACTCTAAGGCTTCCCGCGTTTTTCATACCGCATTCGGACAGATGATATCCCTTAACCGCGTAAGCGATCTGGGCGGGAATACGAATGCCCATTTTCTTAGGAAGCGCCGTTTTATATTCCGCTTCCTCAGGCATCGCCTTGCCCTCTGGAAGCTCAGACAGCAGAGCCTCAACAGACACCTCATTTGAAGAAGCTACGCTGAGCGTGAGCCCTGCCTTGCAGACAGCCTTCGCCTGAGCTTGCGTGATAAGCGAAATATAATCATATATCATCTCATCAAAATTCTCAGCAAAGCGGTGCAGGAATTTAAAAAACGTGTAACCGTTTATTGCTTCCGTCACAGCACCTTTTGCCGTATACTGCGCTCTGACAGCCTGTAAGCCAAGGGCGTGTCCGTTGCCTATAGCCATATGGCGGGATTCCTCATAGCTTTGCATAAGGAGTTCCCTGATTTTTTCGGGATCGTCAAGCTTCGTTTGGGTGAGTATCTCTGCTATGAGCGGCAGAGCAACGGAAAGATTTTCCCTCAGTATGCCTGCGTGAACGGTAATGCAGGGGGTGCATTTCGTTGCTTCGCCGTCTTTGCCGAAAACGTCAACACCGAAATTCAGGCTTCCTATATATGTTTTGATCTCCTGCTGAAGCTCTGCGGCTGTATGCTTATTCGTTGGAAGTTCGCCGAAAAGTGCGGGAAGTATGGCTAATTGCGTAAGCTCCGAAAGGCTGAAAGCAGTCAGCGGGAAATACATAGACAGGTAAACTATTCCATTGGTCTGCATCGGGTGGTAAAGCACGGTCACTCCGCCAATTTTACTTTCCCGTGTTTCAAATAATTCGGGGCAGTCCTTAACGGCACTCAGCGGAAGCGTTGGGAGCGTTGCCGACGCTTCGGGAGAATCGGGCGTTTGCTGCCAAGCTGAAAGCCTTTCGTTGTTTTGAAGCAATTCTTTTATTTCATCTTCGCTCAGAGCAGAAACCTCCCGCTCAAGTCTGTCGGCTTCAGTCTGTCTCTCTTCCTCTCCGAGAGTGTAGGAGGGAAGCATATGTAATACGGAAACGCCTGTTTCATCGCAAAGAAGCTCCGAAAGCAATTCCTCAAAGCCACCGTTATCCGCCATTTTTCTCAATAATTCGATCGTTTCATCATAAACGAGATAAAGCAGCGGATCTCCGCCGTAAAGCCAGCTTTTATAGGAATCGAGCGCATTATACAGGCCCTTAGGCTCGGGCAACTGCTTGCAGTTAAAGGATAATCGGTTGATTGATGCGTGAATGGATTTCTTATCTATTCCGTCTTTAACGAGCTTTTCGGCAGTGTTCTTAATGAGTTCCCTTACAGCACCGCTGTTTTGATCCTCCATATTTCTTACCAAGATCATAAGATACGGCTGGGAGAGATCCTCCATTACGTTCATTTCCACGTCATCAGCAAGACCTGAAGATAAAACGGCGCGCTTCAGCGGCGATTCGTTTGTGGCGGCAAGCACCTCACACAGCACCTTGATGGCTGTGATCTTATCCTTATCCTTCCAAGAGCCGATGATTTTTCCCAAAGCGAAAAGGGCTTTTCTTTCCGCGCTTTCCTCGCTGTCTATTTCGTAGTATGCGGACATTTCGTTGGAAACGGGAAGCTGAGTAGGTATATCAAATTCCTTATCCTCTTTTTCATATTTCTCAAGATAGGAATTGATCATTGAGAGCGTTTCTTCAAGAGGAATATCGCCGTCAAGGAAAAAGCGCGCGTTTGAGGGATGATAGAATTTGCGGTACGTATCCACGTATTTTTCATAAGTGAGATCAGGTATTACCGACGGCTCGCCGCCTGAATTGAAGCGATAGCAGTTATCCGGGAAAATAAGCTGATTGAGGCTCTGCTCTATGCGATCGTTCACGCCGGACATAGCGCCCTTCATTTCATTGAAAACTACACCCTTATACGATGGCTCGCCGTCGTTTAACTCAGTATGGATTCCTTCCTGCCAGAAAATGAAACGGTTTTCAGTCAGAGCGGGAGCGAACACCGCGTCAAGATAAACTGAAGCGAGATTCAGATAATCTCGCTCGTTGCGGCTGGATACGGGGTAAACCGTTTTATCGGGATAGGTCATCGCGTTTAAAAAGGTATTCATCGAGCTTTTAAGAAGATCAACAAACGGCTCTTTTACAGGATATTTTTCAGAGCCGCAAAGCACGGAATGCTCAAGGATATGAAATACCCCCGTGCTGTCATTAGGAATTGTTTTAAACGCTACGGAAAACAGCTTGTTTTCCTCTTTATCATTCATCCAGCAAAGCGCCGCGCCGGTTTTGTTGTGGCTCATTTCGATGAGTTCGGCGTTAAGCTCCTTGACCTCTCTGACTCTCGTTACGGTAAAACCGCACAGTACAGTTCCAACAGCTAATTTCATTTCACGTTCTCCTTATCTGAAAGATATTTGAATGCGGAGTGGGCGGCGATATTCCCCTCGCCCATCGCTTTTGTTATCTGATACGGAAGCCCCGTGCAGTCCCCTGCCGCAAAGCATCCCTTAACGCTTGTTTCCATAGCGCGGTTTACAGTGACGTGTCCGCCCTCTGTTTCAAGCCCCCTCAGCAAAACCGCGGGAGAAACGGACTGTTTCAGAAAGAACACGCCGTCAACTGCGATCTCTTCGCCGTTTTTAAGGCGGATACCGTTAACGCGCTGTTCTCCCAAAACTTCGGTTATAGGTGACGAAAGCGTTTCAGCGTTCTCAGCAGAAAAACTGCCGCCCTGAAACAGCGGAAGATAATAGACCTTGCCCGCCAGATCGGCTAAATAATCGGCTTCCTCCTCCATAGGCGCGTTATCGCAAACAACGGCGATCGTCTTGCCCTTATAAAGGTTTCCGTCACAGGTGGCACAATAGCTGACGCCCCTGCCGAGAAGCTCCCTTTCGCCCTTTATGGGCTTCACTGCTTCCGTTCCCGTGGCAATAATAACGCTTTTGGCTTCGAACTCTTCCTGATCTGCAAGCAGAACGAAACAGCTTTTCATTTTGTAAATGCCCGTAATGCGCTTTTCCGTTACCGGTATCTGCGCCTTTTTCAAATGCTCCGTTAAGCGTTCATTTAGCTCCGCTCCGCTGATATCGGGCAGGGCGGGATAATTTGAAATCAGCTCAGAGCGCTGAACCTTGTCGCTGAGGGCGGCGCTGCCGAAAAGATAAAAGCTCTTGTGGCGTATCTGCGCGTTGATCGCCGCGGAGATACCCGCGGGGCCGCTTCCGATTATTGCTATATCCACTCGTTCCATTGATTTTCTCCTAAATAGGTATTCTAATTGGTAAATCTCGATTTTCCATAACAGAAAATCTCAGCTATCTCAGCATGATCCTGATGATCTCCTCATCGGTTTCACGCATACCGTCTCTCGCAAGGTCGCTGACCGCATCAATAGTATTTTCAACGCCTTTTACAACTATGCCGTCTCCGCCGAAAAACTCTTTGCCGTTTATATACATATACATTCCAAGCAAGCCGGCACCAACAGCGGAAGCGATTTTTGCCGCACAGGAGGATTTCGCTCCGTCACAGATCATTCCCGAATTTATAGCGAGGGTGTTTACGATCGTGTGGGATACCTCTCTGAAGCCGCCGCCGTAAAGATAGGAAATTCCGGCTCCCGCACCCGCTCCGGCGCTCGTTGCTCCGCAGTAGGCAGAGAGACAGCCGATCTCTCTTTTCAGGCGTATCGTTACAAGATTTGAAACGATGAGCGCGCGGTAAAGCTTCTCTTGGGTCACGCCCAGCTCTTTCGCGTAAACGATAACGGGAAGTGAAGCGGTTATGCCCTGATTTCCGCTTCCTGAGTTTATGACCACGGGAAGCTCACAGCCGTTCATTCGCGCATCTGAGCCTGCCGCTGCCCACGCCTTGGCGCGGTTTTGCGCGGCGTTTCCGTAAGAATCAAGCAGAATTTTTCCTATTCCCGCGCCGAATTTCCCTGTCAACCCCTGCTCAGCAATTGCCGTGTTATATTCTATCTGCCTATCCAAAATATCAGCCACATCTGCTATTTTCGCCTCTTCGGCAAAATCAACGATATCCGCGATATTCAGCAGTGTATATTCCTCCGGTAAGCCCGAAAGTTCCTCTGTATAAGGCTTGGAAACTATGGTTTTATCCCCGCTCCTGATCTCAACAACGTTGGTGTGGTCTCCGATAATGCGTACGAAGGCGCTTTTTTCGCCGCTGAAAACCCTTACCTGAATATCGAAAGGACAGCGTGCTTCAGATCGGGTAACGCTTACCTCGGTCTTTTCAAGATAAGCGTCAAGCGTTTTCAGCTGTTCCTCGCTCACGTCCGAAAGGACCTCCAGCTCCCGCTCAGGATCGCCGAACACGATACCCGCGCATACGGCTGTACTCAAGCCCTTTCTTCCGTTCGTGTGAGGCACGATAACGCTTTTCACGTTTTTAATGATATTTCCGCTTACGCAAAGCTCTATGCGTTCAGGCAAGGCGCCCAAAGCTTTTTTCGCAAGCGCGCCCGCATATGCAACGGAAATCGGCTCCGTGCAACCCATTGCGGGCACAAGCTCACGGTGCAGTATAAAAAGATACGCATTATATATTCTCTCGTTCATCGCGCTTTCTCCGTGAAATCTAAAAAAATTATTCTGCTATAATTAATATACCATTACGTCTATATCAAATCAAGATAATCTGTTCGTTTTGCTTATAATCGGTGTTAATCTGTACAGCCACACCCGCTTATCTTCGATTTTCAGCGTATCTAATATCTTTTCGTAGCCTTCCGTTTCTCTAACACCCACGGCTTGCTTTAGGCTTGTCGGTTTTGCCTTTACTAATGCAAACCAAAAGAAAGTGCCTGCAACGGAAAGGCAAAAAACACAGGAATACTTGCTGTATTTCAAGTGTTTTAACATAGAGATAAGCCAAAACCATGTTCTGAATCGCTTCTCTTTGCCCTTGTCGCCGCAGACACTGATGATTTAATTATGTAATTTTTTTAGAACTCGGGAGTTACACCAAGATCAGAAACAAGCTGGTTGTAAGCAGCTTCCATAGCGTTGTAAGTATCTTCATCAGTGGTTAATGAAGTGCAGAACGCTACGTTTCCGAGCAGATGATCGATAGGCATAGCCTGCATTTCCAAATCTATCTTCTTGTTTTCTTTGATACCATTCAGCATATCGGCATAAGCCTCAGGTGTTGAATCGGCAAGATCCTCTTTAAGAATGAAGAGCATAACAAAAATGCTGCCTGCGTCATCCCAAAATCCTGCGCACTCATTAACAGGCGTTCCGGGCCAATACATTGCGTGATCCTGAAGCCAGGTCTCTTTATCGCCTTCATCAACGAACACGCCTGCTTCCTTGAAGTAGTCAATGAAGTTCTGACCGCTCCACTCGTTTATATCGGCAGGATACTTGCTAATATCAACCGCATTGATCTGGGCGTTATTGGGGGTCTCGTTGCCGCCGTTCGGGTTGCTCTGTGCGCATGCCGCAAAAGAAAATAACATAATCAATGCGAGCGCAATTGCCAATACTTTTTTCATTGTCTTTCTCTCCTTTTTTTAATTAAAAATCGGGTGTTAATCCCATTGATTCAACAAGTTGATTATAAGCCGCTTCGGTCTTATTGTAATACTCTTCGTTAAGGGTTGAGAAACCGTAAGAAAACGATACGTGACCGATCATATGATCCTGAGGTCCAAGATATATACCGTTTTGGGTATAGTCATGATTCTTATCGGTTCTGATGATCTCCTGAACTTCCTCAACAGCCTCAGGTGTGGTATCAGGGCTGGTAGGATCAAACGTGAAGAATACGATAAGAACATCGTCAGCGCCGTCTGCATTCCAGATGCCGGATGCCTCGTAAATCGGCATTCCTGCCCAATCCTCTGCGTGGTTCTGAAGCCACGTTTCACAGTCGCCGGGATAATCAACCGCTTCCCAGAAATAATCCATAACATTCTGCGCGGTCCACTGGCTGAAATCAGCAGGATATTTGCTCAGATCTACCTCGTTGATCTGAACGTCAGCCGCGGGATCATTCGGAGTGTCGTTTCCGCCGTTCGGGTTGCTCTGCGCGCACGCCGCAAAAGAGAATAACATAACTAACGCAAGCGCTAAAGCTAATACTTTTTTCATTGCTTTTCCTCCTTAAGAAAATTAGTATAATATCTCGGCTAATTTGCCGCGGATATACTCGCCGTCTACCGCTCCCGCCTCGTGGAACAGTACTTTCCCGTCTTTATAATAATACAGATCGGGAATGCCGTATATTTTGAATTCCTCAGCAGTTTTCGGGCATTCATCCACGTCCACCTTAACGATGTTGATAAACGGGAATTCGTCCTCAAGCTCCTCAAGAACTCTTGCCAGCATTTTGCAGGGTACGCAGGTTTTTCCGAAAAAGTCCACCAAAACAACGCCCTCGCTTACTAATTCCTTATAGTTTTCATCGGTTGCATAAGTTGTTGCCATTTTTTATTCCTCCGTAACAGTAAGATTTTCTTTTACGAAATCCTCCAAAAACTTCCAATCGCCTTTGATATCGTCCACACTGGCAGTTTTCGAATCGATTTTCTGCATTGTTGCAAGCCACAGCGCCACGGCAATTCTCTGCTCTGAGCCGTTTCTTAACATTTTTTCCAGCTCCTCGCGGGACGGAGCGCCTAAATGCTGACTGATCTCTTCTTCCGTTAAATCGCCATAAGTCTTATCCATGCCCTCTTCTTTGAGCTGCTGAGTTATAAAGGATTTTTCCTCGTTTGTGAGTTCTTCGATTTCTTCCTCATCAAACTCCCAATCGCTGTTTTCAAGAACGAAGGCCAAAATATCGTCCATTGCTTTATAATAGCACGAATTTCTTTGTTCTTCAATATAATCTTTCACAATGCGATTGCGATACTCCTCAACCGTGGTGATACCGGAAAATTCATCGTGCTCCGCCGCATACTTCGCCGCCATTTCGTCGGTAGGTTCGGGGAAAACCGTTCTGCTCGCCTGCTTAACGGTAACCTTGACTGCCTTGCCGTCAACTGTGATTTCAAAGGTTTCTCCAACGGAATGACCGATCATCTTTTCCTCAAACTCAGCGTTGAAAAGTCCGCCGCCAACGGTTACAAACACCGTAGGCTTATTGAACTTGTCGATCTCGCTCTCGAGAGAAAGCACCGTAACGTCGCCGTTTTCAACGGTCTCCACGCTCAGATTTTTTTTAAACGCTCTCGTCAAGTGCTTCATCTGAGCTTCAATATGCTTTTGCGGACAATTGATGACCACATTTTTATCAAATGTTGCTTCGCGGTAATCCACAAGCTTGTTGATGTATGATTTCATAATTACCTCCCTGGTGATTTAATTATATGCTTACGCGGAAGCCGCTATAAGTTTTTTAAGGGTTTCGCTCTTTGCTTCAGCCTCTGCCATAGTGCCTTCTGCCTCGACTGCACCCTCGTTCAACACGATCATATGATCTGCTTTTTCAAGCATTTTCATATCGTGGGATATCATAACGGTTGTTCTGCCCTGCATCAGCTTCATAAGCGCTTCGGTAACGGCTTTTTCCGAATAAACGTCCATATTGCAGGTGGCCTCATCAAGAAGCAGATAAGAGGGATCCAGCATAACGGCTCTCGCTATGGCTATCCTCTGCCTTTGACCCGCCGACAAACGGCAGCCGTTTTCGCCGATCACGAAATCGTATCCGCCGGGAAGTTCGTTGATAAACTCGTCGGCGCAGGCAAGCCTTGCGGCGCTTCTCGTTTCCTCCTCGGAAACGTCTCTGCTCATTCCGTAGTTTATATTTTCACGGATACTGCCGTTGAATAGCTGTGGCTCCTGAAGCACGTAGGCAATGCTCTGCCTCCATTCATTAAGGTTGATGGTTTCAGCGTCATATTCGCCGAAGCTGATAACGCCGCTGTCGGGAGTGTAGAATCTCTCGATCAGCTTGAAAAGAGTAGTCTTACCGGAGCCGTTGGGACCCGCGATAGCCGTGATCTTTCCTTTTGGAATAGTGAAGCTTGCGTCCTTGATTATCGTCTTATCCCCGTAAGCAAAGGATACGTTTTCAAATTTAAGGTCTCTGTCTTCCATATCCATCGTGCGTTCACGTTCGTAGACCTCTTCTTTTTCCGCCATAAGGTTTGCGATATAGAAGAGCTGACCGTTGTAGTACATCAGGCTGGTGTAAATACCGGGAAGTGAGCTTAGCGACTGATAAGCGATCATAACGAAGCTCTGGAACGCCGCCAGATCGGTTATGGTAATTGCGCCTTCGTTTACCTTCGGAACACCCATAATAAATATGAATATGGTTATAAGGCTGGGAACAGCGCCCGAAACGAAATTGTTTATGATCGTCAGCGCCGCCTGATAAACCTCCGCATTATAGAAGCCTTTTATTGCTTTCTTGCCGCGCTCGATCTCCTCTTTTTGAGAATTGAGCTGTTTGATCTGGGTGATGAAGCTGAGATGCTCGGAGAGATAAGCCGTAAGCTCCGCATTTGCCGATCTTCCTCTGCGCTCTCTCAGGAACATAAACTTTCCTTCAAGCCAAGTGCTGAAAATAATATATGCGATGATGAACGGAACGATATAGATCATCGTATTGTCTATGGCGGACATACTCGTTACGCTCATATAGGTGGATACCAGCCCTGTGAGGAAGCCGATAACCGATGTAATAAGCCCGTCGGCATAGGTGCAGTCCTCAGTTATCCAGGATACGATCTGGGAAGCGTCTCTTTCAAGGGATTTCATCGGAAGCCTTACAGAACGGCCGATGAGCTTATTCTGCAGATTTCTGGCAACGATAGACGATGCGTAAAACTCAGGAATACGGTTAATGATATTCGTCCCTACGGAAAGAAGCAAAAGTCCGATATAGCTCCACAGAAGGGTTGGGTCTTCAACGTTTCCGAGCTTTAGATCAGTTTCATACGGAATATAGAGCAGGGCGACCTTCGTTGAGAAAATACCGATGATAACCTGAATAATATAAAGCGGCCACGGAATTCTTACGCTTTTGAATATGCCGAAGGTGCGTTTCCACATGCCTTTTTCAGTCTTTTTGTTCATTCCGCCACCTTCTTTCCTGCAAATTCACGAAGAAAGTCGTTCGTTTCAAGAACCTGAGCCGTTTCACCCTGGGCGGAAACAACGCCGTTCTCGATCACAACCACGTTGTCGGCAAGGGGAAGCACCGCCGAAGTGTGGGCGATGATTATCATACAACGATCTTTTGAAATATTCTTAAGTATTCCCATAAGCTCCGAAGCGGCGATAGCGTCCATCGAAGCGGCAGGCTCGTCAAGAATTATGTAATGGGCGTTGGAAAGAAGCGCGCGGGCAACCGCAATACGCTGTCTCTGTCCGCCGGAAAGATTGTTGCCGTATTCTTCAAGGCGAGTGTCCGCTCCCTCGGGAAGCTGAGAAACGAAATCGTATGCTCCCGATTTTTTGAGCGCGTCCTCAAATGCTTCATCGGTAACCTCGCCGTTTCCGTAGCAGACGTTTTCTCTTATGCTGCCCGAAAACAGCATTGAATTCTGCGAAACCATAACGAATTGGGAGCGGTAATCGGTGAGCGCATAGCCGTGAACGCTCTTGCCCTCAACGAGTATTTCGCCCGATTGCGGAACGTAAAGCCTCGTAAGCAGGTTAACGAGTGTGGTCTTTCCGCAGCCGCTCACACCCAGCAGCGCCGTAACGCTGTTATCCTTGAATTCACAGGTGACGTCTGTGAGGATCGGCTTATCCTCATCGTATCCAAAGCGGATATGCTCCAGCTTAACGTCTCCCTTAAGGTCTTCGCAGGCTTCGCCGCTGAAATCCTCTTCGGGGGCGTTCATGATCTCCGCAACTCTGTTGGCGCTGCCCTGAATGTTTTTCAGGTTGCTGTAATACATCATAAACTCGCTGACCGAGCCGCTGAAAACGGAGGAGAACATAAAGAACGCTATCCATGCGCGGGTATTTATTCCGCCGTCTCTCAAAAGCGCGGTACCAACCAGCACCATTATTACCGATTGAATAATGTCAACAAAGGTCTGCGACAGATCCTTAAACTGGCTCATCCAACTTGATTTTATATTGATTTTATAGATGCGCTTTGTAAGCTGTTCTCCGCTTTCGGTTTCCTTATCCTCCTTCGCAAAGGCCTTTGCAAGGGGGATATTGGTGATAAGCTCTGCCAGCTTCTGCATAAGGCTCGCTTTTACCGCCGCATCACGCTCACTGAGCGAGAAATCAATTCTTCCGAAAATAAACGCGATAAACAACTGAATCGGAATGAAAGCGATAAGAATTATCGAAAGGCGCCAATCGTGCTGAAATACTCTGCCGAAAACCGAGAAAGCCGTATATGCCGCCGTAACAAGCGGGAAAACAACGTACAAAATCGTGTTGCTTATAACCGTTGAATTGGCAACGATCCTGTATATCGCCTCACGGGGATTTTCATTCTTAAAATAGCTCATTGGCAGGCGCATTACCTTTTCAAGAAGCACGCCCCTCATATTCCTATCCGTTCTCGCGCTGACCATCTGCCTTGCGAAAATCACAAAATTAGATGAGACGAGGTTGAGCACGATAACGCCGATAAGCTTGGCTAAAAACGCGGCGCTGGTGTTGCCAGCAAAAAGCTCAGCCGTGTACTCCGTTTCGCTTAAGCCTATGTTTACAACTCCCAGATCGAGAATAATATAAACCGCAAGCCATATCCAAGGAAGACGGCACTTAGGGAAAAGCTTTATGAAACGCTTCCACGTTCCCTTTTTATGCTTTATGACGATCTGATCCTGATCTATTTCTCTTTTCTTCACGCAGTTCACCTCTTAAAGTGACTATTATAATAGGATAATTATATAAAAAATAAAAAACGGCGCACAATAGCGATTGTCTATTATGCGTCGTTTCTTGTTTATTCGGTGATTTAAAATTCCTGAACACCTATATTTTTCAGCCGCTTCATAAGCTCATCGTAATGCAGGCGTGATACGGGAACGGGTACAGCGCAGTCACGAAGCAAAACCTCGTAAAGCTGCCTGCCCACGTCACGCACAGTCTGTGCGCGGTAGAGAGATACTATAAAGGATTGGTGGCAAAGGAAAAAGCCGTATTCCTCCAGCATCTGCTCCAGCTCGTGCATCGTATAGCCGGTGATACAAAGGGTCTCGCTTGCCGTATGAAGATAATTCTTCCGTTTGAGGCGCTCGATATAGCAGATGTCCCTCACGTCAAGAATACGGAAGCCCTGCTGAAGCCTGAACATCAGCTTGGCGCCGCGCTGACCTCCGCTTTGGCGAAGGCGTTTTTTCACCTCGTCAATAGTCTGACTGAGCTTGACCCCATTGATCGGCTTTGTAAGGAAATTGATCGGCTGAAAATCGTAGCCGTCTATAGCATAGGAGGAATGACCTGTAAGAAAAACGATCATCACATCGGGATATTCATCGCGAAGCCTCTGCGCAACGTTGAAGCCGGTCTCCCTGTTAAGCTCAATATCAAGAAACAGGAGCTGCGCGGAATCATTCTTTAAAAAATCAAATAATTCATTGCTGTGGGAAAAGCCTCCCACGAGCTCTATTTCAGGATAATCCACCAATGCGGTGCCTGCGGCAAGACGGGAATTCGGTTCGTCATCAAGAATGATCGTGCGAATACTCATTTATTTTCTTCCTCCCCCTGCAAATGTACTTTATTCGGAATATTTACGATGAATCGGATCTTCTCCTCCGCAAATTCGGGATAGACACGCCCACCGTATCTCTCCGCGGTTCGCAGCACCATGCTGAGACCTATGCCCTCATGCCCGCTTTTCGTAGAATACCCCGGCTCGAAAACACGCGCTATACGGTCCGGATCACCGCTGAAGCGGTTTTCCGAGATGATCACGGTGTTTCCTCCCCGTTTAAAAATGCTCAGCCGTATTCCATACTCCTTATCATCGTCGCTCTGCAAAGCGTCTATGGCATTCTGCAAAAGATTTCCGATGATCTTATTGCACTCAAAGCCGTTGCAGAGAATATCCTCCATATCGTAAGTAATATGATAAATGATATCGGAGCCGTGGCGGCGGGCTTCCTCCCTCATATTATAGAGCATTGAGCCCACCACGGCATCACTAACAGGCATAATATCGTTAACGTCGTTCGCTTCGCTCACCAGCTTTTGCACGTACTGCCCGCACTGCTTGTATTCGCCGCTATTGATAAGCCCCGAAACGGCGTGAAGATGCAGATTAAAATCGTGCCGCTGGGAGCGGATCGTATTCATATAATCCCGCGATTCCTGCTGCCACTGATTCATAGCGCCGTTAAGATATTCCGCGCTCACGCGGCGGGATATTTCCGCCTGAAGCCATAAGATCAAAAGGTACAAAAGTAAAAACGCGAAGCATAATATCAGGCAAATCACAACAGAAAACGTATTAACGGCAAAAAGAATGAGCGCGTAAATAACGATCGCAAGGAGCGGAAGACAGCTTATCAGCCGAAAATACGATTTTTTATCCGCGTCAAATTCCGTTATTAATACCGCTTTTTTCTCTCCCTTTGCCTGCACAAATATAAGAACGGCGCAAAATACGGCAGTCGCAAAATATACGGCGTACTGCCAGGCCTCTTTTTCACATAGAGAAAGCGGAAGCCATGCAGCGTCAAAGCCCACATAAATGCAAATCTCCGTCAGCAAAAGCCGCCTGTCCCTACGAATAAAATCATACACAAGGCAAGCGGTTTGACCGATTGGTAACGAAAGCAAAAAAACTCCGCCGCTCAATAATTGCGAACATATAAGATATAGCGCCGTTGACGATACGCTGGCAACGCACAACCGTATAATGCGCGGATGGCTCCCCCTCAGCCAAGAATCCGTAAAAAATAATGAAGTAAGCAAAATTATTTCCAAGGTTATTAATATGTACATATTTGCTCCTCTTTCACCGTTCACATTGGAGTTTGAATTCTGATTTCAGATCATTTTATCATAGTGCTTCGGCGATGCTCCACCGCCTTGTTCCTATGATATAATAACCTTGTTCCTTAGTCAAGCAATAACAGATTCGCGACTGAAAGTATCCTCTCCCCTGATCGTTGGCCACTCCCCATGAACAGACTGCAAACTGCAGGCGCGCCATTGAATACCTCAAAAGCTGATTGACAAAGATAAAAAATCATATATAATAAATGCATAATAGGATAATTGTAACTATCATATTCACAACTTATTTTTTCAAAATTTTTAAAAGGGATTGGGGTAAAATTATGTTCGTATATATTCTTCTGTTTATTGCTGAGGTTATTTTTGCTTCTCTTTTCATAAAAGAGGGGTATCCCGAAGCAACAAAAAAGGGCTTCTCCTTCAAAATGTGCGCCGCGACTGTTTTCGTTTTAAACGGAATATACGCATATCATCAAGGCGTAAAAGGCGCATATGCCGTTTCAATAATTATTGCATTAATATTCGGGTTCTTTGGCGATTTATTTCTTGCTCTTAATCCGTTCTTCAAAAATAAGGATAGCAAATTATTAACCTTTTTCGTTTTGCTTGGCGGCGCATTCTTCCTTTTAGAGCATGTCACTTATATCGTTACCTTTGCAAAGGAATTAGAAGAAGAAAATGCTTTCAACGCTATAATATTTGTTGGCGTGCTGTTAGCCGTATTAATAATCGGTATTGTTTTAACGGTATTTCTTAAACTGAAGCTTGGCAAATTTACTTTCCCGATAATTATTTACGCTTTAGCAATATCTTCAATGCTGGCGATTTCCGTTTGCCTTGCAATTAACGCAAGCGGCAATATTAAACTGCAGGCCATTTTGATTTCCGCTCCGATCTTGTTTGTTGTTTCGGATTCAACGTTGGTATTAAAAATCTTTGATAAAAAAAGATTTGACAATATGCCGGTAAGGATCATAAATCTTGCAACGTATTTTCTTGCGCAGATGCTGTTTGGATTATCAATGCTTTATATTTAGCAAGCATTTATAATAAAAACATAAATAACGTATCGGATTGAAATCAATTATCAAAAAGCAGCCCGAAGTCTGATGACTCCGGGCTGTTTTTTATACCTTTAAAAATATGATTTGGTTAACTGAGATTTTGCTGCCGTTTATCTAACGGCGTCTCTCTTTGTTCTGGACTTCATAGTTGAGCATATCATCCACAGACCGGCAACCATCAGAAGCGCAGTTCCCGATATGTAGAATGCCGCCAGACCGGATCCGCCTACTTCGGGGAGCTGGATTATACGTTTGTTATGGAACTGGGCAGTCGCAGTCGTATCTTTTGCAATTGAACCTGACGCTTTTCTGGATTCCTTATCTTCCGTTCCGGTAGTTTTTATCTGCAGAAGCTCATACTCCTTGGAGTTGCCCTCTGTTACAGCAAAAGCAGTTCCCGCGGGAATATCCTTGATCAGTATCTTTGAATCATGGCAAAGCTTTATTGAAGCGTTCCAAATGCCGTTTCCTAAGTTCTTTAATTCGAAAGCGGTTACGTACTCCGATTCGAAATCATTTTCGCTCAGGTCACAATCCTTGTACGCATCAGGAAGTACCAATTCAATCGTAAAATCAAACTCGTCTGTCGATTCATCGTCATCAACAACTGTTTTGGAAACGCTGAGATTTCCCACGTCGATAGGCTCAACGCCTACTTCAAACAGTGCGTACAAATAATCAAGATAGCTGTTATCACCGGCTGCTTTCGTACCGAGATACGCAGCATTACCATCAGTCATGGCCGCATAATCGTTCGCATGAGCCTCTTTAGCCGAATCTGTGTTTACACCATTGTTTTCAAAAACAGCTTTGTTGTCTTCCGTGATTTTAACAGCGCCGATAGTACTGAATTTCAACCACGGGGTATTTGTGGTTGCCTTGATGCCTTTTTCCAGCGTATACGTACCTATCGGGAAGCCGTATTTCGATATTTCTTCAGCAAAATCATTCGTAAAGCTTATCGAAGCAGTTGCACAGTCGTCCGCAGTCATTTTGTCTGTAACGGTATACGTGACGAAGTATGTGCCGATCTTTTCTTTTGTGGTGATCCTTGCTTTTGATCCTTCGTATTCACGGTACAAATCCGCCTCATAGGAAATAGTAAACGGCTTGTTAATATATTTGATGTACTTGTTGACTTTTTCAGCCTCAATTTTCATTTGAAGAACAATGTCTCCGCTGACGATGGTTGTTGTATGATTGCCGGAAACATTTGGCACATTATCGTTTGTCAGTTCTGTGCCGACAGACTCTTTATAGCCATTATTCCAACCGTAGATATCATTACCGTTGCCGTCTTCTTCAACTACCAGCTTTTCATCAGCATCTATACGATCCTCAACTGAAGTCGGCTCATAATCAACGTTCAGCGAAATGCTTCTCGAATTCGTATCTGACGAGGTCTCTTTGTCACCTGGGTACGGCTCGTGTTCGCCTTCAGTTTCACACGCGCTATATGTCAGATATCCGAAAATGTCTTCCCTATGCTCGTTGCCGCCGGTCAGGTTATTCATATCCTTGTCCGTGCCCGGAAGATAGCAGTAAGGAAGCTCAAGCTTAGCGTTTAAGATCGTGGCATACAGATCAGCAATTTTCAGCTTGCCGTCCTCGCCGGGTTCTATTTCCTCGATAACTTTCTCATCGTTCACATACGTTATCTTCTTGGGCAGCGTAGGCAGTTCATCTGCGGGAGTGTTTTTACTTACAAGATCATTGTAATATGCTATGTAGCGCTTCAAATACTCCCAATAGTAGTATTCGTTTGTGCCTTTTGTATCTTCAATTAACTGATTTAGTATATCCGTCTGAGACAGGAGCTCCTCGCCCATGTAAATTTCTTTTCCGCATACTTTTTCGATGTCTTTTGGCATTACATTAACTGCGGTACGCGGGAATCCCTTAGAGAGAGGATGTTTCTGGGCATCCTCCTGCGTTATACCTGCCGGCAGTTTACTGTTATCAGTTCCCGAGGAAAGCTCGTCATCCATATAAAAGACGAAGTTCTGATTTGCTCCGTTGCCGTTGGTAAGCGCCGCATTACCGCCGATGAAGTCTTCCTTCGCACGCACGGTAATCGTTGCTTTCCAGACCGTTAAACGTTCTGAGCCGATGGCGCAGCCCGGAAAATCCTGATTGACCCACTCCAGATAATACATATTATTATCGTCATTATAGCGCAGATACGGCTTACGGGCGGCTGTGTTGGATTGATGAGAGAGTTCGATCTTGATTACACTACTCTCATCCACATCGACCTCCTCGCCGTTGCTCTTTATGATATGTCCGCCCTTATTAAGCTGCCATACAACACCTTTTACGTCCACCAAATCAAAGCGGGGATCAATATAGTCCCTTACGGTGTAATCCTCACGGTCCAAAGCGATTTCTCCCAGAATCTCATCTGTGAAAATCTTGGTCAGAATATCCGAATCGTTCAATCCCGAAACATCCATGCCTTGTTTTTCAAACTCTTCTTTTGCATCGTCAACTGAGAAGAAATAATCCGATTGATAAGTTTTTGTATCAGTCTTTTTGTCTGCATCTTCGGGGCGTTCAGATCCCGCGCAATCATTGTTTCCTGATAAGCCTACCAGGAAGTTGCGCGCCTTATCATAATCCGCTCCGCCTTTTTCAACCGGACCGCCGTTCAGAAGGACGGTGAAGATGGTGTAGCCTTCTCCTTTCAGTTGATCTGTATAGCCCTTTGCCTTTCCATCGTTAACCTTGCCAATATCAGTGTCCGCACCGTCAGTGAAGATGATCAAGAATTTTGGGGCATTTTTCTCTACCAGATTCGGCAGTTGCGCATCCAGTTTTTTAATGTATGCCTCAATTCCTTTATATGTACAGGTGCTGCCGGTAAGACCGTAGTTGTATTGTTTATTATTACTTTCACTCGTATCATAACTTGAAAAGCCACGCAATTCTCCTTCTTCTATTTCTCCGTGGGTCAAAGAAAGGAAACCGGCGTGAGTATAATCCGAAGTCCAGTCAAGCAAGAGCGCCGTATCGTTATCTGAAAGGATATTATCACTGCTGAAGCGTACAGCGGAGAACAGGCTTGCGGGAGATCTCTCGCTCAGCTGTGTTATAAAGGAACCCACGGCTCTGCGCAGAGATTCCGTTTTGACGTATTGCGGATCCGTCAGTTCATAGACATAGGAAGTAATATTGGGACTGGAACTTGTGGAACTACCGCGGCTGAAAAAGCAGCGGAGATATCCGTCATTATCCACATAGAAGCGAATCGAAGTATTTTCGGTCGGAGAGTAGCTATATCCGGTGCTGGCGCCTTCGCCCTCCGGAGCGTCAATGGTGTCCACAAATCCAAAATTCTTTGACACACCGTACATAACCTTAGCTGAATCAAATCTATCTACAATATCGATATTATTGCCGGTGTGTGAAACAAAGAACCAACCGCTTTCCTCGGTGAAGTTTCCAAAGTTGAGCGCGGCGCCGCCTTCCAGCATAACGCCGTCTGTCGGGTTGCTGTTATTGAAAATCTTCACATACGCTTTAACCTCAGGGGCCGTAAGTGCTTTATCAAATACAGAGATGTTGTCAATAGCGAGATTCTTACCGTTATACTGACTGTTACTGAAGCCGTTAAATATGATATTAAAATCGTCAAGGGTCAAATCAGTTGTTTGTGGAATTTCCGCATTATTAGCAATATTGATCTCTTTCGTACCGTCAAAATAAGTCGTTAGTTTTCCATTCTTGAATACATAGGTTATAGTACGGGCGGTGCTGTTATGAAAAGCACTGGTTGCTGATGCTATATCATTTACGAAGTCCTGAGCATTACTCGGATCTCCCTGATATCCGGTAACCCACGCCCTTCGTACAGAGCCTGCCGGACCTGAATTCTTTCCATAACCGTATACGTTTATACCCTCGCGAATAACTCTGAGATAGTTTTTGTTTGTTGGAGTTTTATCTCCGACATACAAAATATCAGCAGGGTACTGAGGATCAGACTCGGCGTTCTTACTTCCTCTTACGATAGAAAAAGATATCGTAAAATCTCCACCGGAGGGTTTCGCGTCAAGCAAGATACCGGCAGTAGAGTTTTTGCTTATAGATAATTGGTTATCATCGTATTCAATACCGGAAGCGGAGCCTGAAGCGGTAAAATCTATATTACTGCCGTCTGCCGCCTGCTGCTTAACAACCGTAGCGGAATTGCCCGTTACGTCGTTGCGCAATCTGTTGCTTGAATCATCAAAAGAATAATATCCTATTAAGGAGGAACTTCCCCGATAACCAAGGGGCGCATACTCTCTCGCACTTGCGTTGGAATCAAAAACAAAGTAGTTATAGCCGCTGACAGAGAGCAACGAGTTATCAGTGTTGTGGGGATTCAGGAAATTTTCAATTTGTGTATCGTTGAGAAAATAATCTTCCCAACCGTTTGTTGAATTATTAGGATCCTTATCGGCCGTAACCTTATTGATTCCCAATTTTGCAATCTGATCCTCAGTAAGCTTGATTCGCTCCGGGGTTTCAGAAGCAAACGCCATACTTCCCGAGGCATCCAGTACCATACCTACAGTAGGCGCATAGTTCTCAACATACCAGGATTCCAGCTCCAGATCAAAGGTTCTGCCGTCGCTGTAAGCCGTAGCTGTCTTATCCGTATGCAGACCCACGTCGGTGCTATAGTACTTGACAAGCTTAACATTCTCACCATCTGTTAATCCGTTGGGAAGATCGGTCACGTCGGTACACGCAACATTTGATCGAGCTTTTGTCTTAATAATATCGCCCGTCTTATACGTTACGGTCACTCCGTCATCATGTTTATAGGCAAAATCATCCGAACCCGTATAAACATAAACTTTTACAGTATCCTCTTCCGGGTTGTCAGACAGTCCGCTGTTGCCAAAAACAGTACCGTCAACACGCCTGCTCTCATTGACGTAGTAAACGTGTCCCTTGATAAGATGGGTATACGGGCTATAGGTAATGGTAAGTTCATCGCTATGGTCTCCGGTACCGTATTTCACCGCACTCTGACCGCCCGACATGGAGAAAGCTGAGAATTTCTCAATTACATCCGCATCTTTATCTTCAGAGTTGATGGGATGCGCCTTGAGCGTAATTGAGCCTTTGTCGGGATCCATATCCACTATGTAATTTGAACCTTTGGCAAACTCAGGCGACACCTTTTCTACGTCATGCTTATAATGAACGCCGTCCCCCATATCAGTCTGGTAAACGAAGTAGAAGTCATAGGTACCCTCGTTGTTTTTATCGATATATCCTTCAACAACGACGAAATAACGGCCTACGCTTTCCACACTTCCGATTTGGAACTTCGTTCCACCGGTAACCTCCTCAGAGTGCCAGTGACGAATGTAAAAGTGCAGAGCATTCGGGTGGCTTATTGTAAAGTTTTCATTTTTTTCGAATGTTTCAGCCGCTGCCGCTATTGGAATGATGACGCTAAATGCAGACATCGCTATAAGCAGGCACAACAAGACAGAGATCATTCGATGTAATTTTTTATTCTTCATAGCAATCTCCTTTTATTCATTATGAAAACCACTCAGATTTTACAAACCACGTAACGATATTTTGTATAGTATTCCACTATGTTATAAAATATCAATTTATTATATTATATCTAAGTCCTCAAGTCAATGCTTTTTAATTGTAAAGTTCGAAATGCAACAAAAAATGCATAAGAATTTAATATCCCAACCTTAAAATCATAACACGAATAATTAAAAAGTGAAACAAAAACAGGGCTGTGGTTTAAATTCACTGCCCTGTTTAACGAATCAATAAATCGGATTTTAGAGTTATATTTTTCTTTCGAAAATGCCATCAATATCACCGCCATTCGTTTTCACAATTTAAATTCCAATTTGCCGATTTACAGCAAAACAATTTTCGTACACAAAAAAATGTTCAATATTTAGCCGGTAATTTGGAAATGTTTTTTCAAAAAAACTGCGTCTTTCGGAAAGACGCAGTTTTGCTTTAATATATGATTTTGAACTTAGAAATTATACTTCTTTCTCGGAACATATGACGTATGCAGATCGTGGTGAGCCTTGTGGCCGCCGAAGCCGTCATACCATTCCTCATAAAGCTTTTTGATAACAGGTGATTCGTGTGACATACGAAGCTCCATTGACTTATCCTGGTCATAAAGAGCCTTTGCTCTTATAGCCTTCAAATCAACTGTATCACGAACGTACTGCGGCTGGATCGGCTGACCGCCGCCGTTTACGCAACCGCCCGGACAACCCATGATCTCAATGAAGCCCCAGCCCTTCGGATTGCCTGCCTTAAGCATATCCATAACAACCTTTGCGGCAGCCGCGCCGGATGCTACGGCAATCTTAAGCTCAGTTCCGTTAAGGTCTACAGTCGCCTCCTTAAGACCCTGTGTACCGCGAACAGCCTCAAGCTCGATAGGCTCGGTTGCACCGTTAAGCCATGCGTTCGCTGTTCTTACGGCGGCTTCCATAACACCGCCTGTTGCACCGAAGATAACGGCGGCACCTGTATCGTCACCAAGCGGACTGTCAAATTCCTCATCGGGAAGCGCGGCAAAATTAATGCCGAGTCTTGAGAACATTCTCGCAAGCTCTCTCGTCGTTAACGCAATATCAACGTCAGGAACGCCTGCGGCCGACTGATCCTCTCTGCCGATCTCAAACTTCTTAGCAGTACAGGGCATAACGGATACGCTTACGATATTCTTGGGATCAATGCCCATTTTCTCCGCGTAATACGTCTTGATTACTGCGCCTGCCATCTGCTGCGGTGATTTGCAGCTTGAAAGGTGCGGGAGTAAATCCGGATAATAGAACTCACAGAATTTTACCCAACCCGGTGAACAAGAAGTGATCATCGGGAGAACGCCGCCGTTTTTAATGCGGTCAACAAGCTCGCTTGCTTCCTCAACGATCGTGAGGTCAGCGGCAAAGTCTGTGTCAAATACTTTATCAAAGCCAAGTCTGCGAAGACCTGCAACCATCTTGCCCTCAACGTTCGTGCCGATAGGCATATCAAAGCATTCGCCGAGCGTTGCACGAACTGAAGGTGCAGTCTGAACAACAACGTGCTTTTCGGGATCTGCAAGAGCCGCCCAAACCTTATCCGTATCATCTTTTTCAGTAAGCGCGCCGGTAGGACATACGGCAGTACACTGACCGCAGGAGATACAGGGAGTATTATTAAGCGGAAGATCAAAGGGCTGACCGATCGAAGTATCCATACCACGATCATTTGCGCCGATTACGCTTACGTACTGCTGCTGACAAGTTGCAACACATCTGCGGCAGAGAATACATTTGTTGTTATCTCTTACAAGGTGAGCAGCGCTTAAATCTTTTTCATAATGGGGTTTTGCTCCCTCAAAGTTTGTCTGATCTACGCCGTAGTCATGGCAAAGCTTCTGAAGCTCACAGTTTGTTGAACGCTTGCATGAAAGGCAGCTCTTATCATGAGTTGACAAAATAAGTTCAAGCGTTGTCTTTCTGTTCTTCTGGATTTTTTCTGTATTTGTAAGAACCTCCATACCCTCTGATACGGGATATACGCAAGAGGTAACCATTCTGAAGCCTCTTCCCTCGTTGACCTCAACGATACAAATACGGCAAGCGCCGATTTCATTTATATCCTTCATATAGCAGAGTGTAGGAATTTCAATACCTGTCTGACGGGCAGCCTCCAAAACAGTTGAGCCCTTAGGTACGCTTACGGCAATGCCGTTGATTTTTATATTAACCATTTCCATTTTTAGGCCCTCCTTATTTACTGCTTGCTAATTGCCTTGAAACGGCAGTTTGTAATACAAGCGCCGCACTTAACGCATTTATCAGGAATGATCTCGTATGACGGAAGCTTGTGACCGGGTGCTGTATAATCAGTTTTAACGATCGTATCAGCAGGGCAGTTTCTTGCGCACATACCGCAACCAATGCACTTTTCCTTGTCAATAGTATATGTAAGAAGATCCTTACATACGCCTGCAGGGCACTTCTTGTCCTTAACATGGGCAATGTACTCGTCCTTAAAGAACTTAAGAGTAGCGAGAACGGGGTTCGGAGCAGTCTGACCGAGACCGCAGGCAGAGTTTGACTTTATGTAATAGCAAAGCTCTTCAAGCTTGTCGAGATCCTCCATCGTTCCCTTGCCCGACGTGATCTTGTCAAGCATTTCAAGAAGTCTCTTCGTACCTACACGGCACGGTGTACATTTTCCGCAGGATTCATCAACCGTAAATTCAAGGAAGAATTTAGCGATATCAACCATAC
>JAFLRY010000020.1:10625-33136 GCA_022511205.1 Eubacterium sp. | reverse complement strand
CCCTGAATTGTTTTCTCTGGACACTCTCTTTTGCAACACAAAAGAGAGTGTCGCCCTCCCCGGCAGGGGTAAATCTTTTTAATAAAATAATAAGCTGGCCTGCCGTGCAAACGGCTAAAGTGTTTTCCTGCCGCGTGCGACAAATTCCAGTTTGCCATACAAGAAAACCGCATTCGGGATGTTTTTTTGATGTCTAACCGGAATTAGATATTAAGATATTTAGCGATTATAATTCCTATACCAAGAATGAAAAAGATTGCAGGTAAGCCATATGCATCTGATTTTTTGATGTTATTCCAATTGATTTTATTTGGAGTCATCGGTTTATGATATGCGTTTTGAAACGAACAAAATATATGCTTCCATTTCAGCAAATATCCCAACAAAGTCCAAATGCTATATACAATCGAAAATAATCCGATTATATAAAGTGATCTTGTAATTCCAATGCAAATTAGCATTACAACAATCCACCCATATCGGTGAAAATAAGCAAATGCTTTTATTAAGAACTCACGATCATTCATCTGTTTATCATATCTCCTTAAAATTCCAATTTGTCTTTTTGATTGCTTTTATTGTAGCATAACTGCGGGGAAATAGAAAGAATTGACTTTTGGCAAAGCTTGTGGTATAATTAAGTCAAGATATGAGGGAGTAGTTCCGCGCAAATTCTTACATAGCGCGAGCTAAATCAACAACGTGCCGAAAGGCTGGTTTAGTTTTAAAGAATGAGACTCGTATGTAGTAGAAATACTATGTACGGGTCTTTTTTTGTTAATGAAAGGAGCAAAATTTATGAAGGAGTATTTAAAGCCGTTTGCGGAAGTTATGAATGATAACAACACTTCTGAGCTTGGCCTTTCAGCTGAAGAGGCGAAGGCGCGTCTTGAGAAAAACGGCAAAAACAAATTAAAAGAAGCGAAAAAAGAAAGCCTGTTGCACCGCTTTCTTTCTCAGCTTGCCGATCCGATGATCATCATTCTTATCGTTGCGGCAGTGATCAGCGCGATCACCGCGTCCTTCGGCGGAGACGGCGAAGGCTATGCGGACGTTGTTATTATTCTTTTTGTTGTAATCATCAATGCTGTTCTCGGCGTTTATCAGGAATCAAAGGCTGAAAAGGCAATTGAGGCCCTGCAGGAAATAGCCGCCGCCACCAGCAACGTTATCAGAGACGGCAAGACCCAGACCGTTCGCACCGAGGATCTTGTAGTAGGCGATATCGTAGTTCTTGAAGCGGGCAATAGCGTCCCCGCGGACTGCCGTATAATCTCCAGCGCTTCAATGAAGATCGAGGAAGCGGCGCTTACGGGGGAATCCGTTCCCGTTAATAAGATGACCGATCCGATCAGCACCGAAGGCTCGGACGACGTACCGCTTGGCGACAGAAAGAACATGTGCTACATGGGTTCAAACGTGGTTTACGGCCACGGTAAGGCAGTTGTAGTCGCCACGGGTATGGACACCGAAATGGGCAAGATCGCGGACGCGCTCAACGATTCCAAGGATGGCGATACACCGCTTCAGATCAAGCTCAATCAGCTTTCAAAGGTGCTTTCCTTCCTCGTTCTCGGCATATGCGTATTTATTTTCGCGCTTGACGTTATCCGCAGCCTGATTACGGACGGAAGCGTTACCTTTAGCGGTATGCTCGATACGTTTATGGTTGCCGTTTCGCTTGCCGTTGCCGCTATCCCTGAGGGACTTGCCGCGGTAGTTACCATCGTGCTTTCCATCGGCGTTACGAAGATGAGCAAGAGAAACGCCGTTATCCGCAAGCTTACCGCCGTTGAAACCCTCGGCTGTACGCAGGTCATCTGCTCCGATAAAACCGGCACTCTTACTCAGAATAAGATGACCGTAGTTGATTTCAAGGGCGAAAATGAGAAGCTTATCGCGCAGGCGATGGCGCTTTGCTCAGATGCTGAGCTGGAGGACGGAATCGTTAAGGGCGAACCCACTGAGGCGGCGCTGGTTGAATGGGCAAACAAGCTTGAAATGCCTAAGTATGATCTTGAAAAAGACTTCCCGAGAGTTGCCGAAGCTCCCTTTGACTCAATGAGAAAAATGATGTCCACCGTTCATAGCACGGGCAAGGGCTTCGTTCAGTACACAAAGGGCGCGCCGGACGTTGTTCTCAATATTTGCACGAAAGCCTTTATAGGCGATAAGATGGTTGAAATGACCGATGAGGTCAAGGCCGATATTATGGCTCAGAATAAGGAAATGGCAGATCAGGCGCTTCGCGTTCTTTGTGTTGCCACGAAAACCTATTCCGAAATGCCCGAGAGTGAGGATGCTGAATTCCTTGAAAAAGAGCTTTGCTACATCGGCCTTGCGGGTATGATAGATCCCGTTCGTCCCGAGGTAGTCGGCGCTATCGCCCAGTGCCGCAGTGCGGGCATCCGCCCCATAATGATCACCGGCGATCATAAGGACACCGCAGTTGCTATCGCAAAACAGCTTGGTATCGTTCAGGACGCAAGCGAGGCGCTTACAGGCTCCGAGCTCAACAAAATTTCCGATGAAGAGCTTGACGGCAGCATTGATAAATACAGCGTTTATGCCCGCGTTCAGCCGGAACACAAGGTTAGAATCGTTAAGGCATGGAGAAAGAAAGAAATGGTAACCGCCATGACGGGCGACGGTGTTAACGATGCTCCGTCTATCAAGAGTGCTGATATCGGCGTTGGTATGGGTATCACCGGCACGGACGTTACAAAGAACGTTGCCGATATGGTGCTTGCGGACGATAACTTCGCAACGATCGTATCCGCCGTTGAAGAGGGCAGAAGGATCTACGATAACATCAGAAAATCGATCCAGTTCCTGCTTTCGTCAAACCTTTCCGAGGTTCTCACGATTTTCGTTGCCACGCTGATCGGCTTCACTATTCTTGAGCCTGTTCATCTTCTTTGGATCAACCTTATCACAGACTGCTTCCCCGCGCTGGCGCTGGGTATGGAAAAGGGCGAGGGCAACATTATGCAGCGTGCCCCCAGAAGCAGTAAAGACGGTATTTTCGCAAACGGTATGGGCTTAGACGTTGCCTGGCAGGGAGTTATGGTAACGGTTGCCACGCTTGTAGCCTACGTTTTCGGTATCATAATGGCGTCTGACGCTAAGCTGAGCTTTGCCGAGATTTTCTCTATTAAAGACGGCCTGATCCACCAAAACGGTATGACCATGGCGTTCCTCACCCTTTCAATGGCTGAGATATTCCATTCCTTCAATATGCGTTCAAGACGTGAATCAATATTCAGAATGAAGAATCAGAATATGTACCTGATCGGCGCGATGGTGCTTAGCCTTATTCTTTCAACGCTGGTCATCTACGTTCCATTCCTCGCGAACGCCTTTGATTTTGCTGAGATCTCTCTTGCCGAGTACGCGGTTTCATTGGCGATAGCGATTTCCGTTATCCCGATCGTTGAGATCGTTAAGCTTATCCAAAGAGCGGTTGAGAAAAAGAAATAATCTTATATGTACAAAAAGCGGCGCTTTTTTCGAAGTGCCGCTTTTTTATCTTTATTTTTATATAAATGTGTGTTAATATAGTAGAGGTGAAAAGTATTGATTATCAACAAGAATGATAAAATCGAATTGAATATTGAGTCCGTAACCTCTGAGGGGAGCGGACTTGGGAGATATAACGGCATTGCGGTTTTTGTTCGGGGCACTGTTCCGGGTGACAGAATAATCGCCCATATAATCAAGGTGTCAAAAAACTACGCCGTCGGGATCATTGATGAGATAGTTGAGCCGTCACTGCAAAGAATAGCCCCTGATTGCCCGGTTTCGCAAAAATGCGGCGGCTGTTCCTTCCGCCATATGACCTATGAGGAGGAACTGAAATATAAGCTGGGCAGAGTGCAGGACGCGATCGGCAGAATAGGTCATATAGATTTCCCTGTTGAAAGGATAATCGGTGCGGACAGTACTGATTTTTACCGCAACAAGGCGCAGTATCCTGTTTGCGTAGAAAACGGAGAATTGACGGCGGGCTTTTACGCGTATAAAAGCCACAGGATCATTCCCTGCAGAGATTGCAGACTTCAGCCTCCGGAATTTGAAAAGGGGATAGCCGCCTTTGAAAAATGGGTGAAAAAGAACAACGTTACCTCTTTTGATGAGAAAACAGGTAAGGGCCTTTTGCGGCATATCTATTTCCGCAAGGCGTTCGGCACGGGCGAAATCATGGCGTGCGCCGTCATCAACGGAAACGATATCCCGGATAGGGAGTATCTGGTGGACAAGCTTCAGCAGGCGTTTGACAACCTCAAGAGTGTTGTTATCAATATAAACAAAAAGAATACCAACGTGATCCTCGGCGATCAGACGAAAACGGTATGGGGCAGCGATAAGATATGTGATATTCTTCTTGATAAGAAATTCGTTATTTCGCCCCAAAGCTTTTACCAGGTCAATCATGATCAGTGCGAGAAGCTGTACGGCATCGTCAGCAAGTATGCGGATTTGAGCGGTAAAGAAACGGTAGTTGATCTTTATTGCGGCGCGGGAACGATCGGGCTTACCCTTGCGGATAAGTGCAAAGAGCTGGTTGGGATAGAAATCGAGCCGTCCGCCATAGAGAACGCAAGGGAAAACGCCGAATTGAACGGGATCAAAAACGCAAGCTTTATCTGCGCGGATGCCTTTGACGGCGCTAAAGAGATCGAAAGACGGGGCTTGAAGCCCGATATGGTAATAGTCGATCCGCCGCGAAAGGGCTGTCAAAAAGAGCTTTTTGATATCATCGAAAATATGGGCGCGGGGCGCATTATTTACGTTTCCTGCGACAGCGCCACTCTCGCACGGGATATGGCGGTACTTAATGAAAAGAACTACAAACCTCAGCATATTACCGCCGTTGATATGTTTCCCCGCACACCGCATGTGGAGACGGTTGTTTTGCTGAAAAAGGTTTGTATGTAAATGATAAAGTTCAAAATAATGAATGGAGGATTTTTCTGATGGGTACATCTAAAAAGAATCGAATTTTTTACTATGACAATCTTAAATTCTTTCTGATATTAACCGTTGTTATAGGACATTTCGCGGATGAAATGAGCCCTATGCCGGGTTCATTTAAAAGTTTGTTTTTATGGATATACAGCTTCCATATGCCGTTGTTTTTGTTTATAGGCGGAATGTTTCATAAAAACGATAATGTTTTGCCTAAAGTTGTAAGATTTGTTATGATTGGTTTTGTATTAAATATTGGTTTGTTCCTGGAAAAGCTTGCGTTTGGATGGGAACCGTCTTTATCCTATTTTCGCATGACCGGAGTTCCGTGGTATATGTTTGTACTCGCCGGATATACTGTACTTTCTTATCTGCTCAGGAAAATGGACAAGAAGGCAATACTTATTTTTGCAATTATTTTAGGTCTGTTTTCCGGTTATGATTCCTCCTTGGGAGATACGCTTGCTTTATCTCGTTTTATTGTATTTTATCCGTTTTTTGTGCTCGGCAATATGGTTAAACCGGATCAGCCTATAAAGGTTTTAGAGCAAAAATGGATAAGAATAGTCGGCATAATGGTGATTGCGGCGTGGGCTATAATGTGCATAACCAGAATCGACAGCATATATATGCTTCGCACACTGTTTACAGGAAGAAATTCTTTCGGAGAAAAATACGGAACATGGGCATTTTTCTATCGCGGCTTGGCATATATTATCACATTGGTTGCCGGCTTTGGCGTGATGTGTCTTATACCTAAAGGAAAACTACCTGTTGCCACAAGCTTGGGTGAACGAAGCATTCAAATCTACTTCTGGCATTACTTTATTATTTTCCTCCTTAACTATATGGGTGTGGAAAAAATGTTGGCCACCGGTACGTTTAACCATTTGGTATGGCTCATTCTTGCCGTTTTATGTACGCTCGTTACGGGAATGAAGTTATTCAGTTTCCCAACGGACCAGATCATAAACCTGAGCCGCTATGCAAAAGATCAGACCCGTAGAGACATATTTTAATGCCGTTGCGACGAAACGCTTTACCGAACATTTGAATTAATATATGAAAAACATAGATATTACAAAATTAATCTCCAAGTATTTTGTGAGAAGGCTGACAGAAGCGGACGCGGAAATCATTTATGATCTTTGTGTTCTTAATACACAATTTTATAAATACAGTTGGAATATAACTCCGCTGACAATCGAATTGATTAAAGAGGATCTAAAAGCAACACCGCCGGGAAAAAGCTTATCCGAAAAATACTACGTTGGCTTTTTTGACGGCGAAAAGCTCATTGCAGTTCTTGATCTTATTGACGGTTATCCTGATGACGATGTGGCATATATAGGCTTCTTTATGCTTGCAAAGGAGTATCAGGGCAACGGCATAGGCAGCGCTTTGATAACGGAGCTTTGCGATTATTTAAAGAGCATTGATTTTAAAAAGATACGGCTGGGGATTGACAAGCTCAATCCCCAATCAAATCATTTCTGGAAGAAAAACGGCTTTACTGTGCTTAAAGAAGTAGCGAAAGAGGATAATATTCTGCTTCTCGCCGAACGAATTCTTTCTTAACAGAAATGAAGAAATATATTTAGGAGCAGATGAATGTTAGACAGCGCAGGTTTTGACTTGTGGGCAAATGAATATGATAAAACCGTTTGTCTCAGCGAGGAAGCTGATGAATATCCATTTGCGGGATATAAAAATGTATTGAACACAATTTATAAACGAATAAAGCTCGGCAACGGAAAGACGGTTTTGGATATCGGCTTCGGTACGGGAATCCTTTCAAAAAAATTATATGATGAGGGAATGGAAATTTTTGGAATAGACTTTTCCCAAGAGATGATTAAGCTTGCAAAAGAGAAAATGCCCAATGCCGCATTCTATCAATATGATTTTTCAAAAGGTATTCCTTGTGAGCTGAGCGAAATGAAATTCGACTGTATTATCTGTACTTATGCGATTCATCATCTGACGGATGCGGATAAAGTTGTTTTTATAAAGGAACTGCAAAATAGACTCAATCCCAATGGTGAAATTCTTTTAGGAGACGTGGCGTTTGAGACAAAGCAATCGCTTGAAGAATGCATGAAAAAAGCCGGCGATGAATGGGACGACGAGGAGTTTTATATCGTAGATGAAGAGCTTTCGAAAGATTTTCCCGATATGATATTCGAAAAAATCAGCTTTTGCTCAGGCGTTTGCATAATAAAATAAAGCGATATAAGAATCAAAGGAGAAAATATGAAATACGAAGTTTCCTGCGGAGCGGTGGTATTTACACGCCGAAACGGTAAGATACTGTACGTGATAATACAGTCCATAGAAGGATACTACGGCTTTCCCAAGGGGCATATCGAGGGAAATGAAACCGAGGAAGAAACTGCGCTTCGTGAGATTTACGAGGAAACAGGTTTAAAGGTGGATATAATTTCCGGATTTAAATTTACGGATACACATTCGATTCCGGGAAAGCTTGGTCTCAAAAAACGAATCGTTTACTTTGTTGCGGAGTACAGCAATCAGGAAATCTCATATCAGCCCGAGGAATTGCTCGGTGCTTCATTAATGGCGTACGATGAAGCAATGAACGCTTTTCAGTTTGAAAACTCACGTAGAATTCTTTTCGAGGCAAACAAATTCATTACTGAATTAGGGAGATAAGATGAATAATCGCATTATTACAGATATATCAAACTTTATGTTCATATCGGACGAGCCCGAAAAGGCGGATGCGATTTTTCTGCCGGGCGGCTCGCACACAGAGCAACCTGAATATGCTGCCGAGCTGTACCGCAAAGGTTATGCGAAATGGCTCATTCCCTCAGGGGGAGTCAGCGTTAAACGCGATAGCTGGCCGGGCGTTCGCTCAAAGGCGGATATATATAACGGCGATTATAAGAGCGACTGCGAATTTTTTACTGACGTGTTTCTCAAAAACGGCGTTCCCGCTTCCGCGATAATCGGGGAGGATAAGTCCGGTCACACCCGCGATAACGCATTCCTTTCAAGAAAAGCGGTGGACGAGGCAGGAATTGAAATCAAAACCGCTTTGATCGTTTGCAAGGCGTTCCACGCGCGGCGTTGCCTTATGCTGTATCAAATGGCATTTCCAGATGTGGAGTTCAAAGTCTGCCCAATTCATTGTATGAATATTACGAAAGAAAATTGGTATGAAAGCGAAACAGGCGTAGACCGCGTGCTCGGCGAGCTGGCGCGATGCGGAAATCAGTTTGTGGGAGATATAAAAAACTTTTTGTTTCAAAACAATAGCTAAATTTAGGAGAAAAGAATGAGCACTTACATATTAACAAGTATGTTTCATAATGGCTTCAGCGATGAAATCGCAGAGCTGTTTCAAAAGAAAATCACGCAAAGAGAAAGATTCGTTTTCGTTGCGTCCGAGTTTGAAAAGCATCACAAAAAAACGGATAATTACTTTAAATTTTTCCTCAATATGTTTGAGGAAAAGGGAATTCATTTCAAGGAAGCTCGTGTTGTTGACGGAAGAATGACAGCGAAACAGGCGCAAGCGGCAGTTGAAACTGCGGACGTGGTCTGGCTCGCAGGCGGGAACACTACTGCTGAGTTTGCTTATTTTCAAAAATACGGCTTGATTGATGTCATCAAAAATCACGGCGGCGTTGTAATCGGAATGAGCGCAGGCTCAATCAATCTTGCGGATACCGCTATTTGCACCAGTGACGAATATTACGACTATCTGCAGATATATCAGGGAATCGGTTGTGTACGAATATCCATTGAGCCGCATTTTGTAATGGGTGAGATTTCGAACGAGCTTCTTGAGGTATCCGAAAAATATGTTATCTACGGCTTGTGCGATGATAGTGTGATCGTCTGCGAAGACGAAAACGTCGAGTTTTACGGCGAAATATATAAAATCGAAAAAGGTAAAATCGAAAAGGTTTAACAAAGCGATTATTAAGATTTTGAGGGGTAATTGAAATGAGCGTAAACGTTACATATACTGCGCGGGAAGCATTGGAGAAGCTGAAAGGTGGAAATGAACGCTATCTTTCTGCGGAGAAAAACGAGGGCGATATTTCGCCCGCGCTTCGTGAGCAAACCTGCGCCGAGGGGCAAAGTCCCTATGCGGTCATCATCACCTGCTCCGATTCAAGAGTGATCCCCGAAAGCATTTTCAGCGCGGGGATCGGCGAGCTTTTCATGATCCGCGTGGCGGGCAACGTTATTGACAATCACCAGCTTGGCAGTATTGAATACGCAGTGGATCATCTCGGCTGCCGCCTGATCGTTGTAATGGGGCACGATCATTGCGGCGCGGTGGGCGCGGCGATCGGTCACGAGCCCGAGGGCTACGTTAAGTCCATTACGGACGAAATCAAAAAGGCGATCGGCAGTGAAACCGACGGCTATAAAGCCTCTTGCCTGAACGTTCTGCATAGCGTTAAGAAAATCAGGGAGAGCCTTGCCATAGACGATAAAAGCAACCTTTGCGTTTGCGGCGCTCTGTATCATCTTGAGGACGGCAGGGTTGAGTTTTTATAAAAACGCTATAATATTCGGATATCAACAGAGGCGTATAAATCGGCAAAAGCGAGCTTGATAAAGTTGTGGAATGAACATAAAAGAGGAAGATTATGAAAGTTTTATACGGTACGTCAAACCCCGCTAAATTTGCGTCAATGAAAAGAATAACAGATTCTTTAGGGATTGAGCTTATCAGCCTTAAAAATTTGAATATGTCGATTCCTGAGGTTGACGAGAGCGGAAAAAGTCCGCTTGAAAACGCGAAAATCAAGGCGCGGGCATATTACGAAGCATTTAAAATGCCAATATTCTCTTGCGACAGCGGACTGTATTTTGAAGGCTTGCCGGAAGAACTACAACCCGGAACGCACGTCAGAAGAGTAAACGGCAAGGTGCTTTCCGATGCGGAGATGACGGAATATTATGCGGCTCTGGCAAAAAAATACGGAGACAAGCTGATCGGCAGATACAAAAACGCAATTTGCTTTATCGTTGACGGAGAAACGGAATTTTGCAGTTTTGATGATTCCCTCGCCACCGAGCCGTTTATGCTGGTCAGCAAGCCTCACCCAAAGCGGGTAGAGGGCTTCCCTTTAGATCCCTTGTCTGTTGATATCGCTTCGGGGAAGTATTATTACGATATTGAAAATGAATCGGTAGATAAATCGGCTATCGATCAGGGCTTCAGGGCGTTTTTCGAAAAAGCGCTGGCATCATTGGAGTAAGGAAAAGTATGAAAGTGATCGTGTTTGATATCGGCGGAACGCTTATGGAATACGTTGGTATGCCGTATTCGTGGGTGGAGTATTACAAGCAGGGCTTCGAAGCCGTTAATGAAAGATACGCACTCGGCGCGACGGAAGCCGATATTCAAAAATCAGTTGAAATTCTGAAAAAGTACAACCCGAGAGTGAATTACCGCGAGGAGGAGCTTTCGCCCGAATTCCTTTTTACGAATGCAATGGCGCATTGGAAAAAGAGCATAGCTTTAAGCGATTGTATTGATACGTTTTTCGAGGGCTTTGATTTGAAAGCGATAATCTATCCCGATACAGTTCCAATGTTGAAAAAGCTGAAAAATATGGGCTATGGGATCGCGGCTTTGACCGATCTGCCCAGCAGTATGCCCGATGAATTGTTCAAAAGGGATATTCCCGAGTTGCTTGATCTTTTTGATTTGTACGTTTCCTCGCAAATCTGCGGTTTCAGAAAGCCGAATACCGCAGGATTGAAGCTTATCGCCAAGCATTTCGGCGTTGCCATTAACGAACTTATCTTCGTCGGTGACGAGGAGAAAGACAGAAAAACGGCGGGAAATGCGCCCTGCAGATTCATTCCGATAAACAGAAATGAAAAAATTTCAGGCAGCATTTGCAATTTGGAAGAATTAACTGTATTATTATAGAGATAAATCTTACTTTGGAGCAATGCGATGACAAAGCAATTGAAGCTGTTCGAAAAATTCGTTTCAGATTTTAAGTGTGATAAGTCAATAGAGGGCGTTATGCTGACAGGTTCGGTGGCTTGCGGAGCGGAAACTGATTTTTCCGATCTTGATATTATCGTGCTTTGCGGCGAAGATAAATTTGCTTCATCAGTTATAGACGGAATCACTGCCGAGATACACTATATGACTTACGAGAAAGCGCTTGAAAAGCTGAACGGCTCGCCTATGGAAGTATATAGGTATCTTGACGGCAAACTCAAATACGATAACGGAAATTTGCAAAAACTCTTAGACCGAGCGGCCGATATATATAATCGTTATAATATAGATAGTAAAGAGAAAAACGATATTATTTACTGGCTGAAAAGCACGAAGGCAAAGCTTGAAGCCGCTTTGTCCGGCAATAATGAAACGCTGATTTCCTATCTCGTTTCAATTAACACTTGGAAAGTGTTAGAGGGAATATGGGCTGTCAATAATATTCCAATTCCGCCCGCAAGCTCTCTTTATCGCAGATATAAAGATTTGAAAGTAGTACCCTTTGACGAATGGTTTGAAAAGCTGATGACGGGTAATGCCGAGAGCAGGGCAAAGACAATGATTGAAACGATTAGCTGGATACTAACGCATTAATTTTGTAAAGGGAATTTGGAAATGATATTATATTACACAGGCACGGGCAACAGCGAATACGTTGCGAAGAGGATCGGCGAGCTGATCGGCGACAGCACCCGGAATTTATTTGAAAGGCTCAAAACCAAGGACTATTCAGCCGTTGATTCGGAAAAGCCGTTCGTATTCGTTTCGCCGACTTATTGCTGGCAGTTGCCCCATATCGTTAGGGATTGGGTAGAGAATACAGAGTTCAGCGGCAATAAAAATGCCTATTTCGTGCTGACCTGCGGCGACAGTATTGGCAACGCCGGAAAATTCGCGGAAAGGCTCTGCGAAAAGAAGGGCTTTCAATATATGGGCTGCGCTCAGATTATCATGCCCGAAAACTACATCGCTATGTTTGACGCGCCGCAGGAAAAGAAGGCGCTTGAGATTATAGAAAAATCGCAGTCCGCCATAGACGCGGCGGCGAATTGCATAAAAAACGGTGAGCAGATACCTTCTAAAAAGGTGGGAGTTCGTGAAAAAATAATAAGCAGTTCATTTTTCAACGATTCCTTTTACAAGGTTTTCGTGCATTCCGATAAATATTATACGGCCGATAGTTGCATCGGCTGCGGGTTGTGCGTATCCGTCTGCCCCTTGAATAGCATTGAGTTGAAGGACGGCAGACCGAAGTGGAACGGCAACTGCACCCATTGTATGGCGTGTATCTGCCGCTGCCCGAAGGAAGCTATTGAATACGGAAATAAGAGCCGGAAAAAGCCGAGGTACACCTGCCCGCGCTAATTACTGCTTAGTTTTACATAAATCAAAATCACAGCGGAGGAAAAACAGTTGGCTGTAAATAAGGAACATATTAGAAATTTTTCAATAATCGCACATATCGACCACGGCAAGTCCACCTTGGCGGACAGGCTTTTGGAACTCACCCAGTCCGTTGAAAAAAGGGATATGCAGGAGCAGATCCTTGATGATATGGACTTGGAGCGTGAGCGCGGGATCACCATTAAGGCGCACGCCGTGAAGCTGAATTACACGGCAAAGAACGGCGAAAACTACGTTTTCAATCTCATCGACACGCCCGGTCACGTGGACTTTAACTACGAGGTTTCCCGATCTCTTGCCGCCTGCGAGGGCGCGATATTGATCGTTGACGCGTCCCAGGGCGTTGAGGCGCAGACCTTGGCGAACACCTATCTCGCCCTTGACCACGATCTTGATATCCTGCCCGTTATCAACAAGATAGATCTTCCCGCCGCCGATCCCGAAAGGGTTGCCGAGGAGGTTGAGGATATCGTTGGAATACCCTGCCTCGAAGCGCCGAGAATTTCTGCGAAAACGGGGCAAAACGTGGAGGAAGTTCTGGAATATATCGTAAACGAGATCCGCCCGCCGGAGGGGGACGACAGCAAGCCGCTGAAGGCGCTGATCTTCGATTCCGTATACGATCCCTATCGCGGCGTTATCGTTTATGTCCGCATAATGGAGGGTAAGATCAAGGCGGGAGACACCATGCGAATGATGTCCACAGGCGCGGAGTTCACCGTTGTTGAGGTGGGCTATATGCGCGCCACTTCCATGGAAAAGGCAACGGAGCTTACCGCGGGCGAGGTCGGCTATATTACCGCTTCAATAAAGACCGTTCACGACGCGCTGGTCGGTGATACCGTAACCCTTGCCGCGAATCCCGCTACTGAGCCGCTTCCCGGCTACCGCAAGGTAAACCCGATGGTGTTCTGCGGCATTTATCCCGCCGACGGCGCGGATTACGAGGCGCTTCGTGACGCGCTTGAAAAGCTCCAGCTAAACGACGCGGCGCTTTCCTATGAACCCGAAACCTCAGGCGCGCTGGGCTTCGGCTTCCGTTGCGGCTTCCTCGGTCTGCTTCACCTTGAGATAATCCAGGAGAGGCTTGAAAGGGAATACGATCTTGATCTTGTTACCACCGTTCCCAGCGTTATTTATAAAATTCATCTGGCAGACGGCACGATGGTTGAAATAGACAACCCCACCAACTATCCCAACCCCGCGTATATCGTAAATTCGGAAGAGCCGTTTTGCGACGCGCACATCTATGCCCCAAGTGAGTTCGTGGGCACCGTTATGGATATGTGCCAAGATCGCCGCGGCGTGTTTAAAACGATGAATTACGTCACGCCCGACAGAGTGGATATCAACTATGAGCTTCCCCTCAATGAGATCATCTACGATTTCTTTGACGCGCTCAAATCCCGCACCCGCGGCTATGCCAGCTTTGATTACGAGATTTCGGAGTACAGAGCCAGCAAGCTCGTTAAGGTGGACGTTATGCTCAACGGCGACATAATAGACGCGCTCTCATTCATCATTCACGCGGACAAGGCGTATCCCCGTGCGAGAAAGATCGCCGAAAAGCTTAAGGAGCATATCCCGCGCCACCTTTTTGAGATCCCGATTCAGGTGGCGATCGGCGGCAAGGTTATCGCCAGAGAGACTGTTAAGGCACTTCGCAAGGACGTTCTCGCCAAGTGCTACGGCGGCGACGTTACGAGAAAGAAAAAACTGCTTGAAAAGCAGAAAGAGGGCAAAAAGCGTATGCGCCACTTCGGATCGGTCGAAGTTCCGCAGGAGGCGTTTATGGCGGTGCTCAAGCTTTCGTCAGACGATGAATAGTCTGGCAAAGCAAACCTGTTTGGGGTTGTTCGCTTTGCCAATCGTCTGCGCCGCAAACACAAAAACGCTTATATAATATAGGATTATAATATGTACACCTTTGAAAGATTATCGGATGAAGTTCATATTGCCGTCAGCGAGGATCACACCTTCGGCACGGACGCGCTTCTGCTCGCGTATTTCGCGAAGCCCAAGGGGCGTGATATCGCGATCGATATGGGCACGGGCTGTGGTATCATTCCGCTTTTGTGGCTGAGAAATGAAAGCCCGAAAACCGTTCACTGTCTTGATATTCAGCAAAACGCCTATGAGCAGGTGCAATGCAGTATTGAGCGCAATGGCTTTAAGGAAAGGCTTATTCCTCATCTCTGTGATCTGCGGGAAATCGAAAAGCATTTTACGGCGGAGAGCTTCACTCTCGTTACGATGAACCCGCCATACAAGCCGCTGAATACGGGGATAGAATCCCTCAGCGAAAGCGCAAGAATCGCGCGGCACGAGGTCTGCTGTAATATTGAGGACACGGTGAAAGCCGCGGCGTATCTGCTGAAATACGGCGGTCGCTTCTGTATGTGCCACCGCCCCGAAAGACTCGTTGATTGCATATCATCCATGAGAAAACACGCCCTTGAGCCGAAAAGATTGCGCTTTGTGGTGGATAAAGAGGGGAAAGAGCCCTTCCTGTTCCTGATCGAGGGCAGAAAAAGCTCAAAGCCCTTTTTGAAGGTTGAGCCCACGCTCTCCATAAAAAAAGAAAACGGAAAATTCACTGAAGAAATGTTAAAGGTTTACGGCTCTTATGCCGACGGTTACGACAAATGAATGGAAAATTATACGTGGTAGGCACGCCGATAGGGAATTTATCTGACCTGTCGCCCCGTGCCGTGCAGACCCTTGAAGCGGTAGATTTCATCGCCGCAGAGGATACAAGGGTAACGCTGAAAATTTTAAATCACTTTGGAATAAAAAAGGAAACGGTAAGCTATTTTGAGCATAACAAGCGTGAGCGCGGTGAAATCATCTGCGCTCGCATTGCCCAAGGGGAGAACTGCGCTATCGTAACGGACGCGGGTATGCCCGCCATATCCGACCCCGGCGAGGATCTCGTAAAGCTTTGCCATGAAATGGGGATTCAGGTGGTCTCCGTTCCCGGTCCCACGGCGTTCGCCACGGCGCTCGCCATTTCGGGAATGGAAACGGGACGCTTTACCTTTGAGGGCTTTCTCAGCGTTTCAAAGAAATCCCGCTTCGAACACCTTGAGGAGATCAAGGACGAGAAGCGCACTATCGTTTTCTACGAAGCACCCCACAAGCTTGCCAATACCCTTAAAGACTTGTACGCCGCTCTCGGCGACAGAAAGCTTGCCATAGTCCGCGAGCTGACGAAAATTCACGAGGAGGTCATCAATACCACCCTAAAGGAGGCCTGCGAGAAGTACGCGGACGGCACGCTAAAAGGCGAAATGGTGCTGATCATCGAGGGTAAAAAAGAAACGGAAAAGGCTGAAATCACAATTGAAGAAGCAGTTGCCCAGGCAAGAGAGTTGGTTGAAAAGGGCTTCAGCATAAATCAGGCGGCAAAGGAGATCGCCGCGAAAACGCCATTTAAAAAGGGCGACATTTATAGGGAACTGATATGATCTGCAATATTTGCCCGAGAAAATGTAATAAAGACAGAGCCGTTTCGGTGGGCTTCTGTGCTTCGCCCGAAGCATTCAGAATCGCGAGAGCGGCGCTCCATTTCTGGGAGGAACCCTGCATAAGCGGAAAGCGCGGCAGCGGAACGGTATTCTTCAGCGGCTGCAATCTAAAATGTGTTTACTGCCAAAATTTCGAGATCAGCAGGGAAAACAAGGGCGTTGAGGTCAGCGATGAAAGGCTCATCGAAATCTTTGAAAATCTCATCGCTCAAGGCGCGCACAATATCAATCTCGTCAACCCAACCCATTACGCGCTCCGCCTTTCAAAACTGCTGAAAAAGTGGAAAAGCCCCGTGCCGATCGTCTACAATTCAAGCGGTTATGAGAGCGTCCAAACGTTGAAAGCCCTTGACGGACTTATCGATATCTACCTGCCCGATTTCAAATACATAAGAAACGACAAGGCGAAGCGCTACAGCGGCGCGGAGGATTACCCCGAAATCGCCATGGCGGCGCTTGCCGAGATGAGCAGGCAGACGGGGAAGGCGGTTTTTGACGGCGAAATGATGAAGCGCGGAATGATTATCCGCCACCTTATCCTGCCGCAAAACACCAATTCCGCTATTCGCATAATTGATTATGCCGCCGAGAATTTCCCCGAAGCTTATCTGAGCCTTATGGCGCAGTATATTCCCTGCACAAATCTTACGAGTTTCAGCGAAATTGATCGAAAGATCACGCCCCGCGAGTACGATAAAGTAGTAAACTACGCTATTGAGAAGGGCGTTTCCAAGCTTTTTATACAGGAAATGTCCTCCGCCGATAAAAAATATATTCCGCCGTTTGATTTCAGCGGCGTTATATGATAGAATATATTTACAATTTAAAAAGGAGAAATAATTATGAAAAAGTTTTTAGCAGAATTCAAAGAATTTATTTCAAGAGGCAACGTGATGAATCTTGCAGTCGGCGTTATCATCGGCGGCGCGTTCTCGGCAATCGTAACCTCACTCACCGATAATATTATCAATCCCATAATCGCACTGTTCGGCGGAACGAATATTAACGGACTTGCCATTCAGCTTGTAGAGGGTAACGAGGCTACGATCATCGACTTCGGCGCGTTCATCTCAGCTATAATCAATTTCATCATTATGGCGCTCATCATCTTCCTGCTTGTAAAGGCTGTAAACAAGGCTATGGCGATCGGCAAGAAAAAGGAAGAAGAGATCGAAGAGGTAACCACCAAGATCTGCCCGTTCTGCAAGAGCGAAATAGCGATCGACGCGGTAAAATGCCCGCATTGCACTTCCGATCAGCCGGAAGAAACCGAAGAATAATTATATAAAAGGGGTATACATATGAAAGTTAATGGCTATAGCTTCAGCTCCGCCACAGGCGTTTGCACCATAAACGGCAGTGTTTACACGCCCGATAACGGCGATGTTAAGGCGGTTATGGTGATCCACCACGGTATGGCGGAACACAGAGAGAGATACAACGCGTTTATTGAATTTCTCACTCAAAACGGTATCGCCGTTTATATGCACGATATGGCGAACCACGGCGAATCCAATCAGAATTTTGACGAATCGGGCTATTTCGGCAAGAAAGACGGTTTTAAAAATCTTGTTAAAGATTTAAAGACTGCCTTTGATATGGCGAAGGAGGCTTATCCCGATAAAAAAATCATCGTAATGGGTCACTCAATGGGATCGTTCATTGTTCGTTGCTTCACCGCTTGGTATGCGGATGCCGGCTTTGACGCGGCGATCTATATGGGAACGGGCGGCTCAAACCCCATCGCGGGAGCGGGCGATATGATGTCCTCCTGCATGGCAAAGCTGATGGGCGCAACCCATAAGTCAAAGATGCTTGATAAGATCACCTTCGGCGCTTACGGCGATAAATTCGAAAAGCGCACCGCTTTTGACTGGCTCACTCGAGACACGGAAATCGTTGATAAGTATATAGCCGATAAATACTGCGGCTTCCTGTTCTCCGTTCAGGGTATGAACGATCTCGTTAAGCTGAATATCGCCGCCAATACGGACGATTGGTACGCCAAAGTTCCAAAGGATATCCCGCTTCTCGTTATTAGCGGAGAGATGGACCCCGTTGGTAATTATGGTGCGGGCTTAAAGGAGATCAATGAAAAGCTCCTCGCCACAGGCCACGATAAGGCTCAGCTTAAGCTTTATCCCGATTGCCGCCACGAAATACTCAACGAGCTCAATAAGGAAGAGGTTTACGCCGATATCCTTGCGTTTGTTGAGAGTGCGTTATAAGAAAAAATATGCCTCCCCTTATACGGGGAGGTAAAATCTAAACAGGAGATAATCACTATGTTATTCAAACCGCAATATGACGAAAACGGCAAAAAGATCCTTTGCGAAATGAAGGGTGTAAACCCCGAAATGCTTATGGATATTTATGTTAAAAAGCTGAACAAGGGCGAAGCCCTCGAGATTTTTGAGGAGTGCAACGAGTGTGCAGTGCTTCTTCTTTCGGGTAAGGTGAATTTCTGCGTCGGCGATAAAATCAACGAGGATTGCGCCCGTAAAAATCCCTTTGAGAAAAAGCCCTATGCCGTACATTTCCCCAAGCAGGTAAAGGCGATCGTTACCGCCCTTGAGGATAGCGAGGTGCTCGTTCAGCAGACGGATAACGATAAAACGTGGGAGCCAATGTTCTACAATCCCGAAAACTGTCTTTATCAGGAATTTGGTAAAGGCCAGTGGAACGGCACGGGTCACAGGATCGTTTCCACGATGTTTGATCTTGACAACGCGCCCTATTCAAATATGGTTATGGGAGAGGTGTTCAATCAGCCCGGTCGCTGGTCGTCATACCCTCCGCACCACCACCCTCAGCCGGAGCTTTACTACTATCAGTTCGATCATCCCGAGGGCTTCGGAGCAGGTTTTGAGGGTAATACGCCTTATAAAACGGAAAATGGTACCTGCCTTTGCATAAGAGGCGGCAATGCCCACCAGCAGGTAACTGCGCCGGGATACGAAATGTATTACGTTTGGCTCATCCGCCATCTGGACGGCGATCCGTGGGACAAAACCCGCATCTACGTTCCCGAATACGAATGGCTCGCAAATGCCGATTAAAAAAACAGCAGTTCAAAACCGCTGTTGACAAAGTAAATAATATAGGATAACATAAAAGCAGATAAGGAGCTTGCCGATAGAGGGTTGGCCCTTAGGTTTTGGTTAAAAAATAACCGCTAACTTTTGCAGGGTTGGGCGGTTATTTTTTATGCTTACTATGTAGCCTGTGGTAACAATATGAATAGTAACAGAAAATATTGACAATATTCTCCAAAAATTATATAATTTTTATACAGGTAAGGGGCGCTTGTACTATAAGCGCAGGGCGGTTAAATCCTGCCCCTGAAAGGGGGCGTTGCCTATGGATCAGTTAGCATTTATCATTCTCGTATTGATAGTTGCTACGGGTTACATAACGGCAATAAAAAGGAAATAGTCGCCTTGTCCGAGGGCGACTATTTGCCTTTAGCATTTAGTTCAATCTCAATAAGGGGCTAGCCGCTTGGCTGATAGGAGCTCCTTATCTGATTTTATATTATCACATCTTTTTCATTTTGTCAACAGCGGTCTTTCGGGCCGCTGTTTTTTTGATGAAGGGCATAATTTATAAAATTTTGTAGTTTTGGGGAAGGATTTTATTTATTTTCATCAAAAAAATTAACAAAATTTTAAAAATTATATTGATTTTAATAAATTCTTTTGATAAAATTGTACTTGGATTATAGCCTCTTTTTGAAGGGGCTTAGGTTTAATACTTGAAAAAGGGTTAAAATTTCATTGTAGTTGGAGGTATTTCCATGAAACAAACAACGAAAAGGTTAGTGATCATTCTGTTATCCGTAGCGGTGGCGGTCGCTTCGATCGGTTCAGTTGCGGCTTTGGCGTTGACGAGTACGAATCTTACAACGCTTAAGAATGCTATGAATGATTTTGAAACTGCAGTAAGCAGTGGCAAAATTTATACGAATATTGATACTGCGTATAGTTACTATGTTGCAGCTAATAAGCTCTATGATAGATATTATTATGGAGACGAAAACGTTGCAACATCCGAGTTTACTACCACTATCACTAACCTCAAAAATGCCACAAATGGCCTTACTGAATGGGGCGGTCCTCCTGCTGTTGTAAACAACAACGTGGGGGATAACGATAAGTTATGGAGTACCGATGGTGCAAATTATTCCGTCTCTAAGCAATTCTATAATAACTTGCTTTGGTCAGATAAGAATTTTGACAACTCTGTTCGAGCTTCGTATTCTAACACTGGCTCTTATATTGATTATGTAAATTTAGTCTATCCTTTGTATATTCTTTTGTATGATGGAGTAAATACACCTAAAATAGGTATAGGCATAAAGGCGGATGCTACTTCAGCCAGAGATGGCATTACAAACAAAAGCAAACCAAGATATCTGTATGCCGCTGTAATGACAAACGGAGCTGATACAGGTCTTAGTTTAACCGAGTTGTGGCGCTCAGGTCACGCAGATGACAAGCCATGTACAGACTTTAACTTCTATTACAATATGACTTCCACTAACCCATTGTATCGAGTTGGTATCAGTGCTACCGAAAGACCTGCTGACGGCGTTCGAGTTTGCTTAAGAACGGGCGGCGCGAATACCAACAACGCAAAGTTTCTTGCAAATACTTTGCAATTCACTGGAACAATGGGAGCAAGTGAATATCATAGAGAAATGTATCCGGCTTTTCACGTATACATGGGAAGCGCATCGAATGCTTCTGGGCAGACCAGCCCAGCATGGAATGCGGATATAAATGGAGATCTTGAAAGAACTAATGATTGCCCTATATACATCATTAACTACAAGGTGCTCAAGGATGCTATGACAACCGCCGCCAGCCTTCTCAAAAACGTAAGCAGTTACAAAGAGGGTGGTTTAACTTCCATTCTTTCTACTCTTAAAGAAGCTACCAATTTTAACTATAATAGTTATTTCACAAACACCTCCGACTGGTGGGCTGCATCAAATACACAGTATGAAGCTTGCTGGAAAGAAATCCAAAGATTGACCGAAGCGTTAAAAGTAACTCCTCAAACTGACCAATATAATGCTCTCCGTACTTCAATAGAGAATAATAGAAACGAATTCTATAAATACAGCTATGATTCACCAAATCAAGAGGCTTATTATGAGCCCATATATTGTGGCGATTTATGGGACGATTATGAGAAGGCACTTGAGAACGCAAGAAACACGATTATTCATGGCGCAAGTGGAAACAACAACTATAATCAACCCGCCAAAGCGAATGACGATGCAGACACTCTGGATCAAGAACACAGCGATCTTTCACTTGGTCACAAGGGTGTGGCGAAGGATGATTATCAGCATGTTACTACAAAAGCCACCTGTACAACCGCCGGAACGCGTGAACTGTATTATGTATGCAGTCGCTGTACAGCAGCCCTGACTTATGAGTATTATTATGATAATGCCGGAGACGAATTTCATTCAGATGCTTGGGCTCCGCAGGTAAAAAATGATATTCCCGCGGCAAATCACCACTTCGTAGTTAACACAACGGCGAAAGCGCCAACCTGTCTTGCTGATGGTGTTAAAGCCTCTTGGGTATGCGGCAACCAAACTACAGATCCGAATGCGGATAACTATTTTGATGATACAACACACGATTTCTCCAAATCTAATTGTGTCGGCGTAATCTACGGCGATGCCAACGGCACTACTACCCTTACGAGTACCGTAGCCCCCGCAACGGGCCACAAGCTTGCCGATCCTGTAATAGAGAATCAGAAAGAAGGCGTTGATTGCCAGCATAACGGCTCACACGATGAAGTCGTATATTGCCAGAATACGAACTGTCCTCTTCCGAATAAAGAGTACAGCCGCGAAGCTAAGGAAGACGGCCCCGGCCCTCACGTTAAGGGTGATCCTCAGAGAGAGAATGTAATCGAAGCGACCTGCGCGTCAGAAGGTTCTTACGATTTAGTCACCAGATGTACGCTTTGTAAGATAATACTTGAAGAAGAAAAAGATCAGACTATTGAAAAGCTTTCTCACGATCTTGAGGAAAAGGCCGGAAAAGCAGCAAGCTGTCTTACTCCCGGTTGGGAAAAGTATTGGCAGTGTAAAAATGAGGCGTGCGGACATCAAATGTTCGCGGATGCCGATGCAAAAGAAGCTATAAACGCTCCGAAGGAGATCGCCGCAACCGGACACGTTTGGGACGATAAAAATGAAGAACTCGCTCCCGCAACCTGTCTTGTTTCCGGAACAAGGGTATACTACCATTGTAAGAATTGCGGACTCTACTTTAAAGAGAATAATGTTAAGGCGGCAGAAAGTTCTGCTTACCAAGATAAGAGTGAAACGGTAATTCCCGCCTCCGGCCATGACTTTTCAGGGGAAGCCATTCAGGCTGGAAAGCCGGCAACGTGTACCGAAGACGGCGTTAAAGCGCACTTTCATTGTATGACTGAGACCACCGCTGAGGTGATCGGCTGCGGCTTGAATTATGAGCAAGGCAGCGAAACGGATGAGACTAAGTCAATTGATACGACGATAAAAGCCCTCGGACACGATTATGGAGAAGAGGAAGAGGTAGAGATCGCAGGCACAA
>JAFLRY010000020.1:4025-10525 GCA_022511205.1 Eubacterium sp. | reverse complement strand
TGCACTGAGGAAGGCAGCCAGTCTATCCACTGCGCAAATTGCGATGCTACAAAGGACAACGAAACTATCCCCGCCAACGGCCATAGCTGGAGCGATTGGGAGATCACTGATCCAACCTGCACCGAAGCCGGTAGCAAGACCCGTGAATGCTCCGAATGCGGAGAAACCGAAAGCGAAGAAATAGCCGCCAACGGCCATAGCTGGAGCGATTGGGAAATCACTGACCCGACCTGTACCGAAGCCGGTAGCAAGACCCATGAGTGTTCCGAATGCGGAGAGACAGAGAGTGAAGAAATAGCCGCGAAAGGTCATAACTGGGTGATCGATGAAGCGGTTGAACCCACCGAAACAGAAACCGGTCTTACCGAGGGTAAGCATTGCGCGGATTGTGACGAGAAGGTAGAGCAGGAAATTGTTCCCGCATATGGCATACTTGAGATTTATGGTGAAGAGCATGACGTTGATGTTGTAACGAACACGATTCACATTCTTGAGTCCGGCGATACTGCGGTTATCCACTGCTCCGGCCCGCTTGATAGGTTCATTAAGGTCATCATCGAAGGCTATGAGATCAATCCAATCTACTACACCTTAGAAGACGGTTCAACAATCATCACCTTCCATTCAGACTTCCTTGATCTGTTCGATCCGGGCGTATATGGAGTAACTCTTGTTTACACCTATGCGACCATAGACACAGATCTTACGATCATAGGCAAGGAGATCGAAGAACCCAGCGAGGATCCAACTGAAGAGCCTACCGAAGAGCCGACAGAGGAACCCACTGAGGCGCCCACCGAGCCTCCTGTAACAGAGCCTTCAACGGAACCCGAAACGGAGCCTGCGACAGAGCCTGAAACGGAGACCACAACTGAGCCTACGACTGAACCGGAGACTGAGTCCACAACCGAATCCGAAACTCAGAAGCCCTCAACAGATAAGAAGCCCATCAGCCCGGCAACGGGTATAGAGATAACTCTGCCGATACTTGCGGCAGCAGCTATCGCAGGCGGTTTCATTATCGTAGTAGGTGCAAAGAGAAGAAAGGACGAGGAAGAGGAATAATCAAATCGCTTCGGCGGTAAAAAGCTAAAACAAAACTGACGTGTTCGCACGTCAGTTTTTGTTTTGCTCATGTTCTTTACTACTGCTAATACGCTGCTATAATTATTTCAAAAAGGTGTAATTATGAATACAACAAATAATCCAAGCAGATGTTGCAACGATAGGGTGTTCAATGTGAAGCTATGCTATTCAAGATCTAAATGCACAAAATGATATGATTTGTCGAAAATGTTAATAAATTGTTAAATTGCACAAAAAATTATGTAAAATTTAACTAAAGAAATTTGCCGAAATAATATTGATTTTTAAAAATAAACTTGATAAAATGATATTTGTATAATGGCCTAAAAAAATAGGCAAATGGATATTTTTTATTTTTAGCGGAGGTTGTTAATCATGAAAAAATCAACTACACGAATAGCCGCAATTCTCATAGCAATAGTTATGCTGATCGGATGCTCCGTCGGCATAATTACCGCTTCTGCTTCTCCGTATTATCAGCAGGCAACAGTTGATAATATCAATAAGGCATTAGAAGATTATGAGACTAAAGTAAAAAGCGGCGCCATTTATACGAATATGAGCGATGCTTATAAGTATTATGTAGAATTGAGTCAGATCTTAGATAGGTATTATTATGGTAATGAAAATGTTGACTCAGATGTTATTACCAATGCTATCTATTATCTCAACGATGCTATTAGCAAGATGACGACGACGTTCACTGCTAAAAAAGCAAATAATCCGGAGCCTTTAGATGGTTCATATACCAAAGCCGGACTCCTGACCAATGCAACTTTCAACGCTGCATCCGGTATGACCAGCACGCAGTGGACCAATGTTTCTGACATACAGTCCGGTGTTCTTTCATATTACGGACTTGGTGACAGTGCGCCGTGGTCATATGGTACTCTTGGTAACGACTCTTCCGGTGTAGGAAGAGCAGGTGCTCACTTTGGATTACAGTATGGTTTTGTAGTATTTTTATACGACGGATCGTCCACTGAACTGGCAGTTCCCGTCAATATGTTCTACGGAAGAAATAACACTTCCGGCACATGGCGTCCTGCGACTCTTTACCCTGCTGACGGTCAGCCCGTTGAACTCAGACACGCATGGCATGGTACTAACGGAACTCAAACAACGAACCCGGGATATCTGAGAGACACTTCGGAAACACTTAGCTGGGTACCATTCGTATCTGGTCAAACTGACTGGCCAGCTTTAGGACATAGTAACAAACAGACATATCTGTCCAACACTATGTATTATAAGCAGAGTGCTATCAGCTTTACAAGCACCAGCCCTTATCTTAAAACAGATACTATTTCTTGGTATATGCAATATAACGGAAGCAACGGTAATTTAACTTTTGCTCACGGAGACGGTACCAGTAACACTTCTAACGGCGTTCCGACAATCAGAATCCTCAACTATAAAGCTCTTATTGATGCAGTTAATTCTGCCACTATAAAGAATTATCTTGCCAACGTTAACCTCTACAGAGAAGGTGGCTTAACGGATATTATGGCGACACTTGATACTGCAACCGCTTTCGATCCTAATAAGCCTTTTGAAAATGTTACTGCGTCCGGTATTGATGCTGCCATAAACTCCGCTGTTAGTACGATTTCCGGCGTAGTTACCGGTTTAAACGTAACTCCTGAGCAAGATGCATATGCTGGTCTTCGTGCTGCTATTTCAAAGGCAAGAGCCACATATTTTGCAGATACTACTCTGGCTCTCGGCTACGGCGGAAATAACCCCTTAGCTGCCGATGGCATAAATAAAGTATATTGTTCTAAGCCTTATGAAGAGTTCGCTAAGCTTTATAAGGAAATCGCGGACTACGGTCCTAATTCTAATCGTAACGCAAATGCCTTTATGCGTGTAGCCGGTTTCACTGGTAACTACACCCAGGGCAAACAGGCTAACACATATGCAACCCAGCTTGAAGCAAAACTTGACGCTGTTAAGAATCATACAAAGGGAAGCACAAACATGTATAAGGTTCCCGATGATTCTACCCATAGAAAGGCAACCTGTACAGTGGACGGCGTAGGCGTTGAATATTCCACCTGTCCAAACTGTTACGAAGAATATATCAGCAACAATGCTTATCCGATCGCATCGGGTCATACCACCGTATTTACTTCGGCTGAAAGCCTTAGCTGTACAACCGGTGGCAAGCCTGCATACTGGCATTGCGAAAGATCCGAGAGCGACTTAGTAGCTGCTGGTTGCGGAAAATATTTTGCTGATAATAACGGTGTGGCTGGTACTGAGATAAATGGTATTCCTGATGAGCTTCCCGCTTTAGGTCATATTTTCGGTGATACACCTGCTCAGACGAAACAGGATGCTACTTGTCTGCACGGAAGCTATAAGGAAATCTGGAAATGTGACAGATGTGGTCTTGACTTCTTAGATAATGATGAGTTTAATGCTGCTCCGGCATCTGCTAATGATCTCGGCGAGCAAAACGATAAGAAAGAGCACGCCTTCAGAGAGCATGAGCCAGTTGAAAACAGCTGCCATCAGGCCGGTAATGAACACTACTGGTCTTGCGACACCTGTGATACCTTCTTCCATTCCGCAAGTGCAACTGACATTTGGGATGTTGAACAAGAGGGTAGCCCGATCCTCCCGCAGCTTGCACACAGCTTCGGTGAGTACACATATGATGAAGACAGCCAGAAAGATGATAAATGTGTAACTCCCGGTACTATGACCGCAACCTGCGAAAACTGCGGAGATAAGGATACTATTCTTGACCCCGCCAATCCGGCTATCGGCCACAAGTTTAAGGCGGATAACGCTAAGCATGAGCGGGAGATGCCCACATGCTATGACGAAGGTAAGATACTGTATTACACCTGCGACAATTGTGGGAACAATTATGCTACTGACAGCCCTGATTCCGTAGTTCCTCTTGAGTCGTATCAGCTTGTTATCCCTGCAATCGGAGTGCATACTCTCATTGAGCATGGCGCAAGAGAAGCAACCTGCCAGCAAAAGGGTTATGAAACCTACTATGAATGCTCAGTTTGCTTAGGCAAGTTCAAATCCAATGATCAGACTGCAGGTATCGAAGCGTTTGAAGATAATAAGATCGCGAATTTTGATGGCGAAGGTGACAATGCCTGGGCTAAGGACGGTACGCACCGCATCATTACAATGGGCGGCGAACCGGCAACTTGTATAACTGCCCGTGAGGCTTCTCACTATGAGTGCGTATGGTGCTCCACGTGGTTTGATTCCGATGATGCTGATACCGCTAAGGAAATTCCCGAAGAGCAGCCTGAAGCCGCGATCGATCCTGATAACCATATCAACCTTTGGATAATTCACACAGAACACACGGCATCCTGTACTGAGGAAGGATGGTCGGAGACCGTCTATGAGTGTCAGGGTTGCGGAGAGTTCTACAAAAACCACGATGGCAGCGCAAATACTGCAAGCGCAACCAAGCTTACCGAAGAAGCTCTTAAAGAAATTCGTTCTGAAACTGTTCCTCATAATGAGTTAGGAACACGCGAAACAACACAAGAGATCACTCCTGCTACTTGTACAACTGTAGGTTATGAAAACGTAACGGTATATTGTACGGCTTGCGATCAGAACCAGAAAGTTGAAGCCAGAGAGATTCCTAAGACGGATCACAAATTTGGCGATGCGGTTAATGAAAAGGCGGCAACCTGCTTAAATCCCGGCGTTCCTGTAACTTATTACACTTGCTCATCCTGTAATCTGAATTATACAGACAATGCTCCAAAGACCGAAAAAGTTTACAGCGGCGATGTTGTTACTCCCGCAACCGGTCACAGCTTTGAGCTTGGAGAAAAGGGTGTTCCCGGAACATGTGAAAAAGACGGAACAAATACCTACTATGTCTGCACCAACGCTAACTGTGAGCTTGGTAAAAACGCTAAGTTCCTTGATCCTAATGATACAACCGCTACGAGGGGCGCAACTGAAGAAGAACTTACCGATGTAAGCCCGAAGAATCATACAAAGCTTTCTTATAAGCCCGCTGTAGCTGCTGACTGCTCAACATGGCAGGCAGGAAAAATTGCTCACATCTATTGTGATGGATGCAAAAACTACTACACGACTTATGATCACTGGGGCGAAGAACCGATAGATCCCGATGATGAAGCGCTTACGATTAAGCCTTCACATAAGCTTACACACTATAGTCAGGATAGCAGCTGCCTTGATTACGGCTGGAAGGACGTTTACGTATGCGATGACTGCGGCGCAGCATTCACAAGCGAAACTCCGAATGTTAAGGACGGCCTTACTGATGAAGAGATAGAGAGCGATATTATCATTCCTGCTCCAGGCCACAGCTTCGGCGATTACATTGCTACTGATGCCACCTGCATTGTTGCCGGTGAAGTAGGACATTACGAGTGTTCCGAGTGCAAAATCGCTGTTAAATGTGATGAAGCAGATGCCACCAAGGAAGAAGTTCTTTTCTATGCTGGCGATGATTCAAACGATCTCAGCACTCCTGCTACCGGTCATGAATTCGGCGCTGTAATTGCAGAAGATCCTGCAACCTGCACCGGCGAAGGAACGGCTGCTCATTATGAGTGCGCAAACTGCGATATCGTAATTAAAGATTTTGACGGAATCAATCTTGATTCATTCAAGTATGAAGAAAATGGCTATGATATTGTGATCACCGAGCTCGGCCACGAAGAAGCAGATCCCATTCAGATGGATATTGTTCCTTCTTCCTGTACAGCTGAAGGCTCCTATACTAAGGTTGTTCGTTGCGTAAGATATGATGCTTGCGGATATGTATTCAGCAGAGTAGAAAACCAGATCCTTGCTAAGGCGGACCATGTTGCTGCTTATCAAAAAGTAACTGCTCAAACAGCAGGCGACTGCCAGACGAACGGAACTATTACAGTCGGCACTGTATGCGCAAACTGCAATAGTGTATATAATACTTTCACACTTGAGACCGATAAGGGCGATCATAAATATGATGACGGCGAAGTAACGAAAAAACCCACCTGCGTAGATAAGGGCGAAACTACCTACACTTGCTCAGTATGCGGAAACAGCTATTCTGAGAAAAATATTCCCGAAACCGGTATACACGACTATTATGCCGAAGTAACAAAAGAACCGACATGTGCTGAGAATGGTGTAACAACCTACACTTGCTCGGTATGCGGAGACAGCTATTCTGAAGAAAATATTACTGCAACCGGTAAACACGAATATGATATGGGTGTTGTTACAAAAGAGCCGACTTGCGCGGAATACGGTGAAACTACCTATACCTGCGTAGTATGCGGAGACACCTACACTGTTGCTGATGCTCTTCCGACAGGAGAACACAACTATGATGGCGTTGTAACGAAAGACGCGACATGCACAGAATGGGGCGAAACGACCTATACCTGCACAGTATGCGG
>JAFLRY010000020.1:0-3925 GCA_022511205.1 Eubacterium sp. | reverse complement strand
CAGAATGGGGCGAAACGACCTATACCTGCACAGTATGCGGCGATAGCTATACAGAAGAAAATGTTCCTCCAACCGGCGAACACATCTATAAGGACGAAGTAACAATAGAAGCTACCTGTGTCAGCAAGGGTGTTACGACCTACACCTGCGAAGTATGCGGAGACAGCTACTTTGAAGAAGATATTCCGGCAACCGGTAAACACACATATGACAGCGGTATAATAGCTAAAGAGCCGACTTGTGTAGACGAGGGTGAAACAACCTACACCTGCATGGTATGCGGAGACAGCTATACTGCTAAAGATATCCCTGCGACCGGAGAACACACTTATGACAAGGGAGTTGTAACGAAAGCTCCGACTTGCGTAGATAAGGGCGAAACAACCTACACCTGTAAAGTGTGCGGAGATAGCTATACTGCTAAAGACATCGCTGCAACCGGAGAACACACCTATGACAAGGGAGTTGTAACGAAAGCTCCGACTTGTGTAGACAAGGGTGAAACAACCTACACCTGTAAAGTATGCGGAGATAGCTATACTGCTAAAGACATCGCTGCAACCGGTGAGCATACCTATGATAAGGGTGTTGTAACAAAGGCGCCGACTGCTACCGAAGCTGGTGAGAAAACCTTCACCTGCACCGTTTGTGGAAATACTCGCGTAGAACCGATTCCCGCACTTGGCGGTGGTTCGACGGAAGAATCCACAAAGCCCGGTGAGACACCGAGCGAACAGCCCAGTGAAACTCCAAGTGAAGATCCCACCGAGACTCCAAGCGAAGATCCTACCGAGGTTCCCAGCGAAGATCCTACCGAGACTCCAAGCGAAGATCCTACCGAGGTTCCAAGCGAAGATCCTACCGAGACTCCAAGTGAAGATCCTACCGAGGCTCCCAGCGAAGATCCCACCGAGGTTCCCGGCGAGACTACGACTGAACAGCCCAGCGATAGCAATCAGGGCAACGGTTCCAGACCTTCCGGAAATAACTCAGGCACCAGCCCTGCTACCGGTCTTGCGCTTTCCATCCCCGTATTCAGCCTTGCTGCATTGACAGGCGGATTCTTCTTCATCGGCTATGCCAGAAAAAAGAAGAACGAGGATGAAGAGTGATCAACTCGTTGAGACGCTGATAGAAACCTATAATTAAAACAAAGCCGGCGCGTATGCGTCGGCTTTTGTTATTGTCAAATTCAACTGTAAAAGCATTATGGCAATGGTAATCCTTGTGCATTAATTTCATTGACAATAAAAAGTCTATTTGATATCATTGAATTAATAAATGAAAGGAAAATGATTATGCTTAGTATTCGTTTTGAGCTTGATATGAGAGACGATTCCATGCGACCCGATCATCGCGATGGAATTACTTTGTTATGCTCATTTTCGGATATTGGCTTGATTTAGTTTTACTTTTCACATAAGCTAAAAGCAAAAGCCGTTGATGAGCGATCATCAGCGGCTTATTTTATTTCTATTATAGATTAAGGAGAATCAATATGAAATTCGAGGAAAAGCTGATCAAATACTATTCATCCGGTTATGAAGGAAAACGCCTGCAAAAGGACAAATATCATAGTATTGAGTACCTTACTACCGTGCGCTATCTTGATAGGCTTCTGCCGGATAGCGGAAAAGTACTGGATTGCTGTGCCGGCGGAGGTGTATATTCCTATTATCTTGCGGATAGGGGTTACAACGTTACTGCAGCGGATCTTTCGCCGAAAAATATTGAGATAATAAAAGCGAATAAGAAAAGTTCAATTCTTGATGATATTCAAATTCTTAATGTGTTGAATTTGTCTTGTTTTGAAGGCAAAACCTTTGACGTAGTTCTGTGTATGGGAGCTCTTTATCACCTAAAAAGGTCGGAAGAGCGGCGCGAATGCGTTAAAGAATGCTTGCGCGTGCTTAAAGACGATGGAATTTTCATTCTTGCGTATATCAACAGAAATCCCTGTGTGCTTTATCAGTTCTGGCAACAGCCGAAGAACATCAAAGCGCAGGCCGAACTGATAAAAACAGGCGACAACGGACTGTTCTACGCTTCGGATTTTGATGAAATTGATAAAATCGTTACTGATTTTAATTTAGCCAAAATCAAAAACATCGGCGCAGATGGGTCAGCATATCCCCTTCAAAGGAAGATAAATTCACTGAATAAGGCGCAGTTTGCTGATTTTTTAGAGTATCACTTTGCAGTCTGCGAGCAACCGTCTATTATCGGAAACAGTATGCACGGGCTTCTATTTGCGAGGAAGGAAAATTCAAATGAAACCTAATAAGAAAGCCGCAATAGAAAAAATCTGCGCAGAGGATTTTCATAAATGCGCCAATATATGGGATATGGAAAAATTCCCATTCACCGATGAATTCCATCAACAAATAAAATCAGGCAACCGTATTTCATTCGTGTATAAGATCGACGGGGAATTTATTGGTCAGGGTGATTTGGTTTTAGATAAAGAGGGGTATACGATACCGAATAAAAGAATTTACCTGTCAAGACTCATTGTTAAAAAGGAATATCGAAATCAGGGGATAGGTTCGGCAATAACAGATTATTTGATCAGCCAAGCGAGGGATTGGGGATACTCAGAAATCTCACTTGGTGTGGATTGCGATAATGAAAACGCAATACATCTTTATAATAAAATGGGCTTTGAAATCTATGCTCGCGATAAAGATGAATACGGAGATTTTTACAAAATGATAAAGGAATTATAGGAGATGATCAATATGAACAGAAAGATAGTGGCAATAGGCGGCGGAGAAAACGGTCGGCAGAGATTTGATGGAACATTTTGGCCATACGAAACCGAGATGATTGACAGGGAGATAATCGCGTTAACCGGCAAGGACAAACCTAATTTTCTGTTGATAGCGCATTCGCAGATGCACGAAAATTTCGAGGAAAGATATTTTGTTACAATGAAAAGAATATACGGCGAGATGTTTGGTTGCGAATGCAGGTGGCTGAAAAAATCCGAGCTTAAAACTGATTTCCAAAAAGCGATAGCTGACGTGCAGTGGACCGATATCATTTACGAGGGCGGCGGTGATACGAAGGGAATGATAGAGCTATGGCGTGAAACCGGATTTGACAAAGTGTTATGCGAGGCGTGGCAAGCAGGAAAGGTTATGTGCGGCGTTTCGGCAGGGGCTAATTGTTGGTTTCGATCCTGTAGCTCGGATTCTCTTAAAATACAGCTCGATGACGATCGCGCTCCGATGATAACGGTTGATTGCCTGAATTTTATTCCCGCCTTTTTTACGCCACACTGTAATGTGAAAAGCAAATACTGCAACAGGCTCAAGCATATGAAGCAGTCGCTGAAGGGAAGTGATCTTGCCGGCATAGCCATATCAAACTGTGCGGCGATTGAAATAATAGACGATCAATACAGGCTGATAACGGGCATGCCAGCTGATAAAAAATTCAAGCCTTACGGTATGACGGCTAAATGGAAATGCTTGCGATACGTTAAAGAATATCTTCCGAACGACGGGAAATACAGAAAGCTCGCGGAGCTTTTTGGAGAAAAGAGGAAATAAGTAATATAAAAACAGCGTTGAGCTTTTAACTCAACGCTGTTTCAAATGGTCGAGGTGACAGGATTCGAACCTGCGACTTCCACGTCCCGAACGTGGCGCTCTACCAAGCTGAGCCACACCTCGATTTTTAAGTAGCACGATCGGCAACATAATCGCTTCACTACTGCCGTGCTTAGATATTATGGCACATTTCCGCTGATTTTGCAATACTTATTTTAATTTTTTGAAATATAATACTATAAAACTAAAAATTTATCTTGATTTTTGCTTTTATTCTTGCTACAATTACATTGTTAAATTTCACGGGGTATTAGCGCAGCTGGGAGCGCACCACACTGGCAGTGTGGGGGTCAGGGGTTCAAGTCCCCTAT
>JAFLRY010000002.1 GCA_022511205.1 Eubacterium sp. | reverse complement strand
CCAGTTCTTATTGCTCCCTTCATCTCGCACTGCGAGCGGTCGCAAACGAACCCCTGAATCGTTTTCTTGGTATCGTTCTTTTGCGATTCAAAAGAATGATACGCTCCGCCACGGCAGCGGCAATATAAATGATTAAACTTAATTAGTCTGCCAAGCAATGGCAAAAGCTATTAAAAAAGGCTCCCTTGTGTAAAGGGTGCCTTCAATTAAGCCAATTGAGAAATCTAATTTAAAATCTTAAATATTTTGGTCATTAAGCAAATCTGCAAGGGTGATATTGTCTACCACCTTATTGATAGCGTCGTTGATTTTCTCCCAAACGCCTACGGTGGGGCATTTGCCGTATTTCGGGCAACGGCTTTCCTCGTCATCCTCTATGCAGGAGATCGGCGCAAGGCTGCCCTCCGTGAGCCTGAGGATCATTCCAACCGTGTATTCCTCGGGCTTTTTCGCCAGCCTGTAGCCGCCGCCGGAGCCGCGTTCGCTCTTAACATAGCCCGCACGATTGAGGGTGGAGATGATCTGCTCAAGATATTTCGTGCTGATCCCCTGCCGATCGGAGATAGCCTTTATAGATATATTTTCGCCGTTGTCATTCATGGCAAGATCAAGCATAAGGCTTAAGGCATATCTGCCCTTCGTTGAAATTCTCAAGTTTTCCACCTCTCAGTATATCGTTGGTTTATATTTGCACTGTTTTAATAATACAATAAATAATTTTTTTATTCAAGCAAATTATCGCTTGGTAATTTTTCGGTTGTTATAAGGCTTTCTTATCAGCATAAATATAAGGGCGGCGATGATGAGAAACGCGAAAATGGTTGAAATCGCGAAATCTCCCGAGACAAACAGCAGTCCAAGCTGATAAATGCAAAGGGAAACGCAATACGCAAAGAAGCATTGATAGCCGATCGCAAATAAAGTCCACTTGGGGCTGTTCATCTCTCTGCGGATAGCGCCCATCGCGGCAACGCAGGGCGCGCACAGCAGGTTGAATACAAGGAATGAATATCCCGAAAGCGCGTTGAAGCCCTCGCTTATATTGCCGTAAAGCACGCCGAAAACGCCAACGATCTCTTCCTTCGCCACAAGTCCGAGGAGCGTTGCGACGGAAGCCTGCCAGGTGCCAAAGCCCAGCGGACTGAAGATAATGTGAACGAAATTGCCGATATAGGCAAGCACGGAATTATCCATATACTGCACCATTCCGAATTTGCCGTCATAGAAACCAAAGTTCGATAAGAACCAAACGGCGCAGGAAGCGAGGAAAATGATCGTTCCCGCTTTTTTAACGTAGCTCCAGCTTCTGTCCCAAGTGGCGCGGAAAACTGATTTGAGCGTTGGCATATGGTAACTGGGAAGCTCCATAACGAAGGGCGAAACGTCGCCGCTGAAAATGCGGGTTTTCTTTAAGATTATTCCGCTGATGATGATAGAAGCAATGCCCGTGAAATAGGCGCTGGGCGCCACCCACCACGCGCCGCCGAAAAGGGAGGAGGCGATGAGGGAAATAACCGGCAGCTTTGCTCCGCAGGGAATAAAGGTTGTGGTGATTATGGTCATTCTGCGCTCGTTGACGTTTTCAATGGTGCGGCTGCTCATTATTCCCGGCACGCCGCATCCTGTTCCAACGAGAATGGGTATAAAACTCTTGCCGGAAAGACCGAATTTGCGGAAAAGCCTATCCATTATAAAAGCGATACGGCTCATATATCCGCAGTCCTCAAGAAACGAGAGGAAAATGAACAATACGATGATCTGGGGAACGAAAGAGAGAACCGCTCCTACGCCGCCGATGATTCCGTCCGTAATCAGGCTGGTCAGCCACGGCGCGCAGTTAATGGAGGTAAGAAAGTTATCCGCAAGAAGGGCAAGCCCCTCCGCTCCGAAAAGCTTTTGCGTTATGAGATCGGACAGATAACTGCCGAGGGTGGTGACGGAAAGATAATAAACGCCGAACATGATTAGCACGAAAATCGGCAGAGATAAATACTTGTTCGTAACGACCGCGTCAATTTTTTCCGAAATCGGGGTTTTTCCGCTTTTGGTGCGGCATTCATCTATGCAGGAAGTTATGTATTTATAGCGCTGATCGGCGATGATGCTCTCGCTGTCATCATCGTAATATTTTTCTACGTCCTTGATAATGCTCTCGCAGTCGGGGAAATTATCGGAAACGAGGCGATCCCGCTCGAAAATTTTCGTTGCGTAATATCTTTTGTGGAGCATATCCGTGCCGTCAGGGAGCATTGCCGAAATAAAATGGATAGCCGATTCCACACGGTCGTCAAAGCTATGGTGTATCGGGGGGATGCCCTTATTGGTGCGCGCCAACTCAACGGCCTTTTTGGCGCATTTTTTAACGCCGGTGCCCTTGAGAGCGGAAATCTCGAAGCAGACGCAGCCGAAATGCTCGCTGATCTCCTCAAGATTGATAATATCGCCGTTCTTTTTTACAAGGTCTATCATATTGATAGCCATAACAACGGGGATACCGATCTCGCAAAGCTGAGTGGTCAGATAAAGATTTCTTTCAAGATTCGTTCCGTCTATTATGTTGAGGATAACGTCCGGCTCTTCGTTGACGAGATAATTTCTCGCAACTACCTCCTCGGGCGTGTAGGGGGAAAGACTGTATATGCCGGGAAGATCGGCAACGATAACGTCCTTTTCGTCCTTGAGCCTGCCCTCCTTCGCCTCAACCGTTACGCCCGCCCAGTTGCCGACGTATTGGTTTGAGTCCGTAAGGGCATTAAACAGCATTGTTTTTCCGCAGTTTGGATTTCCTGCAAGAGCAATTTTTATCATATTGACCTCTTTTTGTCATAATGTTGATTTTATATATTTGCAATACTTTTCTATTATATCAATATTTGTTAAGTTGTAAAGCATTCTTGCGCCAACGGAGTCCTCAATTTCGTTAAAAATGATTTTTCCGTTATTAAAAAGAAAGTCTATTCCGATATAATCATATTCAAGTAAGCCCGAAATCTTGTCTATAAGGGCAGTTTCATCTTTAGAAAGTGTGTAGGGAGTTGCGCTCCCGCCGAGGCAGAAGTTGGCGCGGAAGTCGGTTTTGCTCTCGCGCAACACCGCGGCGATGATTTTGCCGCCGATGAGCCAGACGCGCAGATCCTTTCCAAGATCGGTAGCCGGCTTTTGGTAAACGTAGCCCCCTTTTTCGGGCGGAACGCCGTCCTTAATAAGAATAACGTCCTTGCCGCCTTTGCCGTCTATGGGCTTCATAACGAGGGGCGGCGTTTTATAATCAACAGGCAAAATTTCAATGCCGTTATCACGCATAAATTCGTAGCACTTCTGCTTATCATTGGCAAGGCGCGTAAGACTTGAGGGATTGAAAACTCTAATTCCTCTCTTTTCGAATTCCTCGGCTATCCCATAATTATTCGTTCTGTTAATGACGAAATCGGCAGGGCCGGAAAAATCAATTTCTTCCTCAAGCATCAGCGATATGTCAAGATGCTTTTTGTACTGCTCAACGGAAAAGGCGTTGCGCTCAGCCTCAAAACGGCTGTAAATCAAAAGTCCGCTCATAATTTGCTTTGTATTTCCTTAAAAATTTCCGCGGCAATGTCTATACCGGTGCAATTCATAATATTTATTATATGGGCGTTGCTGTTTACCTCGCAAACGATCCCGCCCTCCAGCAGATCAACGCCACCGAAGGTGAGCCCCAATTTTTCGCATGCGGCAACGGCGATATCACATTCCGCTTGTGTAGGCACGCAGGGCTTCATTTTTCCGCCGTTTGTAACGTTTGAGCGAAAATCGTTAACGTTAAAGCGTTCCATTGCGGCAACCACTCTGCCGCCCACTACCTCGATGCGCTTATCACGCCCCGCGGAGGAGGCGATGAACTCCTGCAAAATAAACGGTCTTTCGGTTATATGGCTGATGATTTCGTCTTTCGTATTGCAAAGGAAAACCTGCTCGCCAAAGGAGCCGAAGCATTCCTTGAAAACGAGAGGAAACCCTAAAATCTCAATCGCGTTATCAACGAATTCGGTAAAGTCGGCTTTGAAATACGTTTTGGGCGCAACGAGCGTTTTCGGTTGAGGAACTATGCCTGAAAGCTCAATATAGGTTCTCGCCTTATCGTCGCACTTTTCGATTGAATCTGCGCTGTTAAAAACTTTCAGCCCCTGCTTTTCAAGGCGGCGGGCGAGGTTTATATCCTTATCCCAAAACAGCACGAAATCGCATTGCGGGCTTACCGTGGCAAGCTTCAGATTCGTTTTGATTTCAAGCTTGATATTTTCTTTTTTTGCCGCTTCAACAAGGTGACTGTGAAGCTCAGAAAACTTTGCGGTTTTCAAAAAGTGATTGACCGCTAAAATGCCTTTCATATAACTGCTTTACTCTTTTCTTAATTTATTGACATAATTGTAGCATTTATCCTTGCTTTTTTCAATGCGGCAGTATAAAATATGTGTACTAATTAAATTTAGGGCGGAAGAATTCAACTCCCTCACCCTAATATACAGGAGGAACGATTATGACCGAGTACACCTTAAAATACGGCTGTAACCCCAACCAGAACCCCGCAAGGATCCACCTTGACGGCAAGGAGCTTCCCTTTGAGATACTCAACGGAAGCGCGGGCTATATCAATCTGCTTGACGCCTTCAATTCATGGCAGCTTGTTAAGGAGCTGAAAGAGGCAACAGGGCTTCCCAGCGCGGCTTCCTTCAAGCACGTTTCGCCCGCCGGCGCGGCAGTTGCCCAGCCCTTATCCGATACAGACAGAAAGGCATTTTTCGTGCCCGATGATCTGGAGCTCACCCCCATTGCTCAGGCATACGTCAGAGCAAGAGGCTGCGACCGCGTATCCTCCTTTGGAGATTTCGCCGCCCTTTCCGATGAGTGCGACGCCTGCGTTGCAAAATTCCTTGTTAAAGAGGTATCGGACGGTATTATCGCTCCCTCCTACACCGATGAGGCTCTGGAAATTCTCAAGAGCAAGCGCCGCGGCGGATATCTCGTAATCAAAATTGACGAGAACTACGTTCCCGAGATGATGGAAACGAAGGAGCTTTTCGGCATCAAGTTTGAGCAGAAGAGAAACGACGCGAAGATAACCAAAGAGCTTTTCAACGATATGCCCACTGAGATCAAGGAGATCCCCGAGATCGCGAAGATCGATCTTCTTATCTCGATGATAACCCTTAAATACACCCAGTCAAACTCCGTTTGCTACGCTATGGGCGGGCAGACCATCGGCGTTGGCGCCGGTCAGCAGTCGAGAATCCACTGCACCCGTCTTGCGGGCAACAAGGCAGATAATTGGTGGCTTCGCAGAAGCGAAAAGGTGCTGAATCTACCGTTCATCGAGGGCATCAGAAAGTGCGACGCTGATAACGCAATAGATATCTATATCAGCGACGATTATGAGGATCTCTACGCTAACGACGTTTGGAAGAGATACTTCACCGAAAAGCCCGAACCCTTTACCAAAGAGGAAAAAATCGAGTGGCACAAGCAGATGGATAAGGTAGCACTCGGTTCAGACGCGTTCTTCCCCTTTGAAGATAATATCGAAAGAGCCGTTAAGTCCGGTGTTAAGTATATCGCTCAGCCCGGCGGCTCGGTTCGTGACGCAAACGTTATCGAATGTTGCAACGGCTTCGGCATAGCTATGGCGATGACAGGAATCAGACTTTTCCACCATTAATAAAAAAGATCAAACTAAAATATAGCTGAGCGTAGCTTGGCTTTGGTAAGGCAGTAAAAAGAACTGATATTTTATCGGTTCTTTTTTTGCGGCAACGCAAAATATAATTGATTTTGGGATGAGAAGCATGGATAGTTTATGCGAAAAATGCTGGTATAACGAATACGACGATGAAGCTGACGAATACTTCTGCTCGTTGCAGCTTGACGAGGATGAATACGTGCGTTTGCTTCAGGAAAGAAACAGAAGCTGTAGATATTTCCGCCCGGATAACGGCGAGTACGAGATCGTCAGAAAACAGAATTGATAAAAATTAAAAAAGCTTGGGTAATAGCGGCAGCAGGCGTTGCCGCCGTGCTGATCCTCATATCGGCGGCCCTCGCTATAGGCGGAGGTTTGAAAAATCCACCCTCAGATACGGAAAACGCGATCCTGTTTCTCGGGGTGGGGCAGATATATAATTATCCCGCTAAGGGCGAAGAAAAAATAAAACTTAAAAGCTATGATAAAAGCATAATAACGGTTGATGAAAGCGGAAATATAATAGCCGTTGCCAATGGCCAAGCAAAGCTTAAAGCAGGGAAAGAGCAGATAACAGTAGAGGTTATTGACGCGCCCCAGGAGCTGGATATTGATGAAAAAGCCCTGTCGCTGGGCGTTGGAGAGGAATATACGCTCCCATTTTATATTCCCGAGTCAAAGCTGATTACGGGAATCGCGTATTCGCTTTCCGACGATAAGGCGGTAAAAATTGATGAAAACGGAAAAGTTACTGCTCTTGCGCCGGGAAAAACCGCCGTCACCGCCGAAACGTATAACGGCCACAAGGCGGTTTGCGAGATAACCGTTGCGGACGCTCCGTATAATATAAACGTTTCTGTGTTTAACGAAAAGCTTTACGTCGGAACTGTCTGCGATCTGAAGGTCTCCCTGCCCGAAGGCTCGGCGGCAAAGGGAGTTCAGTTTAAATCGAATGATCCGCAGGTGCTTGCCGTAGGGAAAAACGGTAAGCTCACTGCTTTGTCAGCAGGAACGGCCGATATAACCGCAACTGCCTACAACGGCGTGTCCGCAAGCTGTAGGATCACCGTTTCGGAAAAGCCCGATTATATCCGAACAGATCTTGATACAAGCAAGCCGATGATCGCCTTTACCTTTGACGATGGTCCAAACGGTCCTTCAACAGGCATTATTCTGAAGGCTCTTGAGGAACATAATTGCTCCGCAACATTTTTCATCGTTGGAGAGAGGATAAATAATTCAAATCACGCTCAGTGCGTTAAGGAAATGGTTGAAAACGGCTTTGAGATCGGCAATCACACCTATGATCATAACCATTACGGCACGGAGGTGACGGTTGAGGATATTACCAAATGCACGGATATCCTAATGAATTTCACCGGGCAGAAGCCCGCGCTTTTCAGACCTACAGGGGGCTTTATGACGGATACGATAACAGCCGCCTGTGGCGCTCCGATAATTCTTTGGAGCATCGATACGGAGGATTGGAAAGAAAAGAACGCCGATGACGTTTACGAACAGCTTATCAGCGGTATCGACGGCGGAGACGTGGTACTTATGCACGATCTTTTCCCCGGCACGGCGGAGGCGGTGGAGCGAGCCGTTCCCGTACTCGTTAAAGAGGGGTATCAGATAGTCAACGTATCTGAGCTGGCATATTATTACGGAGTGACCCTTGAAAACGGCAAGGCGTATTATTCCTTTTAATAAACTTGACAAATAAGAATAAATATGATAATTTTTAACCAAATTAAATGGAAGAGGTGAAAAGATGATTTACGTTTCCTGCTAAAAGATATTTGGCATGATCGTTGTTCACGGCGTAATTGCCGTTGTTTGTCGTGCCGTTTCGCAGGAAAGTAGATATTCTTTTCACTGATTATATGGTGTGGTATGCCTTTTGGGATAGCTATGTCCAATTATTCGGTCGCAGGGAATTTCTTTTCTTGCGGCCGATTTTTTATGAACACGGAGGAAATAAAATGAAAAAACATATTAACAATAGGAAGCAATTAAAACGTCAACTATTTTTGCATAGCAAAATATGGCTTATTATCGCCATCGTATCTATGGTCGCTCTAAGTGTATATAACTTAGTGGTTTCCTGGCTGCTTCAAAAGATAATTGATATAGCGGCGGGAAGCGATCGGACCTCGCTTTCTTTTATAGCTATAGTCGCCGTTATCACCTTTACAATTTTTATTGCGGCGTATTTTATTTACCGCAAAGCAAGACCAAAGTTTATTCAAACGGCAATGGCGCAATACAAGGCAAGCGCTTTTGAAAAAATATTAGGTAAGAGAATAGGCGCGCTATCGGGTGAAAACACGGGCAAGCTGATATCTGCTTTAACGAACGATATGCGATCTGTGGAAGACTACTATCTTGACAGTATCCTTACTTTTGTGGATATCGGTGTCAGCTTTGTGGGAGCGCTCATTTTAATGATATGGTATAGCCCGGTTTTAACGCTTGTGGCGGTATTGCTTTCCCTTTTGCCGATAATCGTATCTCTCCCGCCCGCGAAAAAGCTGGCTGAGGCGGAGAAAAAAGTTTCGGAGGGAAATGCCAAATACGTTGAAACAATAAAGGATATTCTTTCGGGCTTCCCGGTTATAAAAAGCTTTCGCGCGGAAAAAGAGATACAAAAACGCTTTGAAATGGATAACAGTAAAATTGAAAATATCAAGTATAAAAGAAGATACGCAGAAGAAAACGTTAATTTGCTAAGCACCGCCGCCAGCGTAATTATGCGGCTCGGCGTTTTCGTGATCGGCGCATGGATGGCTTTGTCGGGAACAGGAATCACGCCCGGTATTGTATTAGTTTTTTTGCAGTTAGTCACCTTTGTCATTTCGCCGATAGAAAGAATGCCTGCGCTTCTTGCAAACCGAAAAGCGGCAATAACGATAATGGATAAATTATCAGATTTCTTATTCAGGAATGAAGAGGCCGAAGGGGAAGAAATATCTCACACCTTGACGCAAGGCATTTCAATTCGTGATCTGTCTTTCGGTTATGAAGATAATAAAGAGATTTTGCATCATATAAATCTCGATTTTTTACCCGGAAAGAAATATGCGATCGTCGGCAGCTCGGGTTCAGGCAAAACGACCTTGTTAAAGCTTATTATGCAAACGTATGAGAATTATAAAGGCGGTATAACGTTTGACGGAACTGAGCTGCGGAGTATTCATCCGAACTCGCTATTCCGGACGGTATCGCTCGTTCAGCAAAACGTATTTGTATTTAACGATACTATTTATAATAATGTTACACTTTACAAGGATTTCTCGGATGATGAGGTTCAGATGGCTATTCGAAAAGCAGGTCTTTCAGAGTTAATCGGCAGTTATGGTAAGGATTATATTTGCGGCGAAAACGGAAGCGCTTTATCCGGCGGTGAAAAGCAAAGAATCTCCATTGCCCGAGCGTTACTGAGAAACACATCGGTTTTACTTATGGATGAGGCTACTGCCGCATTGGATGAGATAACGTCAAACAGTATTATGAATTCCGTTTTAGAAATGGAAGATATTACACGCATTATTGTAACCCACAGACTTGAGGAAAACGTGTTAAGGGAATACGATGAACTCATAGTTTTGCATCATGGAGAAATAGCAGAGCAGGGCAATTTTGATCGTTTAATAGAGAAACGAGGTCTCTTTTATTCGTTATTTACTGTTTCGCAATAGCTGTCGAGGTGACTTTTTTAAGGAGGGTTGATACCCTCCTTTTTTTCTTGAGAAATAATTAATAAATTGTTTATTGACTTAGTTATTGCGTTATTATATAATTAATTAAGGTCCGGGATTTATTCCGAGCCTGTTTTGTTTTTCAAAACGCAATTTATAAGCTTTAGGAGAGAGAATTATGGTAAGAGCGATCGTGGGCGCCAACTGGGGCGACGAGGGCAAGGGCAAGATCACCGATATGCTTGCCTCTAAGGCGGATATCGTTATCCGTTTCCAGGGCGGTGCCAACGCAGGTCACACGATTATTAACGATTACGGCAGATTTGCCCTGCATCTTATGCCCTGCGGCATTTGCAACGACAATACCGTAAATATTATCGGAAACGGTGTGGCGCTTGATATAAACAAATTTATAAATGAGCTTGAGGAAGTGAAGAAAGCAGGGATCGATCCCAAACTTCTCGTTTCAGAGCGTTGCCAGATAGTTATGCCTTATCATGTTCTGCTTGATGAATATGAGGAGGAAAGGCTCGGCAAGGCGGCCTTCGGCTCAACGAAAAGCGGTATTGCCCCGTTCTTCTCAGATAAATTTTCAAAGATCGGCATTCAGGTCAATGAGCTTTTTGATGAGGAGACCTTAAGGGCTAAGCTTAAGAATATCTGCACGCTCAAAAATCTCACCTTGAAATATGTTTACAACAAGCCCCTCCTTGATGAGGACGAGCTGTTTGCGATTTGTATGGATTACAAGGAAAAGATCGCGCCCTTCGTGTGCGACACGCACACCTATATCCGCAACGCGCTTAAAGAGGGCAAGGAAATTTTGCTTGAGGGTCAGCTGGGAACACTCAAAGATCCGGATTTCGGTATTTATCCCATGGTTACTTCTTCGTCGACCCTCGCGGGTTACGGCTGCGTAGGCGCGGGCATTCCCGCCGGCGAGCTGAGGGATATCGTTGTAGTAACGAAGGCGTATTCCTCCGCTGTCGGCGCGGGCGAATTTGTTTCCGAAATTCTTGACGAGGATGAGGCGCAGGAGCTTCGTATCCACGGCGGAGACAAGGGCGAATTCGGCGCGACCACAGGCAGACCGAGAAGAGTGGGTTGGTTCGACTGCGTAGCAACACGCTACGGCGTAGAGTGTCAGGGCGCAACCCAGGTGGTTTTAACGGCTCTCGACTGTCTTTCTTATCTCGAGGAGATCAAGGTTTGCGTGGCATACGAGCTGGACGGCGAGATCATTGATTACTTCCCAACAACGCCCATACTTAAAAAATGCAAGCCCGTTTTAAAGATCTTCAAGGGCTGGCACTGCGATATTAAGGGAATCAAGGAGTATGATGAGCTTCCGCAGGAAACGAAGGATTACGTTGATTTCATCGAGCAGGCGATCGGCTACCCGATCACCATGGTTTCCAACGGTCCCCAAAGAGAATCGATCATTTACAGGAATAAATAAACAAATTCAAGGCACGGCGCGCATTGTCACCGTGCTTTTGATTTTAGTATTTTATGGTTTCTTTAACCCTTGCAATAGTTCTATTTATTGTTTATAATATCTTAATATAATAGAGATTTTAGGAGGACGAATATGGAAAAAATTCTTGTTCTTGATTTTGGAGGGCAGTATAATCAGCTCATCGCAAGGCGCGTGCGCGATCACAGCGTTTATGCGGAGATTTTGCCTTACACAACGCCTATAGAGGAGATCAAAGCGAAAAACTACAGTGGAATAATTTTCACAGGCGGGCCAAACTCCGTTTTTGATATGTCCTCCCCACACTATACAAAGGAGATCCTTGAGATCGGCGTGCCGATCCTGGGCATCTGCTACGGCTGTCAGCTTATTGCGTGGATGGCGGGCGGCGAGGTTGCTACCGCTCCTGTTTCGGAATACGGCAAGATCGAGATCACCGCGAAGAATTCCGCTATTTTTAAGGATGTTCCTGAAAAAAGTATCGTATGGATGAGCCATACGGATTATATCGCGACCGCTCCCGAGGGCTTTGAGATCATCGCTAAGACTGATAACTGCCCCTGCGCGGCAATGCAGAATACGGAAAAGAAAATCTATGCCGTTCAGTTCCACCCGGAGGTTACCCACAGTGAATACGGCAACGCAATGCTGCACAATTTCCTTTATGAGGTTTGCGGATGCAGCGGCGATTGGGTAATGGATAATTTCATCGAAAATACAGTTGCAAAGCTTCGCGAGCAGATAGGCGATAAGAATGTTATTCTCGGCCTTTCGGGCGGCGTTGATTCCTCCGTTGCGGCGGGCTTGCTTTCCCGCGCGGTGGGTAAGCAGCTCACCTGCGTATTCGTGGATCAGGGTCTGATGCGCAAGAACGAGGGCGATTTCGTTGAAAATACTTTTACATCGCTCTTCGATATGAATTTTGTTCGCGTAAACTGTGGAGAGCAGTTCCTTGCAAAGCTGAAGGGAGTTACCGATCCCGAGCAGAAGCGTAAGATCATCGGCACGGAATTTTTTAACGTTTTCTGGAACGAGATCAGAAAGCAGCAGGACAAGGGCTATTTTGCCCAGGGTACGATCTATCCAGACTGCATCGAAAGCGGAAAGGGCGACGCGGCGGTGATCAAAACGCACCACAACAGAGTGAATCTTCCCGATGACGTGGAATTTCTCGGCGTGATCGAGCCCCTTGCCGATCTTTTCAAGGACGAGGTACGCAGAGTTGGCGAGAAGCTTGGTATACCAAAGGAGCTGGTATGGCGTCAGCCGTTCCCGGGCCCGGGACTCGGCGTTAGAATTATCGGCGAACTTACCGCGGAAAAAATCAAAATTCTTCAGGAGGCCGACTGGGTACTCCGCGACGAAATGGCGAAGAATGGCTACGAAAAAAATCTCGCGCAGTTCTTTTGCGTTCTGCCGAACGTTATGACAGTCGGCGTTATGGGCGATCACAGAACCTACGATCATCTTATCGCCATCAGAGCCGTCACCACGGATGATTTTATGACTGCGGACTGGGCAAAGATCCCATACGATATCCTCGCGAAAGTTTCAAACCGCATAACCAACGAAGTCGACCACGTCAACCGCGTAGTCTACGACATCACCTCCAAACCCCCCGGAACCGTGGAGTGGGAGTAATATAACAAAGCCCCGAAACCCTTGGTACTACAAGGATTTCGGGATTTTTCTTTTTGTCCGTGACTATGTTTTGACTACAAAACCAAATTTTATAAAATAAATTTATATGGTTATTTAATATAAGTAGTGTGATAAAAAATGATTGCAGACTTTCTTTCAGTTTATTTAGTTTTAAATATTGCGTTCATTTGTTTCTATAAGTATAATTAGTTTACAAGAAAGATTAATTAGTATTGTTGAAACAATCAAAAGTGATTGCAAATAAAAAAATAATTAGTAGTGTGGTATGGCATATACGACTACAATAATTGAGTGTGAAAAACAAATCGAAATATATAAAAGAATAACTTAATTATTTTCAGTGAATGTTTAGAAGTTGATTTTTGGCATGTAAATAATATAATCCTATTTTTACTGTATACGATTCAGTAGGAAAAGCAATGATCTAATTCTAAATGTCCATGATCTAAAAACATTATTTGGTAGGAGGAAGATATGTCCAATAATAGAGACGATTTCACAGAGGCTACAAAAAGAAAAATGGCAAGCAGAGTGGGATATATTTGTTCTAAACCTGATTGCAATGCTTTTACTATTGGTGCTTCGTTTGAAGGGAATGACAAAACTTCCGTCACGGGAGTTGCAGCCCATATTTGTGCCGCAGCACCAGGCGGAAAAAGATATGATCCTTCAATGACCCCCGAAGAGAGAAAAAGCATTGAAAATGGCATATGGTTATGTCAAACACATGCGAAACTAATTGATACTGATGAGGTAACCTATACTGTTGAACTATTAAAAGAATGGAAAAGCCTTGCTGAGAAAAATGCATCGCAAAGACTCGCCGACGGTAACTATATTAGAAATTATTACAATGAACATGGAAATAACTTTTGTGCGCTTATTGCTATTATGAAGAATTGCGTATGTGAAGGAGATTTTAATACACTTTCATTCATTCTATCAAATTACAAATCTGATTTAGGGGAAACATATAATGAATTAATACTGAGATATAGAATTATTTACTGCGCTTATTGTGATAGAGGTAATTTACAAAAACATATTAGTGAATATATAATGTTTCCAAATAAAGATGGAGTTGATGAACTAGCAGAACTTTTTATCTCATTGAATCTAGTAAACTATCTTAAACAGATAATAGAATTTGTTTCTAATACAGAATTGAAAAATATTGCTGAATTAGTAATTTCAAATCAATTGATAGATAAATTATTGGTAAAATCAGGAGAGAATAAAAAAGCACCATTCAAATATAATAATGCGAACTATATATATAAGCATCTCGCATACTACATATACTTCAATCATTATTTTGGGATAAAGGATGAAACAAGGGAGTTATATTCTCTGTATAATGAGGAATTTTTCTTTGAATGTCTTTATATCGCTTTTGAAATGGCCCGTGCAGTGATGAAATTTACTGATAACCCTATTAATAATTATATTGAATTTATTAAAAATAATTTAAACAAGATTCAAAAATTAGATGTTGAATTACAAGAAATATTAATGGATACAGTTTTAAAAAATCTTATTGAGTATAAAGACGAGTTCGATTGTTTATATAATGCGATTTCTGTAGAATTAAAGTCGTGCAAGAAAATCATTGAAGATTTCTATTTCTATCAAATATTTTATCAAATTCCAATTAACGAAGATAATTTGATTAAGTTTTGTAATGATAATGATAATTTTTCTCCATTAATTCAGTATGTTTATTCTCTTGATAATGATGCCCGTATTAACTTTTTAAATAAACATGCGTATTTATATGAAAAAAGTGTTGAATTTATTATTATAAAATATAGAACACTTAAAGATGATATTAAAGAATTAATAGATAAATATAGGAAATTATATAGTAGTGCTTTTTCGTTCGTTTGCATAGAGGTATTGGAAGGAAACATCGAAAGAATTGAATGGCTTAAATCAAATCTAGATAGCATGAATATTTCTGGGTGTTCTTTATATATATCCGTTCTTGATAAATATAGTATGTTTGATGAATTGGTTAGTTTATCAAATATTATTAATTCAAACAATGCCTTGTATAACGATCTTTACAGAATAGGGCTTATATTACACTGTAATTCCGATACCATTAGAAATGCGCTAGACATATATCGCTTCCTTGAAGATCATGGATTTCTCACGCAGGGTTTATTAGTAAACAGAGGATTAATTGAGCTCCATTTTGGAAGGATCGAAAACGCTAAAAAATGTTTTATAAAAGAATACGAAAACTATAAAACAGAAAATGCATTACTTTACTTGCTAAATACTCGGTATGAGCATGATCAGTGTGTAAACGATAAATATTTAAATGCGGCAAAATCGTATAATGACAGAGCTGATATGCTCGGAATAGTAGGTGCTACATTATCAAAACTACATGATGAAAACGCCTATAAGTATTATTTAAAATCTCTTCTTATTGATGATTCAAATGATAGTTGTTTAAATGCAATTTTCTTTGAGGTGGATAGATTGGTGAGCGACAAAAAGCCAGAAATTGTAGAGGAGAATACAGTATGTTTTTTATCTAACAATCAAGGGAGAATAGCTGTTGCTATCCATGAAGCACAAATTCTTGATGGAATTGTTCCCAATAATTTTGCCAATTGCAAACACTGCACTTCAGATGATCCTCAAATTTCAGATTTGATGTTTAGAGTAATTGGCGAAAAAATAAATATTTTCAATAATGAATATACATTAACCAAAATAGAACCGCTTGTGAATTATATTTCTAAAGTTTCTTTTCAAAGTATAATGAAACATCCGTCAACAATTGCTTTTAAAGGAGACATAGATGAATCCATCTTAAAACTTACAGAATATGTAAAGGAGAATTCTGGAGCACTCGAAAAAATTGTAGACGATTATAATAATTCGGATGTTAAGTTGCCATTAACTAGTTTTTCAAAAATGATAGGAAAATCGAGATTAGAGGCGTTAGAGTTTTTGTATCATCAAAACCAAAGACGGATACTAAACAATAGGAATATGTCAATAACCGCTATTGATAAATATGTGCTTTCATATGAAATAATAGTTATAATATGTAAACTGAATATTGTTGATAAGTTCCCCAGCAGTTTATGTTTATGTTGTACTCAGCAGGTTGAAGATCAAATGCTTCAAGATATTGACAATGAATTAACCAGATTGTCTTCAAAAAGAGAAAAAGGCTCACTAGTTTATCATAATGAAAAATTGACAATGATAGATAATGATTCTGACTTTAAAAGACATAGGCATGAGTTCTTAACTAGATTAAAAAAATTTCTTAATTCGCTTAATATAATTTGTAACTCTGATTATACTACATCTGACGAAATGATAAATCAATTATTCATAGATGAGAAATGGCTATGCGAGGGAACCTCATTGGCAGTTGTAAAAGAGTACAGTAATTATTGTCTTGTAACAGATGATCAATTTGTTTATAATGTTGCTGAATTGGATGGGTCTCAGAATATTGGCTTGTGTCTTTTCTTAACATTGTTAGACTGCGACCTTGTTGAATTTCTTGATATACTTTTGAGACTGTCAAAATTTAACTATGCTTATTATATAACACCCGAATTGTATAATAGGTGCGTAGATTTAATTAAAAATAGCAATAATGAGCAGGAAAACTCTTCTAAATTTAGAGATTTTCTTATTACGGATAGAGTTAACGAAACGCCTACTGAATACCATAGTCAATCAGTATTGAATTTATTTAGAGAGATATACCAATCAGATAATAATTTTTTTATAAACAATTATTTTATTAATGGTTTAATAAAATATCATTTTAGTTTACTTAATCCAAAAGAATACAAAAATATAATAGAAGGTGTATGCAGGCGGCTATTCTCTATTAGTGACGATGAGAATGGTACAACTTAATTAACAAAGGTATTATAAAATGTTGTTGGTATATCTTAAATCGAATTTTTACTTTATTCATCATTAAAAATATCTTTTTCAAATTATTTTTGCAGTTGCTATTAGAAGTGTTATATGACTGATTGTTGTATTAATTTGTTATTCTTATATAATAAACTTGCCAAGAAAATTATTATGCAAATGCTTTTTTAGATTATAATTTGATTACTGTTAGAAAATACAACTAAATCCCGAAACTCTTTAATTGCAAGGGTTTCGGGATTTCTCTGTGTGACATCATTATTATAAGTTTTTCAATAATTCAGTAGATTGCTGTAATTCTAATTCGAGTATTTCAGTTTCTTCATTTAGCTTTTCAGTACCAATGATATGGTTTCCTTCCGCATTTTTGAGTTTATCATAGTCTGTGACCAATTTATAAAATTTATCATATGATGGCATTTCTTTCAGCTTTTGTATAAGAGAAATAGTATAGAAATTTTGATTAACAATTTCCGTTTTTCCCGTTTCGTGATTTTTCAAATCAAATAATTGAGTGATTGTGCTATTAATTTCAATATCAATATTATTGCTTGTGGGACTGATAATAAAATCTATAAAACGAGCTTTATATAGATAAATTATCACGCCATATAAATCACCTATTGTTTCTAATTTCAAGCTAAAATCATTTTTAGAAATTACATATGGTCTTACTTGAAGAACATTTGCTATTTTTTCAATGTGAGGATTTTGGGGAATGTTTTTATCCGTTTCATATTTTCTAATAAGTACGTGATGAATACCTGTTAGTTCAGATAATTGTTTTCCTGTAAATCCTATATTTTTTCTTAATATTTTAATCTTTTTACCAGTTGTCATAAAAATATTCCTTTGTATTTATTGATGATACATTATAAACATAATAACACAAATAAAATAAAAAATCTACAAATTATAAAAATTTATTGACAAATGTAATAAATTATGGTACATTAGTAATGGCACAAAATGTACCACATGCTATTACATTATGAAAGGAGATGAAAATATGAACACAAAAGAGAAAATTTATCTTGATGCAGATGCTATTGTAGACCTTCTCGGAGTATCAAAAGGCTTTGCATATAAGATAATCAGGGAACGTAATGCAGATTTGAAATCGAAGGGCTACATCGTGATTGCCGGTAAAGTTCCAACGAAGTTTTTCCAAGAGAGATACTATGGCTTTGGAGCATAAAAATGAAGTGATAACGTGAAAGCTAAAAAGAATGAGAAAACAGGAAAATGGGATATTCAGTATTCCTATTATGATTGGACGGGAATAAGAAAACAGAGTACAAAGAGGAGTTTCAAAACCAAACGAGAAGCCGAGGAGTGGGCGTACAATTCTTCCTTATCTCAAAAAGGAAATCTTAATATGACCTTCGAAGCCTTTGTGGAAATCTATAAAAACGATATGCGAAAAAAGCTTCGTGAGAATACTTGGCGTTCAAAAGAATATATGCTTGACCATAAAATACTGCCGTATTTCAATGGCAAAAAGATGAATGATATTCAAGCGAAGGATATAATTTCGTGGCAGAATGCTATTATGGAACACAAAAGCCGTTATGGTAAGCCTTATGCCCCTACATATCTCCGTTCTCTGCACTCACAAGTAAGTGCTGTATTCAATCACGCAGTGAAATTCTACGGACTTCGGTCTAACCCCGCTGCTATAGTTGGCAGTATAGGAAGCAAAAAATCAGATGAAATTGATTTTTGGACGAAAGAGGAATACCTACAATTTGCTGAAGCCATAATGGACAAGCCATTATCATATTATGCCTTTGAAGTTCTCTATTGGTGTGGTTTGCGAGAGGGCGAATTATTAGCCCTTACAAGAGCAGATATAGATTTATCAAATGCTATTGTTGACGTTAATAAATCATATCAAAGAATTAATAGAAAAGATGTAATAACCCCGCCTAAAACTAAAAAGAGCATCAGAAAAGTAAAGATGCCAAAGTTTTTGTGTGAAGAATTGCAGGACTATTTTAAATCTATTTATGGATTGAAAGACAGTATGCGGATATTCCCTATAAGCAAAAGCTACCTACATCACGAAATGGAGCGAGGGTGCAAGGAAAGCGGAGTTAAAAAAATTCGTGTACACGACCTTAGACACTCGCATTGCTCACTGCTTATTGACAGAGGCTTTAATGCAGTTGCGATTGCCGACAGGCTCGGTCACGAAAGCTATAAAGTTACCCTTGATATATATTCGCATCTATTTCCAGAAAGGCAGGCTGAAATAGCCGATAAATTAGATATGGAAAGGAATATGTGATGTCACATAAAAACATTGACAATAAAAACAGGTGGCGTAATAAAATAGTGTCCTTTAGAATGTCGCCAGAGGAAGCAGAATTGCTTAATGGCTTGGTCAAGGTATCAGGTCTTAATAAGCAAGATTACCTCATTTGCAGGGCTTTACAGCGTGATGTAGTTATCTATGGAAATCCGAGAGTATATATCGGATTAAAAAAAGAACTCATTGCATTATACAATGAGTTTCAGAGATTAAATGATTGCTCGCAAATTTCAGACGAGCAATTATTGATATTAAATCAAATTATTAAAATTTTGGAAGGGATGAATAAAAATTATGAATAAAAAAGAAATAATGACTGCCCATAACGCATCTGCGCCAACAGATGAAAAGCAGTCACTACCAATACCTTGTAATGATACTATAGCAAAGAATAATGAAAATGTCAAGAGTGCAGAAACCCTTGACACATTTACAATGAGCGAACTCTACAATGAGGAATATACATATTCAAAAGACATTGTAGAAGGATTGTTCCCTGTAGGGATATATCTAATTGCCGCCCCACCTAAGGTCGGCAAATCTAGGCTGTCATTACAGTTAGCATACAGCGTTGCAACAGGTGAAGATTTTTGGAGCAAGCCTGTATCACAAGGAAGTGTTTTGTATTTATCGTTGGAAGATACAAAGAAACGGCTTCAAAGACGGAGTTATCAGATGTTTGATATAAACGATACTCCCAATTTACATTTTGCGATTGTTTCAAAAACAATCAGTGACGGTCTTGTAGGGCAGTTAAGAGCATTTTTGGAAGAACACAATGATACTAAATTAATTATCATTGATACCTTTCAAAAGGTCTGTGATGCGTATAACGATAAAGTCAGTTATAGCAAAGATTACAGAATAATTACTGTTTTAAAGGAGTTGACAGATGAATATAATATCTGCTTACTCCTTATTCATCACACCAGAAAGCAGGAAGCAGATGATTGCTTCGATATGATTTCCGGTACTAACGGTTTATTTGGTGCCGTTGATGGTGCTTATGTTTTATCTAAAGATAAAAAGAACATAAATAGAATTGAGCTTAATGGCATAAGCAGAGATTTGCCGCCGATAAGGCTTGTGTTACAATCAAATAATCACAATTTAAAATGGGTTTTGATTGAGGAAAAAGATATGGAAGCAAAGCAAGAGGAGGGTATATTTCTTATTGATATTTCCAAGATAGTGAATGAAAGCAATACTGTCTGGAAAGGTACGGCAAGTGAATTGTCTGCGCTTTTGACAGAGCATATTTCTATTAATAACATTACTAAAAAACTCAAATTGACAAGCAGTGATTTATCGCAAAAATGCAATGTTAAGTATGAGTTAGGAAAAAACCACGAAGGAAGATATATTATTCTAAGATGGGTTGGTCAATAATTTGACAATTGTTAAAATTGACAGCGTGACGGTGCGACAGCATTTAGATACCACATAATTTTATGTTTTGGTGTCACCAAAGCAGGTATCTATTTACTGTCACGCCGTCACGCTGTCACCATTTATTAACAAGGAGGATCCATATGAAACATTATAGAATAAGGAAGCTATGGAATACTCTTGAAGAAAGAGAATTTAAAACAGCATCAGGGTATGAAGTGTGGCTTAAAGATGTTCAAAATGCAGTTGCCATTATGGATAAAAAGCATTCTGCCTGTGAGTGGGTGGATAAGGATATGTATAATTATTATTTGGTAGACCTTGAAGGTTATTTTTGGTTGGAAGACGTTTATTTCAATCATAAAAAGAAACCATTAGAAGCAGACGTTAATTTCTTTGAATGGCTGATTGAGAATTATGTAAATACTTTTCAAGAATACAAATTAGATTATGAAATCCCTCCAATAATTTCGAAGGATATGACGTTTGATGAATTTGCAAAATTTGTAAACCGCAAAAGGCAGACGGTGCAAAAGAAATTTTATAAGTTGCCAAAGTTACGAAAGCAAAATTTTTATTATCTCAATAATAAAAAATATATTGATAAAGATGTGCTGGAAGAATTGTGCCGAAAGCACTTTAAACAAAGTTACTTAAAATATTTGGAAAATTTATATGTTAACTTAAGAGAGTTATTATGGTCTTATGGGTTAGAGATGAATTATGGGCAGACGAAAAGCAAGTAATTAAGTAAACAAAAGCCAAGCAACCAGCGTGGCTTTTTATAATGCCTTGCAAAAGTCATTTGAGCGAGTATGCGAGCCGATAAACTATCAGCAGTCATTTTCGTAGGTTTATCGCAAGCGTGGTGTTGTGCAATACACTAAATATTTTGCTTACACAAAAAATTTAGTGGCACGCCACCTTGTCAGGGATAAAATCCCTGAAACCCTTTTAGCTCTGCGAGGCGAAATCGTTATTAAAATCCATTACTTATATTATGAAAAAGAAGCGGAAAATGATTTTAGTCTAACAATAAGTATTAATTAAAAATGGTACGTGAAAATTAAATATTAGCACAAGATATAAAATCAATTTGACTAAGGATTGTGTATTGTGATATACTGAATTTGCGACACAAACTTAATAATTCTAGGCACGAGTGTATGTGTTTTTTGATAAAAATGCATACTCCATTCTGTCATGCTCTTGTGGTCTGTGGAATTAAAAGTTTGTGTCGCAACAAATCGGAGTTATGCGTTTTTTGTGCGTAACTTCGGTTGCGCACTTTTTTATTTTAAGGAGATATGTATTATGAAAAATTTATTTAATGCTTTATTTATTAGTGTAATTTTAGCAACTTTATTTTGCGGTTGTTCTAATAAAATCGATGAAAATATCACAAACAATATAACGGTATCGGTTATCGAAACTACGGAAACAACGGCTACAAGCAATACAGAGCCTACAACAGAGCTGACAACAGAAACTACTACACAGCATACTACTGTTACTACAACGAAAGAGCAAACTGCGGTTTCTACTACGGAAAAAGTTATTACAACACAGAAGTCAACTACAACTGTTGCCACAACGAAAAAGGAGACCACAACGCAGAAACCAACCACAACTACAACTATCACTACAAAGAAAGTCGCTACAACACAGAAACCAAATACAACGCAAAGAGAGACTACAGTTAAAATAATTTATTGTGACGAAGGTAGTACGCATCATAGGCTTGATGATGGGCAAATTGGTTGGTATAATACATATGATGAAGCAATGGTAGCTAAGGAACAATATTGTAAAGAACACCCTAATGTAAAATATATTTTAATTGAACAATGTGCTTGCAGACTTTTTACTGTTACACCGATACCAACTCCCACGCCAAGTCCATATTACTGCTTTGAAGGTGGAATTCATCACGGAAGGTATGTAGGTCCGATTGGGTGGTATAATTCATATAATGAAGCGCAGGAGGCAGTAAGGTTATATATTATCGAACACCCAGAGTATTTACACTACACAATCGAAGGCTGTGATTGTGATTTGTGGACGGCTTCCTTTAATTAGGGCTTTGACAAACAATAGTGATACGAATATCTTGAATTCCAAATAAAACTTTGATACCATATTTGTATATTGGAGTTGACAAAATGAATGAATATTGCATTGGTAAAGGCTGGTGGTCTTTACTTGATGAAGCACAGGAAAGATCAAAGAAGCAAGGTGCTGTAATTTTTGATTACAAAGAAAAATTCGGCGTTTTAGATATTTATGCAGATATAACAAATGATGAGATAAATGAAATCATAAACGATATTGAAAAGCGAAGCTCACACATTTGTGAGTTCTGCGGTAAAGAAGGACACACAGTTAAAATGAATAATGGTCTTGGTGGTTGGCTGAAAACAGTTTGTACGGAATGCTCTGAAAAAGATGTATTTGAATTAGTTAAAAATTGAGAATATCAAAAGCACTAATCACTAACTTGCTAAAAGAGTTAATAAACATTAGCATATTATCACCTGCACCAAAAGAGCTTAAAAGAGATAAAAGGGAAAGACAGGAAACCTTTTGCCTGTTCTTTCCCTTTTAAACTTTAACAAGAATAAATATAATCTCACATTCACAAAATAAATTTATTATTTGTGTTGCAAATTGGGGAACAAAATTATATAATTTATTTGCAAATGTTCCCCAAAGGAGAAACTTATGAACAACAATTTTGATGAAATACAAGAGTTATTGCGTGAAAAGGCGGATTATCAGGCTCGTTTGAACCTTATTGCTTATGACGGAACGCCTGAAGTAAAAGACAGAAACGGTAATAAATATTTGTATGTAAGAAAACGAGTAGGTAGTAGAGTTACATCAACCTACGTTGACGTGTATTCGGAAGAACTGCATCAAATGCTTTTGCGTAGCAATAGAGAAGCACGAGAACTGCGGAAAAATATTCGCCGTGTTGATAAACAATTAGCGGAGCTCGACTTTGCATCGGGCGAATTATCCGATAGAGTAATACTTAACTTGGATTTCGCAAGAGCTAATATGAAGGCTAATATTTATTCACAGGCGGTATTAGAGGGCGTTGCAACTACTTTTCCGCAAACGGAGGAAATCATTGATAACGGAAAGGTCAACGGTGTAACCGCATCTGACGTTCAAAAAATTCTTAACTTGAAGCACGCTTGGGAATTTATACTTGACAATGATGTAATTCAATGTAAAAGCAATTATCATATCCTTTGCCATATCGCAAAGCTCGTTAATGAGGGCTTTTATAGTGAGGGCGGACGAATTAGAGGCGTTCCCGTAACGATAGGCGGAACGAGCTATATCCCGCCATTGCCTATTGAAACTGTCGTTATGGAGCATATTGATGATATTATTAACAGAGAAGATGCTTATATTAATAATGCTATCAATCTCTGCCTATACACGATGAAAACACAGATTTTTAATGACGGTAATAAAAGGGCTGCCGTTATTTTTGCAAACCATTACCTCATCTCAAAAGGCGAAGGGTTTATTGCCATTCCCGAAGATGACGTGCCTGAATTTAAAAAACTTCTTATATCTTATTATGAGGATAAAGACAATGGAGAGATAATCGAATTTATGAAGACAAAATGCTGGAAGAACTTTTAATTTCTGTGACTATATTTTGACTATATTAAGTTGAAAAACGATATTTACTTGAAATAAAAACAGAAAAAGGCTATAATAAAAACACTATATATAGTATCAACCACTCATAATAAATGATATTTGAGTGGAGTGGGAATAGTAAACAGTATTCTCAAATACCGCATAAATAGAGGAAATTTGAGCTTTCAAAATTCAGTTTGATACTGTTTTGATACTATTACCATAATTTAATACATAGGAAAACCCCTATTGTATGAACGCTTAATTCATACAATAGGGGTTATTTTTTTTAGTTACTATTTGCTATCAAGTGATTTGTTAACGGCTTTTTCATTTAATTTTGCTGTGATAAACATAACAGCGTAAACAAGAATATATATTGCAATAAACATTGGCACAATCAATTTAAATACCGTTGAAATGCTATCGATATATCCGCAGGCAATGTTAGTAATCACCACGATGGAAAAACAAATGATAAAATGAAGAATGGTTGCTACGGGCAATTTTATTTTATCCGTAAACATAATTTTGGTGGCAATACCCATTATCATAGATGCCAGAGTCCAGAAGGCAAATTCCTTTATGCTTGCTGTTTGATTTCCTAAAGCAGACATAGAGATGGTAGTAATAACGGAACCGATACCGGCGCCGATAATGCCGAAATGCAGTATATTAATTAATGTTTTCATCTTGTTATCTCCTTACAAATTCTTTAAATGAATTAAAATATTTTCTTGAAATGATAAGCATTTCCTTTTTATCTTTCAGTCTTGCGGTGTAATTACCGCTAAATTCAGCAGAAATGGATTTTACAAAGTTGATATTCACAACCGTACTTTTATTAATTTGTATAAATCCTTTGTTTTTTAGTGAGTCTGAAAGTACATAAAGCTTTTCCTTTACCTCGTACTTTCCGTTTTCGGTAACGGCATAGGTTTTGCCTTGCTCCGATACAAAGTAAATAATATCTGTTGCATTAAAAAGGAAACTTTCGCCTTCCCCCTGAAGCATTAATTTTCCGAACGCAGAGGCATTAAGTGCGGCAATCACGTTTATTGCTTCTTCACTGCTTATATCACCTTTTATAATAACCTCAAGCTCGGAATTATCAGCGTGCTCTAGACTGATTTTCAAAACATCACCTCCTGATGACTGCATTATACTTCATTATAGGTTATTTGACATATGAATTCAAATGAGAAGTTGAATTGAATCAATGAGTGGTAGAATTCAGTAAATGAAAGGCTTTTTGTACTGTCTGCACAATTTGGGGCAGTTCAGGGCGCACGGCCAAGGGCTATTTATTGCCATTCTTTCAGTTTATTCTCAGCAATTCGCAGACATACTTTCCTATGTTACGCGTATTGTCATACAACCAACAGTTGAATAAACAAGAATTCGCCTCGATTGATTTTCTTGAAAAAGCGCGGTATTATAAGGATGTAAGAGCGCTCAAGCAAAAAAATATTTAAAAATCCAAGGAGGAAATCAACTAATGATTGGAAAAAATATCAGACAATTCAGACTGGAAAAACATATTAAGCAGGAGACGCTGGCAGAGGTAATAGGCGTGAGCGCCCAAGCAGTATCTAAATGGGAGACCGGCGCCAGCGACCCGGATATTTCTCTGCTGCCGAATCTGGCGAATTATTTCGGCGTCAGTATCGACGAGCTCTTTGAAGTGCCGCATTCCGAAGAGATGGAGCGGATCGGGAATATGCTTTATGCGGAGCGCCGTATCAACCCCAAGACTTTTGACCGCACGGTGGAGTATCTCGAACGCAGGATAAAGGACGAGCCGGATGACGCGGAGTCTCTCACCGCGCTTGCCGCGCTGTACAACCACCGCGCGCACAGTGATCACGAGACTGCGTCTTACTACGCTCAGCGTGCGCTTGAATGCGATACAAAAAATGACCGCGGTATCTGGGATGCGTTGAAGGAATACCGTGAGGCTAACAACGCCCCATGCGGCGATGAATGGTTCGATAACCACTTCAGCGTGATCCGCTATCTGGAGGACTTTTTGGCAAAACGCCCAGAAAATCGCGCCGCGTTACTGACACTCATCGAATGTTTGCTGGCGGATCACCGTTACGATGAGGCGAAGCGATATATCAAACGCTTAAAGGGCGGTTACGCTTATCTGTGCTACCAAGGAAATCTGGCGTTTGAAAAAGGAGACCGCGCCGCGGCACAGGCGTATTGGGAGCAGGCCGTGGCAAAGTATCCACTGGTCTGGCAGACGTATGACAATCTGGGCGAGGGCTACCGCAAGCTTGGTATGCCTGATAAGGCGTTAGAGGCTTTTGAGCTTTCCTTCACCGTCCAGGACGCGCCCCGTTACACTGACGGCTTGTTTGCCAAAGCGCAGATCCACGAGCAGCTCGGTGACTATGATGCCGCGATCGAGGACTATCGCCGCATAATCACGCACCTGCGCGAGGAGCATGGTATCAACGACGGCGAGGAGATCGACTATGAGATGCGCGAGATCGAGCGACTGAAACAGCTTGCCGGAAAGAAAAGAATAAAGAAATAAGAAAAGGTGGCAGAGTGATCTGCCGCCTTTATTCGTTGACTATGGTAGGAAATTATAATATAATAATTTTGTCGAAAAACAGTCTATATTCAAATAAGTTAGGAAGTCTAAATATGTTATTCTACATTTTTGAAAGTTTTGTCAACGTGCAACAGTATATCGCGATTGCGGCTATGGCGGCATTTACTATTTGTTTTGTGTTGCTGAAATTAAAATTACCGTTCTTACCGAAAGACAAGGGCAGGGCCTTTGCCGTTAACGGCGAAGTGTCCAAAGGAAAAATAAGAGGAGTAGGCATAATAATGATAAGCACGTTCGTGCTTTGCTCCATTTTTCTGTTGCCGATCACTAAGGAGTTCATATTATATGATATATTGATCTTCCTTGAAATGCTGAGCGGATATTTTGATGACGCATCGGATAAACCCTGGTCGGATTATAAGAAAGGGCTTATTGACTTAATAATTTGCATCATCATTTCCGTGGTTTTTGTTTCTAATAACTCAACTACGATTATGATTTTCAATTATGAAATCTATGTGCATCCCATTTTATTCGCGGCGCTTTCAACCGTTTTGCTTTGGCTCGGTATCAACGTTACGAATTGTTCCGACGGCGTAGACGGTTTGTGCGGCTCATTAAGTATAATCTCTCTCCTGAGCATTTCTTTCATATTCTTCAGTGAAATCGGCGAGCAGTACGCGGTTTACAGCTTTATTATGATCGGAGTTCTGATTGCGTATCTGTGCTTTAACACCAGCCCAAGCTCACAGCTTATGGGTGACGCGGGTTCAAGACCCCTTGGCATACTGATCGTATTATTGGTTTTAAAATCATCGCACCCGTTGAGTTATTTACTGTTATCAGCCGTATTGCTCGTTGACGGTATAGCGGGATTAATTAAAATTTTCCTTAAAAGATTTCTGAAAATAGAAGTATTGAAAAACGTTCGCACGCCTATTCACGATGAAATGAGAAAAAATCACGGCTGGTCTGATACACAGGTTTTGGTCAGATTTTGCATAATTCAATTATTTTTGTCCACAATTCAATTCATCATCAGCAAATAGGCAACTATGTTTGAGTAAAAATTTAAAGGCGGCGGAGTATCCGCCGCTTTTATCTGTATTGCAGGTATTCGAGAAAGCGCTTTACGGCAAGTGAAGCGTTTTTTTTGCTTCTGAGGGCAAAGCCGATACGCCGATAGGCGGGAACGTCAAGCTCCTTGGCGATGATTTTGTAGGGAACGCGTTTTAGAATAAGCTGAGGCAGAATGCTGATGCCAAGCCCGCTTTCAACCATTGCCATAATGGCGTAGTCGTCCCAAGTGGTAAAATGCACCTTTGGGGTGAAATTGTATTTCCCGAGTATCTCCATAACCTCCGCCTTAACGCCCTTTTCAAGCACCATAAACGGCTCTTCGCTGAGGGCAGTAACGGGGAATTTGTCGCAATCGGCAAGCGGGTGATTTTCCGGAATTATCGCCATAAGCTGATCCTGTTCAAGAAAGATCGTCTCCAGCTCGGGATGTGTGGGAAGCCGCAGAAAGCCGCAGTCAACCCGCCCTTCGAGGATCCATTCCTCGATTTCGGAATAGTCGCCGAGCATTAATTCATAATCTATATTGGGATAATCCTTATTAAACCTTTTAATAATATTTTGAAGCCAATGGGTGGCAACGCTTGAGAAAGTTCCGATGCGGATAAGCCCTGATTGCAGACCGTTCAGCTCATCCACCTGCATTTGAAGCTTTTCGTATTCGGCAACGAGACTTTTGGCGTACGGTAAAAGGGTTAGCCCGTCAGAGGTTAGCTTTACGCCGCCCTTGCTCCTTTCAAGCAAAACGACTTTCCATTCCTTTTCCAGATCGGCGATCATTCTGCTGATGCCCGATTGGGAGTAATTCAGAATTTCCGCGGCCCTTGTAAAGCTGCCGTATTCTACTGTTTTAACAAAAGACAGGTATTTTTGAATATTTGTATCCATATTATCCGCTCCAATTATGCTATTTTATCATAATTATCATTTGAAATATTCGCTTTACGCATTTATGTATAGATGATATACTAAAGTAACTAAAAAAGCAAGAGATATAGTCTTATTTATTTTTATACAAAGTTTTGACATCGGTTTGGAGCGGTTTTATGAGAATAGCAGAAGTAGTAGTATTCGTGATCTATCTTTTATTTATGCTGGGCATAGGCGTTTTCTTCTTCCTAAAAAGCAAGAGCAGCGGAGAAAAGGGCTATTTCCTCGGCGGCAGAAAAATGGGTCCGTGGGTAACGGCGCTTTCTGCCGGCGCTTCGGATATGAGCGCTTGGGTGCTTATGGGCTTGCCTACTTCTGTTTATGCTTTGGGTCTCGGGCAGATATGGATACCTGTTGGTCTTGCTATCGGTTATGCGATAAGCTGGATAATCGAAGCGCCGAGGCTTCGCAAATTTTCAATAGTAGCAAACGATTCCATCACGGTTCCCCAGTATCTGAAAAACCGTTTCCTTGCTAAATCAAACGTACTCCAGATCATCTGCGCTGTGGTTTTCCTCGTTGCCTATACGATCTATGCGGCTTCAAGCCTTAAGGCGTGCGGCACGCTGTTTAACACGGTAATCGGCATAGACGCAAACGTTGCCATGTACATAGCAGCCATTATTATAGTGGGCTATACCTTCCTCGGCGGCTTTTCGGCCGTTTGCTGGACGGACTTTTTCCAGGGGATGCTGCTTTTCGGCGGCATGCTGATAGCTCCGATCTTTGCGGCAGGCATGCTTGATATGTCTACGATTGCGCCTATGCCTGAAAATTACTGGAACGCTTTCTCCAGCTGGCAGGATATCATATCGGGTTTGGCGTGGGGTCTTGGATACTTCGGAATGCCCCACATCATAATTAGATATATGTCCCTGCGCTCTCAAAAGGAAATGAAAAAATCTGCCGGAATCGGCATCACGTGGACGGTCTTTATCCTTATATTCGCGGCAATCATTGGTATCGTGGGAAGACTTTACTTAGGATATGACGAGTCGGTAAGCGGCAATTCCCTTGTTTTCATTACCATGGTAAGGCAGATTTTCCCCGCGATCGTTTCGGGTATACTTCTTTCGGCGGTGCTTGCCGCTTCAATGAGTACGGCGGACAGCCAGCTTCTCTCAGCCGCGTCTTCCTTTGCAAGTGACGTGTATAAGCCCGTGTTTCGCAAGAATAAAGCGGGCGACAAGGAAATGCTCTGGGCGGGCAGATTGGTGGTTTTGGCAGTTGCGGCAGTTGCGCTGGTGATCGCTTCAAACCCGAATTCCGGCTCAATTATGGATCTCGTAAGTAACGCTTGGGGACTTTTCGGCGCGGCGCTTGGCCCGAGCATCATACTCAGCCTGTTTTGGAAACGCTTTAATTTCAAGGGCGTTATCGCGGGAATCGTAGTCGGCGCGGTGGTTGACATCTGCTGGCTTGCGTTTCTCTCCTCAACGGGAATTTACGAGCTGTTCCCGGGCTTTGTAGTGGGGCTTGTTGCGGCGATCATTGTTACGCTTTGCACGAAAAAGCCCTCGGCGGAGGTCGAAAAGCTGTTTGACGATGCGGTAAATTATGAGGACGAAATGTAGGGGATGGCGTCCTCGACATTCTGTTTCAATTCAACGGTTTTTCGGGGCGTCGGGTCGGCGCCCACTACGAAATAAACCGTACATCATTTAAACCATAGAGCGGTGGGATTACTCCCGCCGCTATTTTTTTGCAAAAAAGTATTGACAAAATGGTTTACATATTGTAGACTAAAGGTGGTCTACAGAATGTAGAACGAAGGAGACGATATTATGAGCGATTATCAGATGGGTGTTGTTGAATCAAAATTTGCCGATATCATATGGCAGAATGAACCGATAAGCTCCACGGAGCTTACAAAGCAAAGCGCCGAGCTTCTGAAATGGAAGAAATCAACAACCTACACGGTTTTGAAAAGGCTTTGCGATAAGGGCATTTTTCAGAATAATAACGGCGTGGTGACCTCCCTTATTTCAAAGGAGGAATTCTATTCCGCACAAAGCGAGAAATTCGTAGAGGATACTTTTAAGGGCTCTTTGCCCGCGTTTCTCGCGGCGTTTACAGCGCGCAAAAGCTTAACAGAGGACGAGGTAAAATACCTCCGCCGAATGATCGCAGATTATGAGGAGGAGTGAGCATGGAAGCTGTATTTCTCAAAATACTGAATATGAGCATAACGGCAAGCTGGCTCGTGCCGGCAGTCGTATTGCTCCGCTTTTTGCTGAAAAAAGCGCCGAAGGCGTTTTCGGTGATTCTTTGGGGCTTGGTGGGTATCAGACTTATTTTGCCGTTTTCCCTTGAAAGCGTTTTAAGCCTCGTGCCGAGCACGGAGACTGTGCCGAACGATATCGTATATTCATCATTGCCTGAGATAAACAGCGGCATTGCGGCGCTGAATTCGGCGGTGAATCCGCTGATTTCGGAAACGCTCGCGCCAAACGGGATCAGCGGCGCTAATCCTATGCAGATCATTACGCTGATCGCCTCCACCGTTTGGATAGCCGGTATTGCCGCAATGCTGTTATACACGGTTATCAGCTGTCTGATTTTCAAAAGAAAAGTGCGGGAAGCCGCGCCGCTTAGGGATAATATCTTTCTTTGCGACGGGATCGCCACACCGTTCATTCTTGGTGTTATCCGCCCGCGGATATATTTGCCGTCGAATATAAGCGAAATAGATATGTTGCATGTTATCGCCCACGAAAGGGCGCACCTTAAAAGACACGATCATCTGTGGAAGCCGCTGGGCTTTCTGCTTCTCACAGTATATTGGTTTAATCCCGTGTTATGGGTAGCGTATATTCTGCTTTGCAGAGATATTGAGCTTGCCTGTGACGAGAGGGTAATAAAAGATAAGGGTTCAGAAATCAAAAAATCCTATTCGGAGGCGCTTGTGAATTGCAGCGTGCCGAGAAAAATGATAGCCGCCTGCCCGCTGGCATTCGGGGAAGGCAGCGTAAAAGGGAGGATAAAATCCGTGCTCAATTATAAAAAACCCGCATTCTGGATCATCATTGTCAGCATAATTGCCTGCATCGCCGTGGCGGTATGCTTCTTAACGAATCCGATAACCGCTAAACCGAAATTGCCGGAGAATTTTACACTTATAGACGTTGTGTATAATGAACATATATCCATTTCCGTGAAAGAGGTTGTGCTGGATACGGATAATCCGTATATCAAAATCGAATGGAAAAACAATACGCCGGCAATGCTTGTCTACGGCGAGCCGTTTGATATTGAATATCAAGATTATGAGAACGGAACGGTAAGTTCGTGTATGAAAGAGGATATAGGCTTTAACTTACCGGCCTATTACGTTAAGCCTGGAGAAACTTCGGAAAAAACATATAGCTTATGGGGATTTGATTTATCGAAGGACGGTGTATACGTTTTATCAACCAACGCGAATTATCAATATGATAACGTGAAAGAAAGCAGCAATTTCGTTGTAGTTTTCGGAATCGGCGATATATCGGAATATGAAGCAAGGCTTGAAGAAATTTCCAATTCCGAAGAGAGCATTATTTACTTGCCTGCAGATACGGAGAACAGGAAAGAGATAAGTATTATCAGCACAAAAACAGATATAGATCATAACGGAGTGAAAGAAACGCTTGAGCTGGAGACAGTCTATCAAAAGGGGATAGATCAAAGTGAGTATCCCGAAGTCTTTGTGCTCAACTTTAAAGAGGGGAACGAGGTTATTTACTCCGAGGAAGCCGGTGCTTCTCACGCCGGTTGGAACGCGCTTTTTCTGTATCACAAGGATGGTCAAGATTACCTTCTGCGATATAATCCCGGCATGGGCACCGGATCGGCGGGCTATAGCTATCAACTCTTTTACATAGGAGAGAACGGTTCAGAGGTGATAGTTAAGGAAAATATCGTTAGGTTCGATATCAACTTCGGTTCTTCCGTTCATCAAAGCTTTGAGCCTAAAGATATCGATGCATTTTTAACGGAGATAAATGCCCTATTGCCCGACAGCATAGAACTGATAAATACCGACGACGATCTGATCGAAAGCTTTAAACGGGAAGGTCACCAGTACCATATACCGCAATTTCTGTTTGGAGATCGCGACTTCAATTATGATTACGATAAATCAATGTTGGAAAATTTAGAGGAATACAAGTTAACAATGGAAGCATACTATGCGGAATTTGATAACTAAAAACAATGAGCCTGCGTTTTACACGTAGGCTCATATATTTTTATTGGCTTCCCCTTGAGGGGAAGGCAGTGAGTGGGATTGATTTTATTTTGAGTTGTGTCGCTCAGCGGCGGCAGTGACGAAGCCGCGGAAGAGCGGGTGGGGTCTGTTGGGTCTGCTCTTGAATTCCGGGTGGAACTGACCCGCAACGTACCACGGGTGATCGGGAAGCTCGATCATTTCCACGATATGGTTATCGGGCGACGTACCGGCGAATATCATTCCGCTCCTTGCTAAATCTGCGCGGTAATCGTTGTTCACCTCATAGCGGTGGCGGTGGCGCTCGTAGATCATCGAAGCGCCGTAAAGCTTAAAGGACTTTGATTCGGGATCAAGTTTGCAGGGATACTGGCCGAGGCGCATCGTGCCGCCCATTTCCTCAACGTTTTTCTGCTCGGGGAGAATATCTATAACCGGATATTTCGTTTCGGGATCAATTTCCGCTGAGTTTGCACCCTCAAAGCCCAGCACGTTTCTCGCAAACTCGATTATCGCGATCTGCATACCGAGGCAGATGCCGAGATAGGGGATATTATGTGTTCTCGCGTAATTCGCTGCCTTGATCTTGCCCTCGATTCCCCTGCTGCCGAAGCCGCCGGGAACGAGTATGCCGTCCATATCGCCGAGGATTGCGTCAAGATCGGCGCTGTCCTCTTCAAGAGATTCGGAATCTATCCAGTGGATATCAACGGCGGAGCGGGTGGCTATACCGCCGTGCTTCAGCGCTTCGTTAACGGAAATATAGCTGTCGTGAAGCTCAACGTATTTGCCCACCATGCCGATCTTAACGGTCTGCACGGGGTTGCGAAGCGCCTCCAGCATCTCCTGCCAGTCAGTGAGATCGGGATCGCCGCAGTTGAGATGAAGCTTATTTATAACAACCTGATCAAGCCCCTCGTCCTTGAGCATCATCGGCACGGCATAGAGAATATCGCAGTTGTTGTTTTCGATAACGCATTCGGGAGCGACGTTGCAGAACAGGGCAATTTTTCTCCTTATATCCTCGGGAAGCGAATGCTCCGTGCGGCAAACAATGATATCGGGCTGAATACCGATGGAGAGCATTTCCTTAACGCTATGCTGGGTGGGCTTTGATTTCAGCTCGTCCGACGCCGCAAGATATGGAACGAGAGTAACGTGGATAAACAGGCAGTTTTCTCTGCCGTATTCAACGGAGAACTGACGGATCGCCTCCAAAAACGGTTGGCTTTCAATATCGCCGATGGTGCCGCCGATCTCAACAAGGCAAACATCGGGATCAGTCTCGCGGTTTTTATCGATAAAGCGTTTGATCTCGTTGGTAACGTGGGGGATTATCTGAATCGTCTGCCCGCCGTAAACGCCCTTGCGCTCGTCACTGATGACCTTCCAGTAAACTCTGCCCGAAGTGAGGTTTGAGTTTTGGGAGAGGGATTCGTCAATAAATCTCTCGTAGTGACCGAGATCAAGGTCAGTCTCCGCGCCGTCGTCAGTAACGAACACTTCGCCGTGCTGAACGGGGTTCATAGTGCCGGGGTCAACGTTGAGATACGGGTCAAGCTTCTGGGCGGTGACCTTAAGACCGCGCGCCTTTAAAAGTCTGCCGAGGGATGCCGCAGTGATTCCCTTGCCGAGACCGCTTACAACGCCGCCCGTAACAAAAACGTATTTTGTTTTCTTTTCCATAAGTATCCTCCTTTTTATATTAGGCATACAGCCTGTTTTTCTTTGCCAAAAGCCGAAAGAGACGATACGAGTTCGTCTCTTTCAATAATTTTACTGTTTATTAGGATCGCAGGTAAGGCGTATTCCGAGCTTTTTAAGAATGTTTTCATCCACAGGGGTCAGTAAAACGCTGGAGTGCATTTCACAGTTTTTGAGATTGCGAAGCTGCTCCATCGCGAGAGCGGCATTCTTATCCGTAGCCGCAGAGATGGAGAGGGCGATAAGCACTTCGTCCGTATGAAGGCGGGGATTATGGTTGCCAAGGTAATTTACTTTAAGCTCCTGAACGGGGATTATTACCTCGGGAACGATCAGCAGAACGTCGTTAATACCCGCAAGGTGCTTTAGAGCGTTGAGAAGCATTGCAGAGGCACAGCCCATAAGCTTTGAGGTTTTTCCGGTTATTATCGTGCCGTCGTTAAGCTCGATGGCGGCGGCAGGTTCGCCGGTTTTATCCGCAAGCTCCCTTGCCCAAAAGGTGCATTTGCGTGAGGTGTCGCTGATCTCAGCCTGCTTCATAAGGAGCTCCAGCTTGTAAACCTCGTCGTTTTTATTATCGCCTCGCGCGTCGGCGCAAAGGGCGGTGAAATACCTTCTGATTATCTCCTGCTTGGCGGCTTCGCGGACCGCGTCATCGTCAAAAATGCAGTTGCCCGCCATATTAACGCCCATATCCGTGGGGGATTTGTAGGGGCATTCGCCGTAAATTTCGTCAAACATTGCCTTGAGAACGGGGAAGATCTCCACGTCACGGTTATAGTTAACGGTGGTTTTGCCGTAGGCGGCAAGATGCCACGGGTCTATCATATTTATATCGTTAAGATCGGCGGTCGCCGCCTCATACGCGGCGTTTACAGGGTGCTTAAGCGGGAGATTCCAGATGGGGAAGGTCTCGAATTTTGCGTAGCCTGCTTTGATGCCGCGCTTGTTTTCGTGGTAAAGCTGAGAAAGGCAGGTTGCCATTTTTCCGCTTCCGGGGCCGGGGGCGGTGATGACCACCAGCGAACGGCTTGTCTCTATGTAATCGTTGATCCCGTAGCCTTCGTCGCTGACGATATGGGAGATATTGGAGGGGTAGCCGTCTATAACGTAGTGGTGATAAACAGGATAGCCAAGCTTTTTCAGCCTGTTTTCAAAGGCGGTAACGCGGGGATGGGGAGCGTATTTCGTTAAGACCACGCTGCCCACGAAAAGCCCCTTTGCCGTGAACGCGTCAATAAGGCGGATAACGTCTCTGTCGTAGGTTATGCCGAGGTCGCCGCGAAGCTTATTCTTTTCAATATCCTGAGTGCTGATGACGATAACGATCTCAGCCTGCTCTTTCAGCTGAAGAAGCATTTGAAGCTTACTGTCCGGCTGAAAACCGGGAAGCACGCGTGAAGCGTGGTAATCGTCAAAAAGCTTTCCGCCGAATTCGAGATAGAGCTTCCCGCCGAATTCGGATATCCTTTCCTTTATCCTTTCAGACTGCATTTTTAAATACTTGTTGTTATCAAAACCGATTTTAAACATATCTCTTTTACACCCGATAAAAAATGATAACGGCTGCACCGAGGTACAGCCGTCTGTACTTACATATTATAGAGTAAAAATCTCTATATATCAAGACCTTTTAGCTATTTTTCTTTTTCTTATTTCGAAAAATTATCATAAATATCATTCCCGCAATACCGCCTGCGGTGTTCATCATCATATCCGTCATCGTATCTACGAGACCGATATAGCCGTATTCGCCGTGATATTTTGACAGATCGAACATTGCGGTTTCAACGCCCTCCTTGGCAAGCTGAAGATTCGTGCCGTGGAGCGTGTCCATAAGAAATTCGTAGAACTCCCAGCCAACAGCAATGGAAAGGGCGAACATAAGGGAGAATATTGCCGCAAGCGTGGCGGCGCACTGACCTTTTTTGCGCTGGATAATGCAGGCAAAATCGTAGCCGAAGGCGGCGCAAACGAAGCCCGCCATAACGTGGGTGAAATTATCAAACCACCAGAATTTATCGAAAAAATCCATATATGAGCCGAACACTATACCTATAAATATTATAATATTCAGCATTGTTTGTGAAAATGGAGGCACTTCCTCTATAAACGAGCCGTTGCCGAATACCTGAAACATATCCCATAAATGGGTGAATATGAAGCAGAATACGGATTCAAAGCCCATAACGAGATTGCCGTTTATGAAGGAATACGTGGCGCATACGAGCATGGAGATCCTTACGATGATCCAAAAGATGAATTGCGCTTTTGGGATTTTTTCAATTGGGTCTTTTTTTATTTTATAGGTCATAATTTATTTTGGACTTCCTTATCTTAGTATAGTCTTAATACAGATGTATATATCATATCATATAGCAATAAAAAGTCAATTATCTGCGAGCAAAGATAAACAAAAGATAAATAATTTTTCATTTTTCTTGAAAGAATTTGTTAATTACATTAAAATACCGCTTGAGTTTTGCGAATGGAGTGAAAGGATTATGATTGAATACTCAACGATTTATGACGTTAAAATGACGATGTATCAGCAGTTTGAAAAATCTGCCAAGCAAAGAGGGGATAATCCCTGCTTTTATTTCTACAACAACACCTTAAGCTGGAATACGGTTTACGACATGGTGGATAAGTGCGCGGCGGCGCTCGTTGCAAACGGCGTTCAGAAGGGCGACAGAGTAGTTATCTGCCTGCCGAATATTCCCCAGTGTATGGCGGCGATCTACGCGGTAAACAAGATCGGCGCTGTTGCTTCAATGCTTCACCCGCTTTCCGTTAAGTCTGAAGCGGATTACACCGTTAATCTCGTTGGCGCGAAATACGCTTTCTGCTTTGACGTTTCCGAAAAGGCGTTTGCGGAAAATCCGGAGCTGACGGTTATCAAGTGCAGAACGGCGCAGTATTTCCCGAAGACCCCTTACGGTATGATTGCCAATATGCTCTATAAAAAGAAGATCAAGGGCAAGACTGCTCCTGCCGAAAACGTCAAGAAGCTCATTGACTTTGCCGATTTTCTTAAAGAGGGCGAAGCGTACATAAAGGAAAACGGCGTGCCTGAAACCGCAACCGATCCCCTTGCCACCGCCGCGATTATGATGACCGGCGGCACAACGGGCAACCCCAAGGGCGTTATGCTCACTTCTGAGGCGATCAACAATCTTTCCTACGAGCTCGTTGACGTTGTTGAGCAGGTTATGAAGATGGAGATCAATCAGGATACGGACGGTATGCTGACCGCGCTTCCCGTATTCCACGGCTTCGGCTTCGCTCTTTGTATGCACGTTTCAATGTGCGTTGGTATGGCTCAGGCGCTGTTCCCCACCTTTGACGCGAAAATGTGCTCCGACGCCATCAAGAAATATCATCTCAACTACATCTTCGGCGTTCCGGATTTCTTCGAAAAGGTTTACAATTCCGGATATCTCAAGGGCGTTGATATGAGCACGATGAAGCTCATCGGCTCAGGCGGAGACGTTGTTCCCTATTCTCTCACCGAGAAAATGGATAGGCTTCTTAAGGAGAACGGCGCAAAGGTACATTTCGTTTCGGGCTACGGCTTAACTGAATGCGTTACCGTTTGCACCTTCACCGATCCCCGCCGTGAAGCGCCTCAGGGCTGCATAGGCGTTCCCTGCTACAACGTTGAGACGATGACGGTTAAGCCCGGCACCACCGAAAAATGCGTTGGCGAGGACGGCGAGCTTTGCGTTTACGCGCCCACGCTTATGGAAGGCTATTACAACGATCCCGAAGAGACCGCGAAAATGCTCGTTAAGCACGAGGATGACGGCAGAGTTTGGCTCCACACCGGCGATATGTGCTACATTGACGAGCGCGGAGATATATACTACCGCCAGCGCTTAAAGAGAGTTTACAAGATCAGCGGCTATCTCGTTTATCCCTCTTTCATCGAGGAAAGCTACCGCGCTATGGCGGAGATCTTCGATTGCTGCGTTATCGGCGTAGGCGAAGAGGGCAAGACAACTCTTAAGCTGTTCGTTGTTAAAAACAGAAAGTACGCAAACGATGATGAGGAAGAGCTTATCGCCAAGATCAAGCGCTTCGGCGAGCAGAACCTCTCCAAATGGTCTGTGCCGAGAGAGGTCGTATTTATTGACGAGCTTCCCAGAACAAAGGTCGGCAAGGTCGATTTCAAGGTGCTTAAATAATTCATTCGTAATTAAAACCCCTCCCGCGTTATGCGGGAGGGTTTTGTTTCGTGAAGAGGGAGGTGAAAAGTTAAGAAATCAACGCTTCACATAGCCTGATCCGCCGCAGGTCTTGCATACTTTTCCAATATCAAGCTTCAAAACCTTTTTGAAAATGATTCCTTTTCCGTTGCAGTCAGGGCAGGGAACGCAATCACCCTCCGGTTTTGGTTTCACGGAATCGGGATTGGCTTCTCTGTATTTTTCGAATTGCCCAAAAACCTGCTCCGCGTTTTGTTTCATTTCTTTTATTGTCGTGATACCGATACGTTTCAGCACGCCTGCCGTTTCCAGAGTCCGCTCAAGGTTTCTGAAACCGGTTGAAAAGCGATTTACACCCACTTTTTTCTGCTTGCCGTCTGTCAGGATAACAAACATATAGCCGCCCTGCCACGGTCCGGCCTGCACGCTATTTCCGGGAATATCCACCCAGCGAAAGCGATACTGTTCCTTTCTGGAGCAGTGGAAGATCACCGTGTCTGTATCGTATTCCATCCAACCGATTCCCAAGTAGAGTACACGGTAGGCGGCGAACGCAACCAATCCGCCGAACATGATCGCTCCCGCGGCGAATAACAACCGTTCTTCACGGGGCAGGGATGGATCGAAGATCGCCAGATACAGAAACAAACACGTCATCGGCAGGAAAAACGCCGCAAAAATCAGAAATACAAGGATTTTTACGAACATTCCCATTTTGCATTTTTTCATTACAACACCTCCGGTTGATCAAACAATTATAATCCCAGCTCGGTCATTTCAAGAGCGATGCTTTCCTCACAGCTTCTCATGGCGAGAATTGTTTTTTCAAGAAGGGTGTCAAGCTCCCAGCCCAGCATTTCGACACCGAAGCGGATAACGTCTCTTGAACATCCGGCGGCAAATTTTTTATCCTTGAATTTCTTTTTAAGGCTTTGCAACTCCATATCGCAAACGCTCTTTGAGGGGCGCATACGCGCCGCCGCGCCGATAAGCCCGGTCAGTTCGTCTACGGCATAGAGCACCTTTTCCATTTGGTGCTCAGGCTTGATATCAACTGTAAGATCATATCCGTGGGAACAAACCGCATGGATGATTTCATCGTTTACGCCGCCCGCTGTGAGCAGTTCGGGCGCTTTTATGCAATGCTCATTTGGATACTCCTCAAAATCTATATCGTGAAGAAGACCTACTATTCCCCAGAATTCCGCCTCGTCACCATATCCCTGCTCTACGGCAAACCATTTCATAACGCCCTCAACTGTTAAGGCGTGCAAAATGTGAAAAGGCTCTTTATTGTGCTTTTGCAACAGGGAAAGGGCTTTCTCTCTTGTTATTGAAGATTGCATATATAATATCCTCCATATCAATTCGATTCGTCAAATAATATATCACCGTTGCATTTAAGTGTCAATAAATGCTAATAAATGAAAATAATAATTATTTTATATTTACAAAATATTCTAAATAATGTTATACTTACCTTAACTCAAAATGTTTGAAAGGGGTTAATTTATGAAACATTTTAAACCGTCAAAGTTAAAGGCACTTATCGCTGTTCTTCTGGTGCTGTCGATCATCGCGGCGTTTGCCGGTTGCTCTCCGAAAGCGGAGCCCGAACAGCCGGAGCAGCCCGATCCGCTCAGCGCGTTCGTCAACACCGTTACGGAGTATAATGCAGATACGTCAGGGCTTAAGCTCAACATAGATGCTTCAAATAAAGTGCACGATATCAGCGATCTGCTCTTCGGCATTTTCTTTGAGGATATCAACTTCTCTGCTGACGGCGGTTTATACGCTGAAAAGGTAGCCAACCGCTCCTTTGAATTTACGGAGCTGGCGGCAGGCGATCAGCTTTATCACTGGAACGTTGTTAATGAAGCGAATGCTGAAGTTAAGGTTAACGACGTTGCGAATGCTTTGAATGAAAATAATACCAATTATCTTGTGCTTAAAAACGGCAAGAACGAGCTTGCGGGTATTGAGAACACGGGCTTTATGGAGGGTATGAACGTTGTAAAAGACGCCGAGTACGCTTTCTCCGTATACGCCAAGGCGCTTGAGGGCTACACCGGCGCGGTTACCGTTCGTTTGGTAGTAACTACCCGGGAGCCCGCGGAGGAGGGGAAGGAGCCTCCCGCACCCGTTGAGACCGTTGCCGCCGAGGGTAAGATAGATAAAATTACCGATAAATGGGCGAAATACACCCTTGCCCTTAAATCAAATATGGACGCTGCCTTCATTGAGGGCAGGCAGAGCGTAACGCTTCAGGTGCTTATTGAAAACGGCACTGCCGCCTTTGATATGGTGTCTCTTTTCCCGAAGGATACCTATAAGGGCAGAGAAAACGGCCTTAGAAAAGATCTTGCTACAATGCTTGAGGAGCTTCAGCCCAAGTTCCTGCGCTTCCCCGGCGGTTGCGCAACAGAAGGCGAAACTCAGGAATCAGCCTATAGCTGGAAGAATTCCGTCGGCGTCGGCAAGGACGGCCAACCGCTTCTCTTCAACGGCACTTACGGCGACGTTGCCGCGAGGAAGCAGGATATAAATATCTGGACTGATAAGAACACGACCGAGGATATCTGGCCCAACTTTATGAGCTACGGCCTTGGCTTCTACGAGTATTTCCAGCTTTCTGAGGATATCGGAGCGGTGGGAATCCCCGTGCTCAACTGCGGTCTTTACTGCCAGGGACGTGATACCACGCCCGTTGATATGAATTCCGAGCGTTTCAAGGAGCTTATTCAGGATATGCTTGATCTTGTTGAATTCTGCCGTGGCGACGCTTCCACCACCTGGGGCAAGGTAAGAATTGCAATGGGTCATGAAAAACCCTTTGAGCTTCAGTATATCTGCATAGGCAACGAGAACTTTGGAAACGATTATTTCGTTCGCTATCAGGCCTTCCGCGATGCTTTTGACGCGGCGAAGAAAGCCGATCCCGAATTATATAAGGGTCTCAATCTTATTTATTCAGCAGGTCTTACGGACGGAACGAACAGCTCCGATTATCTGCTTTCCTATCAGTACGCGCAGGATCAGCTTGGAGACAGCGACAACGCCAACGATTTTGCGGGCGCTACGGATCATCACTATTATAAAGAGCCCGATTGGTTCTTTAAGCATACCGATTACTATGATGAGGACAATTATCAGCGCGAAGTTGATAATATGACGGATACCTTCTACGGCGGCGCTATCAACGTTTTCCTCGGTGAATACGCTTCACTGAGCAATACCCTTAAATCCGCTCTTTCCGAAGCGGCTTATATGACGGGTCTTGAGAGAAACGGCGATATCGTTCGTATGGCAACCTACGCTCCGCTGTTCTCCAGCATAACGGCGAGACACTGGGCGCCAAACCTTATTTGGTACAACAACGAAGCCTCTATGGGTTCTATAAACTATTACGTTCAGAAGATGTTCGCAAACAACACCGGCACGAAGCTTCTTGCTTCCGAGCTTACGGGCGCGGATATCCCCGAAGCGCCGTTCACCGGTAAGGTAGGCGTTGGTACGTGGAGCACCTCCGCTGAATTTGACAACGTTAAGATCGTAAACAACGAGACCGGAGAGGTTCTCGGTGAGGACGATTTCTCGGGAAGCACCTCTGCATTTAAGAAAAACTGGGAGAGACCTACCGACGGCGACTGGAAGATCGTTAACGGTAAGCTCGTTCAGGAATCTATAGAGATGAAATACAGCGAAGTTGGTTCTGTTGCCTATTTCGGTGACGTGAACTGGACGAACTACACCTATACGGTTGACGCAACGAAGCTTATCGGCGACGAGGGCTTCCTTATCCCCTTTGCGGTTAAGGATACGAACACCAACATATTCTGGAATATCGGCGGTTGGGGCAATACGCTTTCCTGCCTTCAGATACTTGATAACGGCGCTAAGACCGGTCAGGTTCCCGGTACGGTTAAGCCCATCGTTATTGAGAAAGATGAGACCTATGCCATCAAGGTTGAGGTAAGCGGAACTGTAGCCAAGGGCTATATCAACGACGAACTCTATTTTGAGTACGATGCGGACACTACAAACGCCAATGCTTATCAGGTTGTAAGCACCGATGAGAGCGGCGATATCATCGTTAAGCTGGTAAACGTTTCCGGTGTAGCTCAGTCCTTCGCGGTTGACGTAGCAGGCGCTAAGAATATCGGCGATACGGCTACCGTATACCAGGTCAAGGGCAATAGTCTTGAGGATGATAACATTTTCGGTCAGCCCGAGACCTGCAAGCTGGATGAATTCACCGTTTCCGGCTTCTCAAATCAGTTCAACTACACAGTTCCGAAGTATTCCGTAACGGTTATCAGAATTCCCGTTGGAGATTAATTTGGAAATTGCTTAAACAACAGGGGTAAACAATTATGAAGAATATAAAATTTTCAAAGTTCAAGGCGGCTTTAGCCGTTGTAATGGCGGTTTTGATTGCTGCCTTGGCAGGCTGCGCGGGAACTCCCGCTGTGAAAACAAATTTCGTTTCCGCCTACGATGCGGAAAGCTCTGATTTTCAGCTCCATATAGACGCGGCAGATGAAATTCACGATATCAGCGATCTGCTTTTCGGTATTTTCTTTGAGGATATCAACTTTGCCGCGGACGGCGGACTTTACGCCGAGAAGGTGGCAAACCGCTCCTTCGAATTTACCGAGCTTGCGGAGGGCGATCAGCTTTATCATTGGAACGCCGTTAACGAGGCCGCCGCGGAGGTTAAGATAAACGATGCGGCGAACGCTCTGAACGAAAACAATGTTAACTACCTCGTACTCTCAAACGGCAAAAATGAATTGGCGGGCATTGAGAATACAGGATTTTTAGAGGGCATGAGCGTTGAAAAAGGCGCGGAGTATAATTTCTCCGTATACGCCAAGGCGCTTGACGGCTACACCGGAGCGGTTACCGTTCGCCTCGTTGTGTCCAAATTAGATAAGGACGGCAATAAGATGGGCGAGAGTGTTGCCGCCGAGGCGAAGATAGACGGCATTACAGATAAATGGGAAAAGTATTCCCTTTCGCTTACTTCAAACGTTTCCGCCGCATTTATCGAAAAAGAACAGCGCGTAACCCTTCAGGTGCTTATTGATAACGGCTCAGCCGCTATTGATATGGTTTCTCTTTTCCCGAAAGATACGTATAAAGGCAGAGAAAACGGCTTGAGAAATGATCTTGCCACTATGCTTGAGGAGCTTCAGCCCAAGTTCCTTCGCTTCCCCGGCGGCTGCGTTATCGAGGGGCGCGACGATGAGGGCGATTACAGCTGGAAGGATTCCGTGGGCGTTGGCAGAGACGGTCAGCCACTTCTCTTCAACGGCACTTACGGTGACGTTGCCGCGAGAAAGCAGGGCGTGAGCATCTGGACGGATATCAATGCCACGGATGATAAATATCCCAGCTTTATGAGCTACGGACTTGGATTTTTTGAATATTTCCAGCTTGCCGAGGATATCGGCGCGGTGGGCGTTCCCGTTCTCAACGCAGGTCTTTACTGCCAGTCGGGAGCCGACAGAGGCGGCCCTGATTTAGATTCCGAGCGGTTCCAAGAATATATTCAGGATATGCTTGATCTCGTGGAATTCTGCCGCGGTGACGCTTCCACCACCTGGGGCAAGGTTAGAGCGGCTCTCGGCCACGAGGAGCCCTTTGAACTCAAATATATCTGCATAGGCAACGAGAACTGGAGAGAGGTTTATTACGTTCGCTACAAGGCGTTCCTTGACGCCTTCAACGAAGCTAAGGCGGACGATCCCGAGCTGTATGACGGCATAGAGCTTATTTATTCTGCAGGACCGGACGACGGTATCTCCGGCGCTGACTATCTCGCTTCCTATGAATACGCGCTGGAACAGCTTGGTGACAGTAAAAACGCCGCTGATTTTGCGGGTGCTATCGATCATCATTACTACAATGATCCCGAATGGTTCTATCAGAACACCGATTATTACGATGAGGAGAATTATAGGAGAGACGTTGCCGGTATGACCGATACGCTTTACGGCGGCGCGATCAACGTTTTCCTCGGCGAATACGCCTCTTGGTCTAATACGCTTAACTCCGCGCTTGCCGAGGCGGCGTATATGACGGGTCTTGAGAGAAACGGCGATATCGTACGCATGGCCACCTACGCCCCGCTTTTCTCCAGCGTAACGGCAAGGCAGTGGGCGCCCGATCTCATCTGGTATAACAATCAGGCTTCGATAGGCTCGATCAACTACTATATGCAAAAGCTGTTTTCAACCAATACCGGCTCCAAGCTTCTTTCATCAAGCATTGAGGGCGCGCAGTCAAGCAAGGTCGATCTCAGCGGAAAGATCGGCTTAGGCACATGGTACACCACCGCTGAATTTGACAACGTGAAGATCGTGGATAACATTTACGGTGAAGCTTTCGGTGAGGACGATTTTTCGGCAGATCAGCAGAGCTTTGATAAGAATTGGGCAAAGATCAGCGACGGCGACTGGACCGTAGCCGACGGAAAGCTCAGCCAAAATAACGTTGATCCCCAATACAGCGAGCTTGGCGCATCGATCTTCTTTGGCGATACAAGCTGGACCAATTACACCTTTACCGTAGATGCCACGAAGACCGGCGGCAACGAAGCGTTCTTCATTCCGTTCCTGATTCAGGATGAAAACAATTGCTACTTCTGGAATATCGGCGGCTGGGGCAATACTGTTTCCTGCCTTCAGAAAATGGAAAACGGCGCAAAGTCAGGTCAGCTTGAAGGCACGGCAAAACCATTCACAGCCGAAACAGGAAGGACGTATTCCTTAAAGATCGAAATCGACAGCACGATCATCAGATGCTATATAGACGATGAACTCTATATTGAATACCAAACGTATTCCGATAAGAAATGCGATGCGTATCAGGTGGTAAGCACCGATGAAAGCGGCGATATCATCGTTAAAATGGTCAACGTTACCGACGGCGAAAAAACCTTTGCGGTTGATATCTCGGACGCTGAGAATATCGGCGGCGCGGCAAAAGTATATCAGGTTGCGGGCAATGATATTACAGATGATAATATCTTCGGCCAGCCGGAGAAATGCACTATGGAGGAATTCGAAATAACAGGCTTCTCGGATAAATTCAACTACACCGTTCCGAAATATTCGGCAACTGTTATCAGGATCACGAGAGGATAACGAAAAAACAAAAGGATATGAGCGATTTGCTCATATCCTTTTTCTTGTGCAATTTGATTTTATTTTTTGCCCTTGTCTTCTCTTAAAATTTCCATGTATCCAGCCGTTATGATACCTGACGGCAACGCAATGATCGCAACGCCTACTATGGCGGATATTACCGTAAACGCCCGCCCGATATCCGAAACGGGATAAATATCTCCGTAGCCGATACTCGTCAGCGATATTACGGACCAATATACGGCGTCAAAAAAGGTTTCAAAGGTTTGCGGCTCAATGCTGAACATAGTCAAGGAGGTAAATAAAACGTAAAAAAGCGCCAGCGAAAGGACGGCTAAAAGCGGCTTTGCCTCAAGCTTTAAAACCTTAACGATACGATCAAAGTTTCTGGAATACCTGAATATTTTAAAGCTTCTGAACACACGAAGGGTTTTGATTATCCTCAACAGTCTAAGCACCCTGAATCCGTGGCTCATAGTTATTATAAATGGCAAAATGGAGATAAGATCGATGATCGCCATAGGAGTAAAAGGGTAGATAAAAAATGATTTAACGCCCTTTTCCATAGAATAGTCTGCCGTTATCAGGCGCAGTATGTAATCGATCAAAAAAACGATCAATGTTACAGTGTTGATGGCGCTGTATAATTCCGATCCTTTTTTATCCATAAGCGGTATCATACTGATGATGATACACAAAAGCATAGCGAAATTATAAATCCTATTCAGCATCGTAGATTTGTTGTTGGTAGCCTCGATTATCTCGTAAATTTTCTTTCGCATAGACAATGTTTTTCCTCTGTTTTTGATAAATACTATGTTTTGCCTATTTAATAAATACTCTTTTCGCGTTTTGAATTGCCGTTTCACACATTCTGTCAAGCTCGGAAATGAGATTCTCCGTGTCGATAACGTCCTGAAGCTTTGGCCTCGTTTTCGGATGCTTCGGGGTGAACACGGTGCAGCAGTCCTCATAGGGCTGAATGGAAATATCGAAGGTGTCGATCTTTCTTGATATAGCAATGATCTCATCCTTATCCATTCCTATGCAGGGGCGGAATACGGGGAGATCTGACGCGCTGTCCGTACAGCCGAGGGCATAGATAGTCTGGCTCGCAACCTGACCAACGCTTTCACCCGTGATGAGCGCCTGACAGTTCTGGCGCTTCGCGATCTCGCCGCTTATTCTCATCATAATTCGGCGCATAACGAGGGTGAAATAATCCTCAGGGCAGTGATCTCTGATGGCTTCCTGAATTTCGGTAAATGGAACGACGTAGGTGACGATAGTGCCGCTGTATGCCGCCACCCTTTTCAGCAGATCCATAACCTTCATTTCGGCAAGCTCACTGGTGTAGGGCGGAGAAGCGAAGTGAACGGAGATAAGCTCAATGCCCCTTTTTGCCATCATATACGCCGCCACGGGGGAATCAATTCCGCCGCTGATCAGCACCGCCGCTCTGCCGCTTGTTCCGGTGGGCATACCGCCCGCGCCCTTTATGTTGTTGCCGCGCACGAAGGCGTAGCGGTCCCTTACCTCAACGGTTACCACGATATCCGGATTATGAACGTCCACCTTTAAATGGTGAAACGCCTTTAGAAGCTGACCGCCAAGCTCTCTGCTGATCTGCGGAGAGTTAAGGGGGAATTTCTTGTCGCTTCGCTTCGCTTCCACCTTAAAGGTTTTTGCAAGCAAAAGCTCATCCGCAAGGTATTCCTTCGCCGTGCGGATAATATCCTCCATATCCTTTTCGCACACCGCCGCGCGGGACAGTGCGGCAATGCCGAAAACCTTGCCCAACGCTTTAACCGCGTCGTCAAGATCGGTGTCCTCATTTTCAGGCTCTACCATTATGGTGGATTGGCTCTTAGTAAAGGTAAACTGACCGATATCGGCAAGATGCCTTCTCATGTTCTTTATGAGCACGTCCTCAAAGGAATTTCTGTTGAGTCCCTTGAGCACCAGCTCGCCGTTTTTTACAAGTACGATTTCTTTCATTTGTATCCTCCGGGCAAAGCGAATTCGGATTTCGCCCACCTACACCTTCGGGTGTTTTTTTATTATATCGGTCAGCGCGGCGCAGAGCTCGTCTATCTCTGCCTTGGTGCTGAACCTTGAAAAGCTTATTCTTATGCTTTTGTCTATTATTTCGTCGCTCAGCTTCATGGCGGTAAGCACGTGGCTTCTCTTGCCCTTTGCGCACGCCGAGCCGTTGCTGACGTAAATTCCGTAATTCGCTGAAAGCTCCTGCACCACTGTCTGGCTTCGCATGAAGCTCGGCACATATATATTGATAACATACGGTGAAGCGTTTTCGCCGCTGTTGAATACTACGCCGTCTATTTTGGATAATTCACTTTTGGCGTAGGAATTGAGTTCTTTTATTGCTGTGCGCTGTTCTTTCAGATCGGGGAGAGCCTCCACCGCCGCGCCGAAGCCCGCGATAAGAGGGGAAGCCTCCGTGCCGGGGCGAAGCTTCTTTTCCTGTTCGCCGCCGAAGGTTCTCGGCAATATACGAACACCTTTTTTAACGTAGAGCGCGCCGCAGCCCTTGGGGCCGTGAATTTTATGCGCCGTTATCGTAACGAGATCCGCGCCCAGCTTTTTCGGCTTGACCTCGGTTTTCCCGAATGCCTGAACGCAATCCGTATGTATAATTGCGGGCGCGCCGGCTCTTGCAACGAGCTTTTTTATCTTATCAACGGGCAGGATCGAGCCAACCTCGTTGTTGATATACATCATTGAAACGAGAATGGTTTTTTCGTTGATCGCCTCGGCAAGCTCTGAAAGGCTTATGTTTCCCTGCTTGTCGGGAGCGAGACGAACGATCTCAAAGCCCTCTTTTTCCAGCTCGTCCATACTCTGCATAACGCTTTCGTGCTCGATGGCGGTGGTTACTATTCTGTTTCCTTTTCTTTTGTTGGCGTAAGCCGCGCCGAAGATAGCAAGGTTGTTTGCCTCCGTCCCGCCGCTGGTGAAAAATATTTCTTCTTTTTCGCAGTCAAGAGCGGTCGCTATGCTTTGCCTTGCTTTTATGACCGTCTTTGCCGCCTCTATTCCCAAACCGTGCAGGCTTGAGGGATTGCCGTAGTTTTCCTCCAGCATGGCGCGAACGGCTTCAACCGCTTCGCGGCAGGGCTTGGTGGTTGCGCTGTTGTCAAGATAAGCTGCCATTTCGTCTCATTTCCCTGATCTTAAATATTCCAACTATGGTTTTAGCATCCTTGAATTCGCCGCTCATACATTTTTCAAAGGCCGTTTCAAGGGGTACGGAGTAAACATCAAGAAATTCGTCCTCATCAAGGGACTGCTCGCCGAATTTAAGCCCCGTCGCGCCGTAAATTCTGATGATCTCACTGCAGTATCCGGGCGTGGGATAGATCTCTCCCAGCTCAAAAAAGCTTTCAGCAGTAACGCCGCACTCCTCTTCAAGCTCGCGGATTCCCGCCTCGCGGGGGTCTTCGCCACGCTCCAGCTTGCCTGCGGGTATTTCGTAGATCGTTTCCTTATACGGCGCTCTGAATTGGCGCACCATAAGCACCTCGCCCTTATCGGTCAACGGCACGATCGCCACACCTCCGGGGTGATCCACCAGTTCACGCTTTGCCAGTGAGCCGTCTACTAGCATAACGGTATCCTCATGCACGGTTATGATCCTGCCGCTGAAAATGCCGCTTACCTCCTCGGTCTGCTCAAAAAAGCCGAGGGCGATGGATTCGATATCGGAGGGCTTTTCTGCGATGAATTTTGCGCTTGCCTCAATAAGCTCAAATTTCGTGCCGTAGCCCCAAAGCACGCCGGCGCTGTCTATGCCGTCCAGCCTTGCGCCCTCAATATCAAAGCGTTTGTCGCCCACCATAAGTGTGTCATCGGCGATGGCGTTCAGCTTTTCCATACAGGCGGCGATTATATCAGATTTCGGCACGCAGTCCGCGTCAAACGTAACACCGCAAACGGCGTCAAAATAATCGAGAATTTCAAAATGCTCCAATAGTCTTTCCACGAAAATCTGCGGCTTTGATGAGGCAATACCGATTTTAAAGCCGCCTTTTTTCAGTCCGCTCAGCAGATCGATCATTCCGTCATAAAGCTCGCTTTCAAAAAGCCCGATATCGGTATATCTTTCGCGGTATTTTTTTACCAGCTCCTCAGCCTCCTGAGGCTGAGCGCCGTATTTTTCCTGAAAGGTCACCAGCAGGGGAGGGCCGATAAAGCAGCTGAGTTCTTTGAAATCTTCGCCAACGGAATACCCAAAGCTTTCAAGGGCATATTTAGCGCTTTTCATTATGCCAATGCCCGTGTCGCATAATGTGCCGTCAAAATCAAATATCACATTTTTATATCTCATCTTATTCACGCCTTAAAGAATATCTGTAAAATATTTATAACAGTATAACATAAAAAAATAATGAATACAATAATTTGAAATAAATGCTGATATGTGTTAGAATATTTTCTCGGAAATGCGGGTGATTTTATTGAAGGACGGCGCAAGGCGTATTCTGCTTCTTGATGAGATACGCGGCTTCGCAATAATATGTATGGTATTCCACCATATGTTTTACAATATAGGCTTTGTTCTCGGATATGATTTCGGCTACAAGGTCTTTAACGCCCTTTGTGTTTTTCAGCCTTTTTTCTGGGCGGCGTTTATCGTTACCTCGGGGATATGCTCGCGCCTGTCGCGCAATACGATTCGCAGAGGCGCTGTTGTTTTGGGCGGCGGTCTGGCAGTAACGTTGGTGTCCGCAGTCATCATGCCGCTTATGGGGATCACGGGAGCGGAAATTTATTTCGGTATTCTTTCCTGCCTCGGATGCTGTATGATAATAACCGGGCTGTTAACACCCCTGCTCGATAAGATAAATACGAAAATCGGCTTGACTGTATGCGCGTTTCTGTTTCTTGCCACCTATAATATTTCAAAGAAAACGCTGCTGTTCGGCTTGATAACGCTTCCGGATATCCTATATCAAAGCGACTGGCTTTGCCCCCTCGGTTTTTATTCGAGAACTTTTACGTCCGCCGATTATTTTGCTTTGCTTCCGTGGCTGTTTCTGTTTTTGTTCGGCGCGTTCATAGGGAAATACGCGGCCAACGGCGACTTCCCGGAAGCGGCGTACAAAAGCCACAGTAGATTCTTGCAGAAATCGGGGAAATACAGCTTTTGGATCTACCTTGCCCATCAGCCGGTGATGTACGTGTTTTTCTATGCATACAAGTTCATACAAGCTATTTTTCAATAAACAAAAAAGCACACTTTTCATAAAATAGAAAGGTGTGCTTTCCAACTTGTTAAAAACGGTGGATCGTGTGATCCCTCAGAACAGCCGTTTTCGTATCAGTTGTTTATATAGGCAAAGCAATTTCTAAATCGTCAGTGAGTGCTGAATTTCGGCGCTTTGGGATCTGTGAATTCATTTGCTTTGCCGAATTTAGTGCGAATTTTCCCAGTTTATCCACATATTGTTTGCGCGGTTGAGCACCACGAGACAATAGGAAAGCCTGTTGTTTACGATGCTCTTTGCCATGGCGATATGCCTGCAAACGGTGGGTTGGGAAAGACCCAGCCGCTTTGCTATTTCTGCCTGATTCAGCTCGTCCACATATTTCATCTTCAGGCAATCACGCTGGCGGTTGGTAAGATCATTTTTCAGTATCAGCGGAAGCACGCTTGATATTGCGCTTCTGCTGACCTTTTGAGAATCAAGATCGCCTGAATCGCGATCGTCTCCCGAATAGTAAGAATCTATTAAATCCATCATTAGGCACACCTCAGTCCACGTAATAATCAGTAAGCATTTTCGAGATTCTTTTGCATTCATACGCCATATCATAATATATTTTTATCCGCTTTCTAAGCAGGTAAAGATCCTCGCCGGTATAGACATATAGAAGTGGACGGAGCCCGTCTATTTTCGCGCTTAAAACCTCGTATTGACCGCGGTATTCCTCGGCTAATTCTTCAATAGTCATAGCTTTGTCCTTTCTTATTATATAGAATAATATAATACCTTACGGAGCGAAGGGGCTTAGGGCGTTCTTGCTTTGCGGCATCGGCGGGAGCGGGATTTTGTCTCCGTAAGGTATTTCGTATGAGTTTGACAGTATCGGAATGGGCGGTTTTCGTCTACAAGCCTTATATTAGTCAAACATTTGTTCTTTGTCAACTTGATTTAATCATTGATTTTTTTTAGGGCCTTTTTTTAGGATTTATGGCACATTTTGTAAATAATAACAAAAATTTTTCCTCACAGCTCTTGACAAATTGTTAAATATATAATATAATGATCATACACTCAGGAACGGAGCCGCAACCGTTCCTGAGTATCTTGTCCTCCTATAGTTTGTTATAGAAAGAGGGAAAGCCGCTGTGTTATACAGCGGCTTTCTTCTTTCTGTTTCAGTAAAAAGATGGCGCGTTAAGGCGTTCTTTTATTTACAAATATAAGATTCTATACTATAATGGATGTATTAAATTAAGAAATGCGGAGTGATAATATGCTGCTTGCAGTTGACGTGGGGAACACGAATATCGTTTTAGGCGTGCTGGACGGAGAAAAAATGGTCTGCTCCGGCAGGCTTTCAACCGATATAAATCAAACGGACGTGGAGTATTCAATGAAGCTCAAAGCTTTTTTGGATATCAACGGTGTAACGGATATTGACGGAGCGATCATATCAAGCGTTGTTCCCGCGCTGATCAGAACGCTTTTGAAGGGGATAAAGCTGGTCTGCGGGGTTGACGCGTTAGTGGTCGGTCCCGGAATAAAAACGGGGCTCAATATCAAAATCGATAATCCCTCGGAGTTGGGTGCAGATATCGTCGTGGGGGACGTTGCGGTGATCAACAAATATCCGCTTCCCGCGATCGTATTTGATTTCGGCACGGCTACCACCGCTTCCGTTATTGACAGAAACGGAGCGCATCTGGGCGGCGTTATTATGTGCGGAGTAAAAACTGCCATAAATGCCCTTTCAAGCGGAACGGCTCAGCTGCCGCAGATAGATATATCCGCCCCCTCAAGAATGATAGGTAAAAATACGATCGACGCTATGAAGGGCGGCTCTGTAATAGGCACGGCGGCAATGCTTGAGGGGCTTGTGGCAAGATTTGAAGAGGAGCTCGGAGAAAAGGCTACAGTTATCGTAACCGGCGGACTGGGACGAGCGATCGCTAAGGCAACTACTCTGGATGTTATCGTTGATGACGACCTTCTGATAGAAGGCCTCAGGCTCATATATGAAAAAAATTCCAAGTAAGGATTTTAATAGTTGTATTAATTATTTTTTTATGATAAAATAAAATATATTGATATTTGGAGGATATAGCCTTATGAAAATTGCACTTGAATACAGCGATAAATTTGATATCAAGCGCCAGACAGAGTATGCTGTAAAGGGCATAACGAAGATCTGCAATAAGATCGGCCCCCGTAAGCCGGGTTCTCCTGAGGAGCTTCGCGCGCAAAAGTGGTTTGAAAAGGATATGAAAAACTATTGCGACGAAACGAATATCGAGGCGTTCACGCTTCATCGCCAGGGCTTTATGGGATTTATCCCGTTCACCGTTTGCTGCGGCGTGGCCAGCGTTTTCGTAAACTGGTTCGCAAGTCCCATCATCGCTCTCGTTCTCTGCATTCTCGCGTTCGTTCCGCTTATATTTGAATTTCTTATGTATAAGCAGTTTGATGATTTTCTTTTCCCGAAGCAGACCTCCCATAATATGGTTGCCGTTCGTAAACCCACCGGCGAAGTTAAAAAGCGTATCATCATGATCGGTCACTCCGATTCTCAGTTTGAGTGGACGATCAACTATCTTATCGGCGGCCTTCAGGCAAAGCTGCTCGTTGAGATCCCCGCGGTTATAGGTCTTGTTGTTCAAACTATTATTGCCGTTATCGGTATCATCGTAGGCGCGGTAAACGGCGGCACCTTTGCTGCCAAGGATATCCCCGCGGCGCATACGCTGTTCGTAGTATTCTTCGTTATTTCTATAATTTTCATACCCTTTGAACTCTCGTTCATATTCTTCCAGAGCTGGACGAAATCCGTTCCCGGCGCTTCCGATAACCTTTCCGGCTGCTACGTTGGAATGGGCGCGATCAAGGCGCTTGCCGAGGCGGACGTTCGCTTTGAGAATACTGAGGTCGTTATGATCTGCTCAGGCTCAGAGGAAGCGGGTCTTCGCGGTTCCAAGGCGTACGTTAAGGCGCATCTTCAGGAGCTTAAGGACGTTCCCACGGCTGTAGTTGCTATGGATACCTTCCGCGATCTTGAGACGCTTGCCGTTTATGACCGCGACCTTTCCGGCACGATCAAGCACCATAAGGGCGTTAAAGAGATGGTTCACGACGCTTGCGCCAACTGCGGTTTTGACGTTAAATATGAATCAATATATATCGGCGCCTGTGACGCGGCTTCCTTCACACAGGCGGGCATTCCCGCAACAGGTCTTGCGGCTATGGATCCCGCTCCCCCGAGGTATTATCATACCCGTCTTGACACACCCGAAAACCTCCGCCCCGATTGCATCGAGGTCGGCATAGAGATCATGCTCGAAACTCTTTGTATGTTTGATAAGAATGGCGCTGAAGGCGTTACCGAATAATTTATTTAAAGGAGATACATTATTATGAAAACATGTAAAAATTGCGGAGCATCGATTAATGATGATTCGAGATTCTGCACCCAATGCGGCGCTGATACTTTTGAGAGCGGCGCAGTGGAGGAGACTGTGGTAAACGTTGAAGCTTCTGCGCAACCGGAAACAGATAACACGGAAATCCCCGCACAGGGCGGCGAATATTATAACCCCGAAGGCGATAACACCGTAGGCGGAGGAGAGTATTATCAGCCCGCCACTGCTGACGCTTCCGGCAGCGCAAGCTCCTATACATATACTGTTCCCGCAGATCAGGAGCCTGTTGGAAAGGGCAAGAAAAAGGGCCGCGTATGGGCGATAGTTTTAGCCGTTATAATCGTTTTGGGCTTCATCGGAAGATTCGGTCTTAAAATCGCTGATATCGTATTTGATGTTTTGGATAACAAAACTTCAATATCCGATGGCTCCGTATCCTTATCAGGCTATACTAACGATTCCTTAAACCTCAATATCGATGTTTCGGGCAGCAATTTCAAGATCGCAAGCGAGGATGAGTTGAGTAGTTATTTCAACGTAAACCCTGATGACTATGAAACGGTTATCTACAATTACAGCACCGGAGAAATATTAGCTGTTTGCATTTTTAAGGGTTCTGCCACGGAAATCGCGCAGAGCGTTGAGGCATTTGCCCGCGCTGAAGCTGAATATTATTACGAGAACGAGACGAACTATAAGATTTCTGATGTTTACGAGCGCGAGATCGCAGGCAAGACCTATACCTGTGTTGATATTTCGCAGGCCGTTGAGGATGAGGAATACGGAGATTATTATACAGAGGAAACGTTATGCATCATAAAAGACGGCAGCACGTTTGTTGAGATCCAGATCGTTACCTATCCTGAAGAAACAGGCAGAAACGCTCAGAATATAATTGATCAGTATTTCAAGGCAATCAAATAATAACTAACGAATTTACAGGAGGGCAATAGCCCTCCTGTTTTTTTGCCGTTCCCATACGAATATGCATTATTATGCATAAAAACATCCGAAATATACACAAAATACGGAATAAAATTAATAAATATTTATAAAAAATGTATATTTTTTCAAAAATACCCTTGACAGGACGGCAGAGAGGAGTTATAATCACCATCGTTCAAAGGACAAGAATAATTTATTATGAAACGAGGTAACTTAAAATGAAAAAAATGAAAAAACTGCTTTGCGTTCTGTTGGCACTAATGATCGTTGTTGCTTTTGCTGCCTGCGGCGGACAGCCCACTAACACAGAAGACAATCCCTACAATCTTGTAACCCCCGGCAAGCTGACCATATCTCTCTCCCCGGACTTCTCCCCGATGGAGTTCGTTGATATCTCTAAAAGCGGCCAGGATCAGTACGTTGGTTTTGACGTGACTCTTGCCAAGTACATAGCCGCTGAGCTTGGTGTTGATCTTGTTATCAAGCCTATGAGCTTCGACGCCAGCCAGGTTGCGGTGCAGACAGAAAATGTTGATATGTCCATTTCCGGCTACTCATGGACTGCAGACCGTGCCGAGAACTATAATCTTTCCGACTTCTACTATGCCGGCGATAATGAGACCGAGCAGGTCATCATCACGCTTAAGGAGCACGAGGGCGAGTGGACTCAGGCTTCGGATTTCTCAGGCCTGACCGTTGGCGCACAGGTTGCTTCCCTTCAGATGGATCTTTGCACCTCTCAGCTTCCCGAGGATTGCACAATCAAAACCTTTACCGATATCGGAACTGCTGTTGAGGCTCTTCGTAACGGCAACATTGATGCCCTTGCTGTAGCCCGCGGCAACGGCAGAGCGATTTCAGCAAGTAACGAAAACATCGTTGAAAGCGGCTTCCAGTTTGAGATCGACGAGAAAGCTGAGAATAACCTGATCCTTCTTAAAAAGGGTGCGGACGATCTGACTGATAAGGTAAATGAAATCCTTGCTAAGGCTTATGAGGCAGGCCTGTACGGCGAGTGGTACGACGAGGCAAGCAAGCTTGCAGGTATAGATACTGCTGCTGAGATCGAATATGATGACGACGGCAACGCTGTTGAGAATTAATCTGAAATATTAACCATTCCGCACGGCCGGAAATCCCGACCGTGCGTTTTTTTGTAAAAGGAGGTTTCTGCTTTGGCTGAGTATTTTGGCAATATCGTAAAAATCCTGAGCAACTACTGGGACGTGTTCCTGATCACCGGCGTGGGATACACTCTGCTGCTGTCCTTCATAACCGTTGCGGTGGGTTCAATACTTGGCGTGTTTTTGTGTCTGGGCCGTATGGCGCGATTCAAACCGCTGAACTGGGTAGTAAAGGCATTCGTTGAGGTGGTGCGAGGCACTCCGCTGTTGCTTCAGTTATACATATTCTATTTTCTCGTGCCGAAGATTTTGCCTTTCACGGTATCGGATTTCGGTAGCGTGGCTATAGGCTTGGTTATCAACTCCGGCGCATATGTATCTGAAGTGTTCCGCTCCGGCATACAGGCCGTAGACCGCGGACAATCGGAGGCCGCGCGCAGCTTAGGGCTTACTTCCTCTATGACTATGAGACGTATCGTGCTTCCCCAGGCTATTAAAAATATTCTGCCTGCTTTGGGCAATGAATTTGTTACCGTTATCAAGGAGACTTCTTTGGCGTCTACTTTCTTCGTTGGCGACCTTATGACTTCTTACCTGATCGTTAAGGGCAACACGTATTTAACTATGGAGTGCTTGCTCATCGTAGGCGTTCTGTATTTCCTGCTCAACTTCGTGCTGAGCCGTCTGCTTGGTGTATTTGAAAGGAGACTGAAGGCAAATGATTAAGGCTGAAAATCTGCATAAAAGCTTTCAAATCAAGGGCCGCGAGCCGCTTCACGTGCTTCGGGGCGTGAATGAGCATATTAAAAAAGGCGAGGTCGTTTCCATTATCGGCCCCTCCGGCGGCGGCAAGTCTACGTTTTTGCGTTGCCTGAATCTGCTGGAGAAGCCGGAAGAGGGCAAAATTTTCTTCGAAGGCGTGGAGATAACCAACGCGAAGGTCGATATCAACGTTCACAGGCAGAAGATGGGAATGGTGTTTCAGCACTTTAACGTATTTCCGCACCTCTCCGTGCAGGAGAATATCACCCTTGCCCCCGTGCTGCTGAATAAAAAGACCAAGCAGGAGGCCGACGAAATGGCAATGGATCTCCTGAATCGTGTGGGGCTGGCGGATAAAGCGCAAGAGCATCCCGGCCGTCTTTCCGGCGGTCAGAAGCAGAGGCTTGCGATCGTGAGAGCCCTTGCAATGGAGCCTGACGTTATGCTCTTTGACGAGCCTACTTCCGCATTGGATCCTGAGATGGTTGGCGAGGTGCTTGAGGTAATCAAGGGCTTGGTAAAAACAGGCATGACCTCAGTGATCGTTACCCACGAGATGGGCTTCGCCCGCGAGGTTTCCAATAGGGTGCTGTTTATGGATTCGGGCATAATTGCCGAAAGCGGAAAGCCAGACGAGCTTTTCCTAAATCCGCAAAACGATAGAACGAAGGAATTCCTCAGTAAGGTTTTATATTAAAAGCTATTTATCGGAAAAGCTCAGGTCGCCGAAAGGCGGCCTGAATTAGGGTTAAGCGAGTTGAATAAAATGGATATAACAGAATCAAAGAAAAATCTTGCCGATTATTTAGATGATAACGCCAAGAAATTTTGCGAGTTAGCGGATACGATTTGGGCAAATCCCGAGCTGTCGCTAAAAGAGCATAAGGCTACTGCTATCTATATAGACGCCTTGAAAAAATTAGGCTTTGAAGTAACCGAAAAGCTCTGCGGGATAGACACTGCATTTTGCGGTGTTTTTGGCAGCGGAAAGCCTATAATCGGTATTTTAGGCGAGTACGACGCCCTATCGGGCTTAAGCCAACAGGCAGGGGAGAAAAAGGAAATGCCCATTATTCCCGGCGGCTGCGGTCACGGCTGCGGACATAACCTGCTTGGCGCGGGTGCCTTAGCGGCGGCTGCGGCGGTGAAGCGGTATTTGGAGCAAAGCGGCGCACCCGGCACTGTAATATTTTTTGGCTGCCCCGGCGAGGAGGGCGGAAGCGGCAAGGCGTTTATGGCACGAGACGGTCTATGGAAAAAGCTGGACGTTGCGTTAACTTGGCATCCCGGCGATGTGAACGAGGTGGTTACAGGTACAAATAATTCCTGCATCCAGGTGCTGTATAAGTTTTCCGGCGTGGCGGCTCACGCGGCGGGAGATCCCTACAACGGCCGAAGCGCATTAGATGCGGTGGAGCTGATGAACGTAGGCGTGCAGTTTCTGCGGGAGCATATGACAAGCGATTGCCGTATCCACTACGCGATCACGGACACAGGCGGCGTTTCGCCCAACGTGGTGCAATCAAAGGCGTCCGTGCTTTATATGGTGCGTGCAAACCGCGTGGCGGATTCTGTTGAGCTGCAAGCCCGTGTGGACGATATTGCCAAGGGCGCGGCGCTGATGACCGGCACAAGCTTTGAGAGGGTGTTTATTGACGGAACGGCGGAGACGCTGCCTAATTTCACTTTGGAGAAAGCGTTATATAAAAACTTTGAGCAAACACCACTGCCCGCCTATGATGAGAAAGAGCTTGCCTATGCAAAGGCGCTGAGGGCCACCTATCCGCTAAGCAATATGCCGCCGGGAACAGGGGCCAAGTACAACCCCGAAATAGCAAAACAGGTAAAGGCTCTTTCGAAAAATATGGAAAAGCCCATCAATGATTTTCTTATGCCTCTTTTTTCCGGCGACGTTTTCACACCGGGAAGCACCGATGTGGGCGACGTCAGCTGGCTTACGCCAACAGCTCAGATCACCACCGCAACTTGGCCCGCAGACGTGCCGGGCCATTCCTGGCAAATAGTGGCCTGCGGCAAAACGGATATGGCACACAAGGGAATGATGACGGCCGCCAAGGTTTTGGCTTCTACTGCCGTTGATCTTTTAACCGATCCCTCACTGCTGGCGGAGGCTAAAGCAGAATTTTCGGAAAAGTCCGCCTCGGGTTACGTTTGCCCTATCGAAGATGGCGCAACGCCTATCGCTTTATGATAAACGCATAGCATAGAAAAAAGCACTCGTTTTTTAATGAGTGCTATTTTTATATTTAATTTTTCATTGATTTATGATACAATAATAAAAACGCTTTTCAGAGGTAACAGAATGAGATTACTTGTTATTGACGGCAACAGCATAGTAAACCGCGCTTTTTATGGGATCAAGCTTCTCACAACGAGAAACGGAGACTACACCAATGCCATTTACGGCTTTTTAAATATTCTTTTAAAGCTTAAAGAAAACTGCAATCCCGATGCGGTGGCGGTTGCCTTTGACGTTCACGCGCCCACCTTCCGCCATAAAATGTACAACGCGTATAAGGCGGGCAGGCACGGTATGCCAGATGAGCTTCGCCAACAGATGCCCGTGCTCAAGGAGCTTCTCAAAGCCCTTGGCTACAAGGTTGTTGAGTGCGAAGGCTGGGAGGCAGACGATATTCTCGGCACGCTTGCCGAGGTCTGCCGCAATAATGGGGCTCAATGCTTTATCGCCACTGGGGACAGGGATTCGCTCCAGCTTGCCCACGGCGGCGTTAAGGTGCTTCTGGCAAGAACGAAAATGGGTCAGGCGACAACTGATATTTACGATGAAAACGCAATTATGGAGGAGTATGGGATCACTCCGGCGGCGCTTATTCAGGTAAAGGCGCTTCAGGGAGATTCCAGTGATAATATCCCCGGCGTTGCGGGAGTAGGCGCTAAAACGGCGCTTGATCTTATTCAGCGTTTTGGAACGCTCGATCATATCTACGAAAACATCGATGATATAGATATTAAAAAGGGCGTGCGTGAAAAGCTGAAAAACGATAAGGAAAAGGCGTACCTCTCCCTTGACCTTGGCACGATCCGCACCAACGCGCCGATAGATACTGATATAGTTTCCTACACGATCGGTGCGGGAGATAAATCCCGCGCCGCGGCGGAATTCGCAAGGCTGGAGCTTTTCAGCCTTATTGATAAGTTTTCACTCGACAGGAATGAGGCGGTCGCCAAAAAAGTCGAGGAAAAGCCCAGAAAAATAACGAAAACTATTTGCGCCAACGCGAAAGAGCTGCTGAGCAAAATAGGTAATGAAAGCGCGTATTTTTATCCGGCGGTCACGGACGGCTATATTACCGATTTGTATTTTGCTCTCGGCGATGACATAGCGGTTATGCCCTCCGATTGCGAGGAATTCAACGCCTTTATAACTGAGTTTTTTGCAAGCGGAGTTAAGAAATATTCCTATAACACCAAGGAGCTTCACCGCCTTGCCGCGAGGCTCGGTATAAAATGTGAAGCCGTGGCGGGCGATTTAATGCTTTCCGCCTATCTGCTCCGTCCGTCTGACACGAATTACGCTATAGACCACCTCTGCCTTGAATACGGCGTTGCTGTGCCCAAATATGAAAACGAAATGGGCGTTGCGGAGCAGGCGGTCTCCTACGCGGCGGTTTTGAAGCCTATTTTTGAAAAAACGGATAAACTGCTTGACGAGGCTCAGCAAACAAAGCTTTTAACGGATATCGAGCTGCCCCTCTCCGCTGTTCTCGGCAAAATGGAGATCGCGGGTTTTGAGGTGGATAGGCAGGGCATTGAAGAATTCGGTAAAATGCTTTCTGCGAGGATCAAGGAGCTGACCGCATCTATCTACAAAGAAGCGGGTCACGAATTCAATATAAATTCTCCGAAGCAGCTTGGAGTAGTTTTGTTTGAGGAAATGGGTATTCCCTCCAAAAAGAAAACGAAAAGCGGATATTCCACCAACGCCGAGGTGCTGGAGGAGCTGGCGCCGCTGTATCCGATCGTGGCGATGATCCTTGAATTCAGAAGCTATTCAAAGCTGAAATCAACCTATTGCGATGGGCTTTTGAAGGTTATCGCGCCGGACGGCAGGATTCACACCTCCTTTAATCAGGTGGAAACCCGCACGGGCAGAATATCCTCCCTTGAGCCGAATTTGCAGAATATCCCGATCCGCACCCCACTGGGCAAGGAGATGAGAAAGTTTTTCCGTGCCGGCGAAGGCAATGTGCTGATAGACGCGGACTACAGCCAAATCGAGCTTCGTGTTCTTGCCGCGTTGGCGGATGATGAAAATATGATAAGCGCCTTCAACAACGGCGAGGATATCCACCGCACCACGGCGGCGCAGGTGTTCGGTCTGCCTGCGGAAATGATAACCCCCGAGCTTCGTTCAAGGGCAAAGGCGGTCAATTTCGGTATCGTTTACGGTATCGGTGCTTTCAGTCTCGCAAAGGATATCGGCGTTTCAAACAGGGAAGCGAAAGCGTATATAGACGGCTACCTGAATCATTTCAGCGGCGTTGCGGCGTATATGAACAGAATGATCGAAACGGCTAAGAAAAACGGTTATTCGGAAACGCTCTTCAAGCGCCGCCGATATCTGCCGGAGCTTGCCTCAAGCAACTTTAATCTCCGCGCCTTCGGCGAGCGCGTTGCGAGAAATATGCCCATTCAGGGTACCGCCGCCGATATCATTAAAATCGCGATGGTAAAGGTTGCCGAAAGACTTGAAAAGGAAAATATGAAATCCCGTCTTATACTTCAGGTGCACGACGAACTGATCGTTGAAGCGCCGGAAGCGGAGGCACAGAAAGCCCTTGGAATAGTTACTGAGGAAATGGAAAACGCCTGCGATATGAAGGTGCGCCTTATTGCGGACGGAAATATCGGAAAAACCTGGTACGACGCACATTAAAACTATGGAAATAAAGAAATTTTCAACTGAATATATGAAAGACGTTGCCGAGATCGAAAGAGCATGCTTTTCCTCTCCGTGGGATGAAGCGGCGCTGGAGGCGGAGCTAAAAAAAGCCTGCGCACATCTTTATGTGGCACTGGACGGCGAGAAAGCAGCAGGCTACGCCGCCGTTTACTGCGTTTGCGGGGAGGCGGATATCGCCCGCGTTGCCGTAATTGACGAATACAGACGGCAGGGCATCGCCACTCAGCTTCTTTTAAAAAGCTTTGAGGATAATAAGGCGGAATGCGTTTTTCTTGACGTTAGAGAGAGCAACGCCGCGGCGATCAGCCTATATAAATCTCTCGGCTTTGAGCAGGTGGGGATACGCAAAAATTATTACAGCGATCCAACCGAAAACGCAATACTGATGAAAAGGAGGAATTAAAATGGCTAAAAAAGAAAAGATCAGAAAAAAGACCGAAGATGAGATCAGGATTATCGAATGTATAAAGGATTATTTAAATAAATACTCAGCAAAAAGCAATCTTGTTAGAAATATCGAATTCAAAGAGGAAACAGACGATAACGCTTTGCGCTTTATTGCGAGCATAGATTACGGCGCGTTTGAGCAGAGGATAACTTATTATCCCTTTATGTGGATGAGGCAACATTTGATTGATGTTGACTTTTCCTTTGAAAAAACGGATTACGCCTATACTTTTTATGATATTTTTAATCTTTTTAATATAACCGATTTCAATTTGTATTATTATGATACGCTAATATCTAATGATGACGTAAAAAAAGCGCTTGATGATATTTTAAGTGCCACCGAAAAATATTTCGAGTATCTCGAGAAGGCTCAGACCGAAGAGTATATTTCAACTCTTGAAAAAAATTATGAAACCGATATGAACACTGCATTGGGCGGTGATGACTGGAAAGAAGATGAAGAGCTTGACGACATCATTCTGTTGCCTTTCACTCACCCGTTTTATTCTGTTTCAGATGGGCAGATAACTTCAAAAACGCTGAAGAAGCTTCAAAAGAAAAATGCTAAGGGCAAGCTGGATACTATATATGAAAAACGATTACTGGAATATCTTGAGGGCGGAAACAAATTCGAAAGAAAAACATTTACTGATATAACAGATTTTGAAAAGCTTTATAAAAAAACGAAGATAAAGGTATACGTTTTGTTATTTGCGGTGAGCGTGGTGTTATCTTTCTTGCTGTCTTTAGGCTTGCACGCAGTGATTTTCAATGGGGCTACAACGTTTGGATCGTATCTGGAGATTTTCGGAATTACGGTCACTCTTCCGATAAGCGGAATAGGTGTCTCTTTATTGGGCGCAATTTTTCTTATGATTATGCTTATTCCGATTGTGGGTAGAAAACTGGTGATACTTTTTGTTCCGCAGGAGCATAAAAACAGAGCCGATGCGAAATTCGATAAGGAATATAACGGAGATAGCAGTAAAAAGGTAAAAAAAGCAATGGGGGCGTTTGTCGTCGTATTCTTTTTTGTAATGTTTGCATTATCTATTCTGCTTTCCGTTTCCGATATCGGATATTACGATACGAGTGTAAAATTTATTGATGATTCATTAAGATTTTGCAGTATACCATATGAGGAGATTGAGATCGGTAAGCTTCAGGGGTACTACAACAGTGGCGAGTTTATTCCTTATGAGAATGCCTACATTATTTTCAGTGGTGATAAAAGCTATGAGTTGGGGGAGCTTACTCCTGATGGACTGACACAACAAAAGCTTGAGGAAATAGCAGAAAAGTACAATAAAGAAATAAAAGAAATCAGAACAACAGAGGACTTATATGAAAATTCTGGGAATTGAATCCTCCTGTGACGAGACCGCCGCGTCAGTGGTTGAGGACGGAAGGATCGTAAAATCAAATATTATTGCCACTTCTCTTGATGAGCATAAGCTATACGGCGGCGTAGTGCCGGAAATCGCTTCACGCCGCCACGCGGAGAGCATCAGCGCAGTGGTAAAAGAGGCGTTGGAGCAGGCTGATTGCGCGCTTGAGGATATAGACGCGATCGCCGTAACCTTTGCGCCCGGGCTTATAGGCTCGCTTTTGGTGGGCGTTAATTTCGCGAAGGGTCTTGCGGTGGCGGCGAATAAGCCCATAGTACCCGTTCATCATATCCGCGCCCATATTGCTTCAAATTATCTCACTTCCGATTTAGAGCCGCCGTTTTTGTGTCTGATCGTCAGCGGCGGTCACTCCCATATCGTGGCGGTGAATAGCTACACCGATTACAAAATAATCGGCAAAACGCGTGACGACGCGGCAGGCGAAGCGCTGGATAAGGCGGGGCGCATAATGGGTCTGCCATATCCCGGCGGCATCAGCATTGATAAAATCAGCGGCGAGGGCGATCCCAATGCCTTTACGTTCCCGCGCCCGAGAATAGAAGGCGCGCCCTACGATTTTTCCTTCAGCGGGCTGAAAACCTCCGTTATCAACGTCGTTCATCACGCGGAGCAAAAGGGGGAAGCAATAAGCATTCCCGACCTTGCGGCTTCTTTCCAGAAAAGCGTTGTGGATATTCTGATAGCCAATCTTGAAAAGGCGGCGAAGGATTTCGGATATGAGAACCTGCCTCATCTGCGCGAGGCAGAACCTCGTTGCATAAAAAAAATCGTGCTGGCAGGGGGTGTTTCCGCAAACTCTCTTTTGAGAGCGAAAAGCCAAAAGCTGTGTAAAAAACGCGGCTGGGAGCTGTATCTTCCCGAGCTGAAATATTGCGGTGATAACGCGGCCATGGTGGCCTCGCAGGGCTACTATGAATTTATCGCCGGAGTAAAGGCGAAAGCGGATTTAAACGCTTATGCAACTATGCCTATTGATATTGTGAATTTTTAGTTAAATTATACATTCTGCCTATTGAAACTTGCCGTAAAACTGTTATAATAATGGTGATGAAAATTGCGGCAAAATAACACATATTTTTATCAATAAAGTATTCTATATAAAGGAGAAACAATATGGAAACTACACTTACAAACAATAAATCTCTTCTTGATTGGCTTGATGAAAAGGTTGAACTTTTAAAGCCGTCTGAGATCGTATGGATCGATGGCTCTGCCGAGCAGATCGCTGCTCTTAAAAAAGAGGCTGTTGAGTCCGGCGAGCTTATAAAGCTCAACGAGGAGCTTCTTCCCGACTGTTATCTTCACAGAACCGCGGTAAACGACGTTGCCCGTGTTGAGGACAGAACCCTTATCTGCTCCAAGACCGAGAAGGATGCAGGCCCCACCAACCACTGGATGGATCCCGAAAAGGCATACAAAATGCTCTATGATATCGCGGCGGGCGCCTACGAGGGCAGAACCATGTATATCATCCCTTATTCAATGGGCCCTGTTGGTTCACCGTTCTCTAAGATCGGTATCGAGATCACCGATTCTATCTACGTAGTTCTCAATATGAACATCATGACCCGTATAGGCAAGGCCGTTCTCGATTCTCTCGGCGATTCAAACGATTGGGTACGCGGTATGCACTGCAAGTGCAACGTTGATCCCGAAAACAGATGGATCTGCCAGTTCCCTGAGGACAACACCATTATCTCCGTTAACTCTGCTTACGGCGGAAATGTTCTTCTCGGCAAAAAGTGCTTTGCGCTTCGTATAGCTTCCTATCTCGGTAAAAACGAGATGTGGCAGGCTGAGCATATGCTTATCCTTGGCCTTGAAAAGCCCAACGGAGAGGTTAAATACATCTGTGCCGCATTCCCCAGCGCTTGCGGTAAGACCAACCTTGCAATGCTCATTCCTCCGGAAGGCTACCTCAAGAAGGGCTACAAGGTTTGGTGCGTTGGCGACGATATTTCCTGGATCAGAAAAGGTCCTGACGGTCGTCTTTACGCGATCAACCCCGAAAACGGTTTCTTCGGCGTTGCTCCCGGCACGAATATGAAATCAAATCCCAACGCGCTTAAGTCAACCATGAGCGGCACGATCTTCACAAACGTTTGCCATAATCTTGATAACAACACCGTTTGGTGGGAAGGCCTTGACAAGAATCCGCCCACGAACGCGATCGACTGGAAGGGCAATCCCTGGAACGGCGCTGAGTCCACCGAGAAGGGCGCTCATCCCAACTCAAGATTTACTGCTCCCGCAGTGAACTGCCCCTGCATTTCCTCTGAGTTTGAGAATCCTCAGGGTGTTCCGATCTCCGCTATCGTATTCGGCGGTCGCCGCGCGAAGCTCACTCCTCTGGTATATCAGTCAAAGAGCTGGAACAACGGCGTATTCGTAGGTTCGATCATGGGCTCTGAGACCACCGCCGCCGCCACCGGCGCAGTAGGCGTTGTTCGCCGCGATCCCATGGCAATGCTTCCCTTCTGTGGATACAACATGGGCGATTACTGGAAGCACTGGATCGAGATCGGTAAGACGCTTGATCCCGATAAGGCTCCTAAGATCTTCAACGTTAACTGGTTCCGTAAGGACGATGAGGGCAACTTCCTGTGGCCCGGCTTTGGCGACAATATGCGTGTTCTTGACTGGATCATCGACCGTTGCGAGGGCAAGGTAGACGCTCAGGAGACTGCTATCGGCTATCTTCCCAATCCCGAGGATATCAACCTTGAGGGCCTTGATATGACCACTGAGGACCTTGCTAAGATCCTTGACGTAGACAAGGAAGCTTGGGAGGAAGAATTCAAGGGCGTTGAAGAGCTTTACGCTAAGTTCGGCGATACGCTTCCCGAAGAGCTCAGAGCAGAGCTTGAAGCAGTTAAAGCAAATCTGTGAGAATCTGCCTTGCTAAGCGCAAGGCAGAACCTTGTTGGCAAAACCAATAATTAAATCAAAACACCTCTCCGTATCGGAGGGGTGTTTTTTCGTGAAACGGCGGAAATTGCAAAGGTCGGGAATAAAAAACAGGAAGGCGCATGGCCTTCCTGCTTTGTTGTGCGTGTTAAATGGCTTAACCTATCGTGTTACTGATTTCCCTGTATTGTCGTATCCGCTGGTGTAGGTTTTTCCGTCACTGCTTATGCAGCGAACCGTGATCGAATATTTCGTGCCTTTCTTGCCGCCGGTCCACGTATAGCTTGTGGAGGTGGTGTCGGCTAACTTTTTCCAGCCGCCGGAGCCTGTTTTATAGAAAACTCTGTATTTCGCGGCGCCTGTTACCTTGCCCCATTTGATTTGAACTCCCGATGAGGTCTTGGAAACAGATGAAAGCTTCGGCGCGGCGATGTAGGTTATGCTCTTACCGGTGTTATCGTATCCGCTGGTGTAACTGCTGCCGTCGCTTGATACGCAGCGAACGGTGAAAGCATACTTCGTTCCGCTCTTGGCGCCTTTCCAGGTGTAGCTTGTTGAGGTGGTATCTCCAAGCTTTTTCCAGCCGCCGTTACCCGTTTTGTAAAATACTCTGTACTTAGCAGCTCCGGCCACCTTTCCCCAGTTGATCTTAACGCCAGCCGCATCATTTGCTACCGATGAGATCTTCGGCGCGGCAATGTACGATAAGCTCTTTCCGGTGTTATCATAGGAGCTGGTATAGGTTTTGCCGTCGCTTGATACGCAGCGAACGGTGAAGGTGTATTTTGTTGAACTCTTAGCACCTGTCCAAGTGTAGCTGGTGGAGGTAGTATCAGCTATCTTTGACCAGCTTCCGCTACTGTTTTTATAGAAAACTCTGTATTTGGCGGCGCCTGCCACCTTGCCCCAAGTGATCTTAGCGCCCTTTGCGTCGTTGGTTACCGACGAAATTTTCGGCGCGGCAACATAATTTATGCTCTTTCCAATATCGTCGTAGCCGCTGGTGTAGCTTGCGCCGTCAGCGCTTATACAGCGAACGGTAAAATCGTATTTTGTGCCGCTCTTTGCGCCGGTCCACGTGTAGCTCGTGGAAGCAGTATCGCCGATCTTATGCCAGGAGCTTTCGCCGTTTGCCCTATAGAATAATCTGTAATTTGCAGCATCTTGGAACTTGCCCCAGCTGATTTTAACGCCCTTATCTGTCAATGAAACAGCAGACACCTCAGGCTTAGCAGCCGCCGTAATGCCTAATCCGTCAGAATCAAAGCTACTCGTATAGGCTTTTCCGTCAGCGCTTACGCAGCGAACGGTAAACGTGTATTTTGTATTGCTCTTCGCGCCCTTCCAAGTGTAGCTTAAGGAAGTGGTGTCCGCAATTTTAGTCCAGCTACCCGAGTCGGTTTTATAGAATATTCTGTATTTTTCAGCCCCGGTCACCTTTTCCCAGTTGATTTGAACGCCTGTTGCGGTGTTAGAAACTGAAGAAAGTTTTGGAGCGGCGATATAGGTAATGCTTGCGCCTACGGAATTATAGTCGCTCATGTAAGTGTTTCCGTCATTTGAAATACATCTAACGGTAAAGGTGTAGTTCGTGCCGCTCTTAGCGCCCGTCCAGGTGTAGTTTGTAGAGGTTGTGTCATCTATCTTGGTCCAGCCGCCCGATCCGGTTTTATAGAACACCCTGTACTTTTCCGCACCTGAGACTTTGCTCCAGTTTATCTTAACACCGGTTACGGTTGCGCTGACGGAAATGTCTCTCGGCGCCGCCAGCTCGCCAACGGGCATATTGTAATATACCGGTATTGTAAATACTGTAGGAGCATCAAGCATATTTGCTTTCTTGTAGGCGGTATAGGCCTTTTTAGCTTCAGAAGCCGCCGCCTGAACGTTTGCCATATACTCGTGTGAATGCTTTTTCGTTCCCGAAGCGGGATTTACGTTAAATTTCTGTAAATAGCCCGTAAACTGAGTTGCAAAATTGTTCGATATCCACTGAGCGCCGTTGATGATCGAGAGATACGGATTCGTCCACGGTCTGTTATACTGATCTGTTCCGGTTTTGTGGTCAACGTAATCGGAGCGGATATAGCCCGTATAGGATTTGCCGTTGTAGGTAACGGAAACGTTTACCCAAGTATAGCCGTCTGATTGCCTTGCCGTGGTGGAAATATAATTTACAGTCGTATTTGCGGGAAGCACTACCTGTGCCTCGGTTGAAGTGCTCGGACCCTTTCTAAGATTTACGCCGCTCTTTGTTACCCAGCTGTCAGGGGAAACGGAAGCCCATCTGATCCCGTCACCCGCTCCGCCGGTTGCCATAATGTTATAATAGTTATAGATACCGGGGTATCCCGAATACGTGCCGCTGGCGCCGCCGGCAGTTGGAGACGCTCCTCCAACCTCCTGAACGATCTTAGAGGCAATATAATATGCCGAGAGGTTACTGCCCTTTGCGGCTTCCATAATTGCCTTTGAGTATTTAACGGTGTTTCCGTTTGCGTCTTTATAGGTGACTTCCTTTCCGTTTTTATCCTTGTAGGTGATATTTGAGTTATACATCCAAGTTCCGGAAAGAATGTATTCAACGCCCTCCTGGGTGTGGCCGGCATTATACGCCGTTGATTCAAACTGGAAAATATGCTCCTCATCAAGAAAATTTCTGGGATCAAGATAATACGCAACCGCGCTCTCAGACGCCGCAACCCAGTTTGAGCCCTCACGGATAACGTAGCTGCCGTTTACGTAGCAGGAGGAGCAAGTGCAGTAGTAGCCGTATCCGTCATTACCGGAATAAATCTGTATAAGCTGCTGCTTATGGGGCTGGCGCTCGTTATTGATCGCGGAGGTGAAATTTTCGCCGACTTCGAGGACTTCAAAGCTCCAGTTGGGATACTTTTCGTGCAGTTCAAGAAGCGCGGGTATGTAGGACTCCGGAAAGCCCTTTTTAATTAGCTCCGTTTCATAATCCGCCGCCTGAGCCGCATATGCGGCAGGCTGTATTATAAGAAGCATCATAACTATCGAAAGTATAAAGCTGATTACTTTTTTACTCATAACTGATAAACACCTCTAATATAGCTTTTCTAATTGCAAAATATATCGTAACAGAGTTGATAATGTTTTGTCAACGAATTTTAATACTTTGCATAAAATTAACAGATTATTAAAATTTTAATTTATTCATAGTATGGAAAAATATGTATTGATTTTAGCGGGCGGATGGCATATAATATTTATCGTGAAAAAATAAACATACTAATATTTAAGAGAGGTATTATTATGAACGCGTTAAATAAAAAGACTATTGAAGACATTGAAGTAGCAGGCAAAAAGGTTCTCGTTCGCTGCGATTTCAACGTTCCGCTCAAGGACGGCGAGATCACGAACGATAAGAGAATCGTTGCTGCTCTCCCTACGATCAAATATCTTGCGGAAAACGGCGCAAAGGTTATCCTTTGCTCACATCTCGGCAGACCGAAGGGCGAATACAAGCCCGAATTCAGCCTTGCTCCCGTTGCTAAGAGACTTTCCGAGTATCTCGGCAAAGAGGTAAAGCTTGCTGAAGATCCCGAAGTTGTAGGCGAAAACGCTAAGGCTATGGCTGCCGCTCTTGCTGACGGCGACGTTATGCTTCTTGAAAACGTTCGCTACAGAAAAGAGGAGACCAAGAACGAGGAGAATTTCTCCAAGGAGCTTGCTTCTCTCGCTGAGATCTTCGTTAACGACGCTTTCGGCACGGCGCACAGAGCCCATTGCTCCACCACCGGCGTTGCGGCTTATCTTCCCGCCGTTTGCGGTTATCTTATCCAGAAGGAAATCCAGTTTATGGGCGGCGCTCTTGAAGAGCCTAAGCGTCCTCTCGTTGCAATTCTTGGCGGCGCAAAGGTTTCCGATAAGATCGGCGTTATCACCAATCTTCTTGAAAAGTGCGATACCCTTATCATCGGCGGCGGTATGGCATACACCTTTATGAAGTCTCTCGGCTACAATATCGGCACTTCTCTTCTCGAGGAGGAGCAGGTTGAAAACGCAGGCCAGATGATGAAAGACGCAGAGGCTAAGGGCGTTAAGTTCCTTATCCCCGTTGATAACAAGCTGGGCAAGGAATATGATGAAAACACCGAGGCTATGGTAGTAGACAGTGACAATATCCCTGACGGATGGATGGGTCTTGACATCGGCCCGAAAACGCAGGCACTGTTTACCGACGCTATCAAGGGCGCAGGCACGATCATCTGGAACGGTCCTATGGGCGTTTCCGAGTGGGAGAACTTTGCAGCTGGCACTATCGCGGTTGCTAACGCTGTTGCCGAATCAGGCGCTATCTCGATCGTTGGCGGCGGAGACTCCGTTGCGGCTGTTACGAAGCTTGGCTTCAGCGATAAGATGAGCCACATTTCCACCGGCGGCGGCGCTTCCCTTGAATTCCTTGAGGGCAAGGAGCTTCCCGGTATCGCGGCGCTCAACGATAAAGACTAATTTGTGAAAAAATAAAAAGAGGTATATGAAATGAATAAAAATCTTCGTAAAGCAGTTATCGCCGGTAACTGGAAAATGAATAAAACTCCCGCCGAGGCTGTGGAGCTTATCAACGAAATGAAGCCCCTCGTTGCGGATGCGGATTGCGACGTTGTTATCTGCACTCCCTTCGTTGACCTTCAGACGGCTCTTGACGCCACCGCAGGCACGAATATCAAGGTAGGCGCGCAGAACTGCCACTGGGCCGCAAGCGGTGCTTTCACCGCGGAGGTTTCCGCTCCTATGCTCAAGGCTATGGGCGTTCCCTATGTTATCATCGGTCACTCCGAGCGCCGTCAGTATTTCGGCGAGACCAACGAAACCGTTAACCAGCGCGTTCGCGCCGCTCTTGACAACGGCCTTAAGGTTATCCTTTGCGTCGGCGAGGTTCTTGCTGAGAGAGAGCAGGGCGTTACCTTTGAGGTTGTAGGTCTTCAGACGAAGATCGCGCTTCAGGGCGTTACCGAGGAAGAGCTTGCAAACATTATCATTGCCTACGAACCTGTTTGGGCGATCGGCACCGGCAAGACCGCTACCGCAGATCAGGCAGACGAGGTCAACGGCTACATCCGTCAGGTGATCGCTGAGCTTTACGGCGAGGCGGCGGCAGACGCTTTCGTAGTTCAGTACGGCGGCTCAATGAACGCTAAGAACGCAGACGAGCTTCTTTCAAAAGAGAACGTAGACGGCGGACTTATCGGCGGTGCTTCTCTTAAGGCAGAGGATTTCTCCGTTATCGTGAAAGCGGCAAGCAAATAATTAAACTATACAAGTCCTCTTGTTGGGTTCAATTTCACCCTATACGCAGGAGGGCTTTGCTTTGGAGGATAGGACATATGAAAAAACCAGTAGTTTTATGTATAATGGACGGCTTCGGCAAAAACGAGGATACGCACGGCAACGCCATCGCAATGGCGAACACGCCGAATCTTGATAGATTGATGGCAGAATGCCCGATGACTTATATCGGCGCTTCCGGTATGGACGTTGGTCTGCCGGATGGTCAGATGGGCAACAGTGAGGTTGGCCATACCAATATCGGCGCGGGCAGAGTGGTTTATCAGCCCCTCACCCGTATCACAAAAGCCTTTATGGACGGCGAGGCTTATGAAAATCCCGCGCTCTGCAAGGCAATGGAAAACGCCAAGGATAAAGCACTTCACCTGATTGGTCTCGTTTCCCCAGGTGGTGTTCACAGCCACACGGAGCACCTTTACGGTATCCTTGAAATGGCGAAGAAGAGCGGCGTTGAAAACGTTTTCGTTCACGCGCTTCTTGACGGACGTGATGTTCCCCCCGCTTCCGCTTACGAGTATCTCGAGGAGCTTGAAGCCAAAATGGCGGAGATCGGCGTTGGCAAGATCGCTTCCGTTATGGGCAGATTTTACGCAATGGATCGCGATAACATCTGGGATCGTGTTGAAAAGGCGTACGCGGCCATTGTTTACGGCGAGGGTATCCACGCGGACGACGCCGTTGCGGCAGTAAAGGAATCCTATAAGACCATTGATGAGGACGGCAAGCATCTGACCGATGAATTCGTGCTTCCCACGGTTATCGGCGAGGGCGGCAGAGTTCAGGCGAATGACAGCGTTATCTTCTTCAATTTCCGCCCCGATCGCGCAAGAGAGATCACCAGAACCTTCGTTGATCCCGATTTCAAGGGCTTCGAGAGAAGAAACGGCTTCTTCCCGCTTTGCTACGTTTGTATGACCCAGTACGATGCTGAGATGCCCAACGTAGACGTAGCTTTCGGTCCTGAAGCACTCACAAACACGCTTGGCGAATATCTCTCCACCCTCAGCAAAACTCAGCTCAGAATTGCCGAAACGCAGAAATACGCCCACGTTACCTTCTTCTTCAACGGCGGCGAGGAAAAGCAGTATGAGGGTGAGGACAGGATCCTCGTTGATTCCCCGAAGATTTCCACATTTGATTTAATGCCCGAAATGAGCGCCCCCGGAGTATCCGAAAAGCTCAACGAGGCTGTTCGCAGCGGTAAGTACGACGTGATTATCGTTAACTTCGCAAACTGCGATATGGTTGGGCATACGGGCATTATTCCAGCGGCAATAAAGGCGGTTGAAACGGTTGACGAGTGCGTAGGCACTCTTACAGAAGCGGTGCTTGAAATGGACGGCGTGCTTTTAGTAACCGCCGACCACGGCAACGCCGATAAAATGCTCGATGAAAACGACGAGCCCTTCACGGCGCACACCACCAATCCCGTGCCCTTCATCGTTGTGAATCATCCCTGCGAGGTGCGCGAGGGCGGCAGACTTTGCGATATCGCCCCCACGATCTTAAAGGTTATGGGTATTCCTCAGCCGAAGGAAATGACAGGCGAGAGCATTATTAAATAATATAATCTGTATAAAAAAGGGACGCGAGTTTATCGCGTCCTATTTGTTTTGCCATGAAGCGGTTATGGTGTGGTAATCGTAAATCAAATCATAATTTGTGCAGATATTTTCATCGTCGCAATAAAAGCTGTAGCAATATATGAACAAACGGTTTGATGTATCAAGCCCTTGATAATCGTAGTAATACATTGTTGAACTTCCGTTTTTATATAATCCGATAGCCATTAGTGAAACGCCGTGCATCGCTTCTCTGATTTCATCAGCCGACATACCTACCGCAGTTCGTGGACCCATCCATATAACGTCAGCTGTAAAAAATTCCTGAGGAAGTTGAATCGGCTCTTCCCCCGGTAGTGTAGAAGAATAAATGGAATACATTGTTGAATTATGTTTTGGGTTTATAATAGTGTCGGACAGCTTTTCCTGTTGTTCTGCGGAAGTAATAAGGTATCTTTGCGAAATATTAAACGTAATATTGCTTACGGATACTCCGTATTTATCGCGGGGCGCGCTGTATTTGAGCCAATAATCAGAATTGTAAAATTCAAATTTAATCTCCCAATTACCAATGCGATACACATAACCGTGCGTTATGGGTGTGTTTTTAAATTCACCGTATTCTTCATACTCCGGCGTGTATTCAAAATCATATTTGCTGTTTTCAAGGAACTCCTCTAATTCATCTTTATCCTTAAAATCGTATTCGTTCACCGCTTCAAAGGCAAAATCCATAAGCTCCTCACGGATTTGCGCCTGTTCCTCGCATAAGCTGTCATTCATCGCGTAATAGGGGAATGAAAGTATAAATATCAAGATTCCCAGTATTAAGCAGGCGTTGCGCAACGCCGCAGCAACGCAGTTCTGTTTTTTTGTGTTTTTCAGCCGCTTCATCTGCGCACAATGATAGATATTAAATCCATTCGGCAGAAAAACGAGTGCGCTTAAGCAAATGGATAGCATAATACTTGAAAAGCTATAAATTTTGCTCGGGTCACTGTTTAAATGATTAATGATAAGATTGCATAGGGGATAGGAAAGATACGGCGAAGACAGCCACACTGCCGCTAAGGAAAAAATCATCGAAGCGGCGGATAGCCAAAGGCTTTTGAATTTGATTGCGGCATAAGTGAACGCCAAATTGCAAACCAAAATAAACAATGCCGCCGCATAGGGGATGGAATAATTGCTTTTATCAGCAAGCAAAATAGCCGCGTTCAGACCAATATTTGCGATTGCGGAGGCAACGATCAAATAAGCAGAAGCCTTCCGCATACGGTTATGTATTTGATTCAGCCGTTGACCGATGATCTCGCCGCTTCCCATAGCTTCATTAGCCTTTTCTGCGCTGGCTTCCTCATCGTAGCCTATGCTTTCGAAAAACTCAACTTTCGTCTCCACGTGATCGCCTAACTCCGCCATAACGGAGCTTTTGTCTTTATTAAATTTTAACTGCGCCTCGGCAGAACGTAAAAAATCATTCATAATCGAAATCATCGCCTTTTTTGTTCTAATACCATTTATACTGATAACATATACCGTTGCTTTCGCAATCGAATTGGAAATTGTAGCGGCTGAAATCTTTACGGTTTGCATAAAAAGGCAGAAGCCATTCATAGTTATAAACTGTGTTATCCATTTGTTTTTCAACACTTATGCCGGTAAAACTAAATCCCTTCATAATGCTTCTTATTTCACAAGCAGAAAGCTTCGCTACATTGTCAGTTCCCTCGTATGGCTCACCGAGTTTTTCTCTCAATTCCCGCCAGCTTTCGTCAGTCAGATAGAGGTATTCAAGAGAAAGATTATCAATTTGGTGATTAACTTCTACACGATATCCGTTTGCGGTTTCCTTTTCATCAAACGTAAAGCTTACAAACCAATCACCTTTACGGTATGTGTATTTTTCTATTCGATAGTGAAGTTGGTTGGGTTCATCTTGAAGAACATTATATTCGTTATATTCAAAGCTATATTCACAGCTTTTTAAATACTCCGTAAGTTCATCCCATTCATCGTAATCAAATTTGCCGGCTGTGTCCAAAGCAAAATCGAAAAGGGTGCTGCGTAATTCAGCCTGCTTTAAGCATATGATGTTGTTTATAGCATAAAAAGGAACGGATAGCACTATGCTGATTATTGCTGCAAAAATGCACGCATTGCGCATAAATCTTGATATCTCATTGTGCTTTTTTGTGTTCGTAAGCTCCTTTATCTGTTTGCAATGATGAATGTTAAAAACATTTGGAACAACGATTGGCATGCTCAGTAATATTGTTATTACAATGCGAAAGAAATTGTAATGATAGTACATGCTGTTAAATGCATCGTTGTTTATGCTGAGAAATATAAGATTGCAAAGAGGCTGTGCTAAAACGAAGTTACGCGCTAAAAGCGGAAAGAAAGAAAAAAAGATTGAATACAGAGATGTTTCTTTGTCTTTACGTTTGATAGCTACAGCGGTGATACATAAATCTACTACCAAAGTTAACAATGCCCAAAGGAAAGTATGCAAAAAGAAGTCATTATCTTCAGCGAATGTATTGTTCTTTATCAAAGTGTTAACGGCCGCAAGAAGCATGAAAAGAATCCCTGACAGCAATCTATTGGAGCGGTGTATCTTATTCAGCCGTTGCCCAACGATCTCGCCGTCACCCATAGCTTCGTTTGCTTTTTCTGCGCTTGCTTCTTTATCATAGCCTATGCTTTCGAAAAACTCTTTTTTCGTCTCCACGTGATCGCCCAGCTCCGCCATAACGGAGCTTTTGTCTTTATTAAATTTTAACTGCTCCTCGGCAGAACGCAGGAAGTCTTTCATCACGCAAACTCCAGAACCTTTTTAACGGACGTGGAGAAATATTCGAATTCCTCCTTTTTGACCGCAAGGGCGCGTCTGCCCTTTTTCGTAATGTGGTAGTATTTGCGCTTGCGGTTTTCAAACTCCTCCCAGTAGCTTTCCACCAGGCCGTCGTTTTCAAAGGAATGCAGAATGGGGTAGAGCGTGCCCTCGTTGAGAACGAACGCTCCGCCGCTTGCCATATCTATCTCCTTAACAATTTTGTAGCCGTACATATCCTCGCGGGATATGGCGGAAAGCACCAGCGCCTCCGTGCTGCCTTTTAATAATTCTTTGCTGATTTTCATAATCGTTCCTCCTATACCTTGGAAATCTATGTATATTATGACATAAGGCATATGCCGTGTCAATAGCTAATTAAACATTTTTTGAAGAATGAAATTTGTTTAAGATTACTGTTTGTATAGTTTAACTAAAATCGCCTAAAACTTTTCTACGCCTGCGGTTGTTGAAAAGGCTTTGCACTTGTTGTAAAATTAAAGTTGAGGAAACCGGCTTGTGTCCGGCTTTCTCAACCTACAGAAAAGGGCTGATTTTATGGATAACGTTATTAAAATTACCTCGCCGAGGGATGAGCGCGTGTTTATTCGCGTTAAGCACGGGCATTTTATCACGGCAAACGCCCATATCAATTATTACGTGGGAACGTCTGATATAAAGCATAATCACGAGGTTTCTACCGATACGGCAATGCTTCTTTCCGAATACTATAATACGCGGGGCATTGAGGCAGATACAGTTCTCTGCCTTTATGAAACTCAGACGCTGGGCGCGTATCTTGCCCACGAGCTGGCAAGACCCTCGATGATGAATCCCAATCCAAACCATAGCATTTACTCTCTCGGCGCTGAGTATGACGCGCAGGGTAATATCATTTTCCGAGATAATCTCCAGAGAATGATAAGAGATAAGAGAGTTATCATCATTATGTCCTGTATCACCAGCGGGCGCACAGTTGAAAGGGCGATAGAAAGCGTTGGGTATTACGGCGGAACGGTTGTTGGAATTTCCGCGGCGTTCAGCTCCGCAAGAAGCATAGCGGGCATAGAGGTAAATTCCATTTTTACCGAAGAAGATTTGCCAGGCTACGAGGTTTACGACGTTCACAATTGTCCGCTTTGCAGAATGGGCGTTCCCGTGGACGCTATCGCCAACGGCTACGGCTATTCTCAGTTGTAAGCACAAACGGAAAAGCCCCGGAACAAAGGGGCTTGACAATTATAAATTTAATGTTATAATGAATTTACTAATTAAATAGTACCCATAAAAGACTGGGAAGCGGAAAAAGATTATTGTTTTCAGTTGCAGAGAGTCGGCGGTTGGTGAAAGCCGATACGGAAATTGTAATGCATAGCTCTCCGTGGAGTTGCTGCCTTGAAAAGACTATCGGTTAATAGGGGCAGACGCGTGACCGCGTTAAAGGTTAAGGCATTGTCAGATGCTAAAGGGCAGATTTTTCTGCTGAAGTAGGGTGGTACCGTGTAGATTTCTACACCCCTATATCTCATAGGGGTGTATTTTTTTAGGCAAAACGATCCGAATGAAGCGTGGCTGATTTGCCTTGAATAGCTCCCCGAATACGAAAGGAGAAATCATTATGTTAGACGGATTCAGAAAGTACACACCGTTTAAACCCATCAACATTCCGGACAGAACGTGGCCGGATAAGGTAATCACCAGAGCGCCTATCTGGTGTTCCGTCGATTTAAGAGACGGCAATCAGGCGCTGGTAGACCCGATGAATCTTCAGGAGAAGCTGGAGCTTTTCCACACGCTTTTAAAAATCGGCGTTAAAGAGATCGAGGTGGGCTTCCCCTCAGCTTCTGAAACGGAATACGAGATTTTAAGAACGCTTATCGACGGCAATTATATCCCCGATGACGTTACCATTCAGGTTCTCGTTCAGGCGCGCGAGCATCTTATCAAGAAAACCTTTGAGGCGATCAGGGGCGCGAAGAACGTTATCGTTCATTTCTATAATTCCACCTCCACGCTTCAGCGCAAGGTGGTTTTCAAAACGGATATGCAGGGCGTTATTGATATCGCTGTCAACGGCGCGAAGCTTATCAAGGAGCTTACCGATAAGGAGCTTGCGGAAAACCCCGATATGAATATCAGATACGAGTATTCACCCGAATCCTTTACAGGCACGGAAATTGATAATGCTATCGAGATCTGCGAAAAGGTGATGGAGGTTATGCAGCCCACGCCTGAGAATCCCATTATTCTCAACCTGCCCTCTACTGTTGAATGCTCAACGCCCAACGGCTACGCGGATCAGATCGAATATTTCTGCCGCCATATGAAAAACAGAGACTGCGCGATCATCTCACTTCACCCGCATAACGACAGAGGCGAGGGCGTTGCCGCAACGGAGCTTGCCCTTATGGCGGGTGCGGACCGTGTTGAGGGTACGCTTTTCGGAAACGGCGAGCGTACGGGCAACGTGGATATGGTTACGCTGGCGCTGAATATGTGGACGCAGGGCGTTGATCCCGAGCTTGATTTCAGCGATATCAACGCGATCAAAGAGGTTTACGAGCGCACCACCAAGATGAAGGTTCCGCCCCGTCAGCCCTATGCCGGCGAGCTGGTATTCACCGCGTTTTCTGGCTCTCATCAGGACGCGATCAACAAGGGCAAGAATTATATGGATGAGACCCATTCCGATTTTTGGGAGGTTCCCTATCTTCCCATCGACCCCGCAGACGTAGGCAGAGAATACGAGCCGGTCATCCGCATTAATTCCCAGAGCGGAAAGGGCGGCGCGGCGTTCGTGCTTGCCAATGAATACGGTATTAAGATGCCCAAGGCTATGCATGCGGAGTTCGGCGCAGTGGTCAAGCACGCCTGCGATGAAAAGGGCAAGGAGCTTCTGACCCACGAGGTTTTCGACCTCTTCCAAAAGGAATACAGAAACGTCTGCGGCCCCTACAGACTACTTAATTATAAGGTTTATGAGGAAAAGAACGAAGCGGATTATCTCACCACCGTTCATTTCAGCGGCGAGATCAAGTATAAGGATAACGCACCCGTAAGGATAGAAGGCACGGGAAGCGGCCCGATTGGTGCGTTCTTCTCAGCAATTAAGGAGATCGGACTCACAGATTACAGCTTCGTTGACTACAGCGAGCACGCCATTTCTGTCGGCAGTGATTCCAAAGCTATCAGCTATATCCATCTGAAAAACCCGCAGGGCAAGGATGTTTTCGGTATCGGCGTAAGCCACAATATCAGCTACGCTTCAATGAAGGGCATCGTCTGCGCCATCAACCGCGATCAGGCGGATACGATGCGTGATGATACCATGCCCGGCATCTTTGACGTTTGTTAAGTACACGGAGTAATGACTTAGCATTGTGCGTGAAAAACTTTATCAAGAAGGACATCTTCAATTGTTTGGCGCATATTAGGAGGTGTATTATCTATTGGAAAAGCATTATTATTCTAAGTCAGTCGAGCAAAAACAAAAATTCATATTCTTCCCATTTTGGAATTTGGAAAAAGCCGAGAAAATACTATGTGAAGAGGAACAGAATGGATATCGTTTTGTTAGATCAAGATTTCGCTATCTTTTTACTTTTCAAAGGTCTACTCCAAAGAAAGTACAATATGTATTAACATACATATTTCCCAAAGACACTTGGCCGATTTTGGAATGGGAAAGTATCTTGAAGTCAGACGAGTATCGTGGAAATTTGTTGCAGTGTGGATATTGTGATATCTTTCGGATTACAAAGGAAAATGTGGATATACAGGATTTTTATATGGACAGGTTACTGTATACAAGACGAGTGTTAATTAAAAAGACGATTATTGCTGCATTTATGGCATTCGTAGGTGCATATGCAGCGTTCTGGGGTGATTATTCTGTAATTCTACGGCTTTGCTTAATATTTCTTTTTATTGGTGGATTGTTAGCGTTATTATCTTATATAGTTGGTTTTTGCTCAACGATAAAAAAGAAAAAACTTATGGATAAGCACGAATAGTATTCAGTATTTTGTTAAGAAATTAAATTAATGGCAGCAGAATGGTACGATCTCTTAAAGACTTAGGATACCTCCATAGCTGCCAATAGAATACGCAAGAATAAACAACAGAGAGTTAATAGAAAAATGAAATATTACGGAGGAAATTATGAAGAATCGTTGGGATTCCAACAATTATACCGATAATTTTCAGTTCGTCCACAAATACGGTGAGGGAGTTCTGGAGCTTCTGACCGTGCCGAAAGGAAGCTTTGTTGTTGATTTAGGGTGCGGAAACGGCGCGCTGACTGAGCAACTCATTGAAAAAGGCTACCGTACGCTTGGCATAGATGCTTCACCGCAAATGCTTGAAAAGGCGAAGGAGCTTCATCCTGATCTTGATTTCAGGCTTGACGATGCCTGCGAATTTCGCCTGGAGGAAAAAACGGACGCGATCTTTTCAAACGCCGTATTTCACTGGATCGTCGATCACGATGCGTTAGTGAAAAATATTTCGGAAAATTTGAAAACAGGCGGAGAATTCGTGTTCGAATTCGGCGGAAAGGGAAATGGTGTTACCGTTCATAATGCTATGGAGCAAGTCTTTGCGTCATTCGGTTTAAAATACGAAAACACTTTAAATTTCCGTTCCATCGGCGAGTTTGCGCCTCTGCTGGAAAAGCACGGTTTTTCCGTTAAATATGCCGTGCTTTATGACAGACCCACGGAGCAGGTGGGCGAAAATGGACTTGAAAACTGGATAAATATGTTTTTAGGCTCGGCATTCAATGGGATCGATGACGAAACGAAAGCTGAAATCATTGAAAAAGTCGTTGAAATTTGCAGACCTAAGCTGTATACTGACGGCAAATGGATCATTGATTATGTCAGATTACAAATGAAAGCCATAAAATTATAGGTATAATTCGGAGGATATTATGAAAAATTACAAGGTTACAGTTTTAAAGGGTGATGGTATCGGCCCGGAAATCGTTGACGAATGTATAAAGGTGCTTGATAAGGCAGGGGAGAAGTTCGGCTTTTCCGTTGATTATAATTATCAGCTTCTCGGCGGTTGCGCGATCGATGAAACGGGCGCGCCCTATCCGCAGGCAACGGCGGATGCCTGCAAGGCTTCCGATGCGGTGCTTCTCGGCGCGGTAGGCGGCCCCAAGTGGGATACCCAGCCCGGCAACAACCGCCCTGAAAAGGGTCTGCTTGCTATTCGCGAAGACTTAGGTTTATTCGCAAATCTTCGCCCCGCAAAAATTTTCGCACCCCTCAAAAATGCTTCTCCGATTAAAGAGGAGATCATCGGCGACGGTCTTGATATCCTGATCGTTCGTGAGCTTACAGGCGGAATTTATTTCGGCGATAGGGGAACGTATGAGGAAAACGGAATCGTCGGCGCATACGATACGGAGCGCTACACTGTTCCCGAAATCAAGAGAATCGTTAAAGCGGGCTTCGAGTACGCTATGAAGCGCGGTAAGAAGCTCACATTAGTTGATAAGGCGAATGTGCTTGATTCCTCAAGACTCTGGAGAAAGGTTGCCGAGGAGGTAAAGGCTGATTATCCTGAGGTCGAACTTTCTTATATGTACGTTGACAACTGCGCTATGCAGCTCGTTCGTAATCCTCGCCAGTTTGATACGATCGTTACCTCAAACATTTTCGGCGATATTCTTTCCGACGAGGCCTCTATGATAAGCGGCTCCATCGGAATGCTCGCATCCGCTTCTCTTGCGGAGGGTACTTTCGGTCTTTACGAGCCTATCCACGGCTCGGCACCTGACATCGCCGGTCAGCAAAAGGCGAATCCGCTGGCAACAATTCTCTCCGGCGCGATGATGCTCCGCTATTCCTTTGGTGAATCAGAAGCGGCGGACGCCATCGAAAACGCCGTTGATATCGCCCTTACCAAAGCGAGAACCCCCGATATCTACGAGGAGGGCTTTGATATGGTAACCACCGCCGATATGGGCGATCTCGTAGCTTCGCTTATATAAATCATTGGAGGAGAATGAATATGTTTTGTCCAAAGTGCGGGAAAGAACTTGAAAACGATGCCGCGTTTTGCGGTTATTGCGGCGCTCAAATGAAAGATCCGGCTGTATCCGGAACTTATACTCAGCCCGCTTATGTGAATGCTACCCCTGCGATAGACAGGGGAACTGTGAGCAAAAAGGAATTCATTGAAAAATATGCCTCACCTGCTTTAAGAAAAAGCATAAACAGTATGGCAATCACCTGCTATATTTTAGCCGCAATATCAGCGGTTTTCGGTATCGCTTGGACCCATAACTTTTATGCGTTGATAGATGTGGTTATCCTTTTGGCGCTCACTCTCGGAATGCATCTTGGAAAAAGCAAGATTTGCGCAATAATTCTGCTAATCGTAAGTATCATAGAGTGTGTACTTACTACGATTAACATGGGAATGCTTTCCGGCTGGTGGTGGATCATCGCTTCCGCTTCAGCAGTAGCAAGCTTTGTAAGGCTGGATAAGGAGTATAATAGTTTCCTGCTTGAGGGCGCGAAGATCCCGTCATCAGCACCGACACAGCCGTATGTGCCTACACCTGAGCCTGTTCAGACAACCGAACAGACGAATGTTTATTACACTCCGTCACAACCCGCCGAATCCGGATCAGCACCGGAGCAGACTGCAGGGAATGGCGAAAACCAAGACTAATTTTAGAATAATTCATAAAAAACGCCGTGCAATTTTGCACGGCGTTTTATTATTCAAAATATTTTTCAAAATTGCTAAGCAATTCATTGGGCGTAACACCAAGGCATTTGCAGAAGCAGGCAAGCTCATAATCCGTAACCTGCCGCAGATTTTTCTCGATTCTGCTGATCGCCTGCTGATTGATATTAACACCTAAAACCTGCATTCTTGCTGCAAGGTCACCCTGAGAAATTTTCCGTTTAATTCGGTACTCTTTAATTTTATCTGAAATAATATTTTTATTGTTGTTAAATATGATTTGCTTCATATTATCACCCAAAATACGCTACATTAACGTATTGACTTTAACATAAAACAGATGTATAATTACCTCACATTAATGTAATCTGCTTTGATGGAGGAGTAATAATGAAAAAATGTAACAACTGTGGTCAAACCTATGATGAAGAAATGAATTTCTGTCCGCAATGCGGCGGAACAATTGAGAAAATTATCGAAACAGTTGAAGAAACAAATACAGTATGCCCCAATTGCAATTCAGTTATTGATAATTCAAGTGCTTCTTTTTGTTCTTTCTGCGGAGCGAGTCTTGCGGAAGAAAAAGATATTCTTTGCCCGAATTGTAATGCAGTTATTGAAGATAAAAATGCTTCCTTCTGCCATATTTGCGGAGCAAAAATTAATGGCGATACTGTTAAACAAGAAGCGACAGTTCAAAGTTTTGTGAAAAATGCGGCTGACAAGGTTAGAGAAAATGAATTTGTGAAATCAGTCAAACAGGATATTGAAAACAGTCAGTCGCTAAATATTCTTAAAGATAAAGCAAAAGAAGGCTTCAACAGCGCCGTTGATATGGCAAAAGGCGCTTCCCAAAATGTTAAATCAATGGATCCTGCAAAAAAGAAAAAAACAGGTGTGATTGCTGCTGTAATTGCCGCATTAATAGTTGTTTTACTTGTTGTAACAAATATTCACAACTGTGAAGAATGCGGCAAGACTTATATTGGCAAAAATTATACAATTAGCTTTTGGGGAGAAACAGAAAAGGTGTGTAAGGAGTGTTATAATGATTTCTACTATAACTGGTAAATTGAAAAAAATAGCGCTATTAGCGCTAGTATGCATAGTGATCGCTACTGCATTTTCAGCTTGTAGAGCGAGGAATTTAGAAAGTACAGTACCAAATCAAAAGGAATCAAATGTGCACGCAAGTAAAAATGTTTTGACTTTCAATGGAGGAACCTATCCCATTAATTCTTCTTTGGATTTTGAGGTTAAAGATGTTATAGATATGGATTACTATGAGGATTTAGGGGCTTCAGGTATTACTGTAATTATGTTTTGCTCAGATGATTATGAAACAATTGACTACATTGATAAAAACTATGATTTTTCAACTGGTCCGGCTCAAGCAATTGCCTTTATTTATGACGCACCATATAGAGAAGTAGTTAATGGAAATGCAAATATATTAGGCTCTTATAAGGTTAGATATGAAAATGCCTATTCCGGATATGTTGACGGTTGGCAAATAATGTATGATGAAAATGGAGAAGTAGTTTTTAAAACCGATATTTTCAGTATACTTGAATGCGGACTACATGAATACTATTACGATGAAAATGATAACGCCATTGCATCGTATTATGGTTGGGATAGTGAACGCGAAAATAGCCTATGGACAGATAGAGACGGAAATATAATTAATGAAGTTGAACTGATAACTCTGTTGGAGAATATGTGTCCAAATGAGTATCTGAAAGAATTATTTATTTAAAGGAGAAAAGATATGTTTTGTAAAAATTGCGGAAGCGAACTTAAAGACGGTGCCAAGTTTTGCACGAATTGCGGGGCAAAGCTTGAAAACCATACTGTTATAGTGAATGAAACAAATCAAATTGACATTAATGATTCACATAAAGAGAATTTTGAAATAAATAATAAAAATACTAAATCAGGCAAAAGAATCATAAAGATATTGATTCCGATAATATGCATTCCCTTGCTTATAGTTTTGATTATTACGACCTATAATTATATTCAAGCAGAAAAATATCGAGCGGGGATAGATAGTTTTAATCGGAATTTTACTTATGAAGGATTGTATTTGCTTTCCGGTGCGGAGTTGAGCGAAAATCAGAAGTATTTAGAGAATATAACATTTTCTCCAAACAATCTTGATGAATTTAACTCGATATCCAAAAGTGAATTATTAGGCTCATTCTCCGTTTATGAAGCTCAGGTTTTATGGGATTCAAATCATGGATATTTTTATTTAAAACAGGGATATGATGTGGGCAATGCACATCTGACCTTCTCTTATGCAAGAGGAGTTGTAAACAAAAGTGTTGACACAGGAAAAATAACAATAGATATTGAGACAAATGATTATTGGAATGGATTCAAAGAAAACAAGGTGTATAATTTTCATTGCGAAGCATACGAAAGAGAATTTGATTCGTTCTTTAGATATATAAATGGTAAATTCATTCCTGTTACATTTGAAGATATGAACTATATCGACATAAATACTATTTGGATAGATGACAAAATGTATTTAGGCGCATCAGACGGAACCGATTATTGGTATGATGGAGATGTAATAGATATAAGAAATGAGTGGTAAGGAGCATATTAAAATATGACTTGTAGAAATTGTGGAAGCGAAATAAAAGGAAATGAAAAGTTTTGCGCTAAATGTGGCGCACCCGTTTCGTTGATTAATTCAACAAATAAGAACGCAAGAAAGAAAGTTATTATATCGTTTGCGGTAGTATTTGTTGTTTTAATCGGAACAGTAATAGCTGTTGCTAATTACGGAAGTAATAATGGTTTACATACTAGTAGTGATAATTACTATGATCCTGACGATTTCTATGACGCAGATAATTTAGATGACGATTTCTATGATGCAGATAATTTAGATGATGATTTCTATGGTGCAGATGACTTAGATGATGATTTTTATGATGTGGGCGATTCTGATAATTATTACTATGATGCCGATTTTAATCCTATAGGTCGAGAAACATTGCAGTATCCTTCCCAAGATGATATCTTGACATATGACGTTTATAAAACCTATGTTGAAGTGACAGGAAGTGTAAAAAAAGATTTAACAGGAGAATTGATTATACCAGAAGAATTTGACAATTTACCGGTACTGTCAATTAAAGAGAAAGCATTTGGAGGACCGGGAGAAGGATTTACAACGCCTGGTTATTCAATTTCATCATTAGTGTTGCCGAAAAATTTGTGTCAAATCGGTAGACAAGCGTTTTACAGATGTGAAAATTTATCATCAATTACCTTAAACAACAAGTTGAAAAGTATTGGAACTTGGGCTTTTGCATATGCACCTATAACGTCAGTTACTATTCCTGATTCAGTAACAGAATTAGGAAGCGGAGTGTTTATGTGCTGCAAAATGCTTAAATCTGTAATACTGGGAAAAGGAATGACAGAAATACCGGAGGCAATGTTTCAAAGTGCGGAATCGATGAATAAAATTGAGTTTAATGATAAAATAACTTACATAGGGTCATCAGCGTTTTCACATACAGCATTTGAAAAAATCAGCATACCAAATACTGTAGAAGAAATTGCTACCGGAGCATTTTCATATATGGATAACTTATCAGAATTTAATTTCCCAGATAGCACAATTAAAATAGGAACATACGTGCTTTCTAATTGCAATAATTTGAAAAAGGTTACATTTGGGAAAGGAATTTCCTCAATACCGGAAAACGTGTTTAAAGATTCAATAATGATAACAGACATAGTGATTCCTTCAAATGTAACAGGAATCGACAACTATATGCTTGGATCATATGTGTACTCACAACCTACAATTTATGGGGAAAAAGGTTCCGAGGCAGCAAGTTTTGCCTCTAGAAAAGGTCTGGCGTTTAAATTAATTGAAAATTAGGGAAATAACTTGTAGAATGAAATAGCATATTAAATAAAGCTATACCGTGTCAAGTTAAGGCTTGACACGGTAATTTTTGTCTGCTATAATACATAGGCTATCCTTATAAATATAAAGATAGCTATCCTTGCCCGAAACAGGGATTTCGGGCCAAAAGTCCAGAAGGAGGTGCACAGGAATGGCATTAAAGAAGTACGAAATCGTATTGGTTTTCTCACTCTCAAAAGGCGAGGAAGCAGTTGAGGCTCTTAAGGTTAAGTTCACTGACCTGATCAAGGCGAATGGCACTCTTGGCGAAGTTGACGAATGGGGCAAGCGCAGACTTGCGTATCCTATCAACTTTGAAACAGAGGGTTATTACGTTGTTGCTCAGTTCGAGTCGGACGAAAACTTCCCGGCAGAGCTTGATCGTGTTATCAACATTACGGACGGCGTTCTCCGTTCACTCATCGTCGCTAAAGGCGAGTAATAGGAGGGCTATGTATGATTAACACGGTTGTACTCATGGGTAGATTAACCTATGATCCGGAGCTCAGAACGACGCCTAACGGTGTTTCGGTTATTCAGTTTCAGGTAGCTTGCGACAGAAACTTTCAAAGAGCAGGCGAAGAAAGAAAGGCCGATTTTATAGACGTTACCGCTTGGCGCCAGACTGCTGAATTCGTTTCTCGCTATTTCCGCAAGGGTTCTATGATTGCCGTTGAGGGTTCGATCCAAACGGATAATTATACCGACAGAGACGGAAATAAGAGAAAAACGGTTCAGGTCGTTGCGAACAACGTTTCTTTCTGCGGTTCAAAGGCAGAGAGCAACACAGCTTCAAATCCTGTTTATAATCAGCCTGCCCCCAGCTATGCTTCGGCAGACAACAGCGATTTTGAAGAGATCATCGATGATGATGACGACTTACCATTCTAATGAAGGAGGAAACTTATAATGGCATATAACAAGGGCGGCGTTGTTAAGAAGAGCCGCAAAAAGGTTTGCCAGTTTTGCGTAGATAAGTGCGAATGCATTGATTATAAGGATGTTGCTAAGCTCAACAGATACACTTCTGAAAGAGCAAAGATCCTTCCCCGCCGTGTAACGGGAACTTGTGCAAAGCACCAGAGAGAGCTTACGACCGCTATCAAGCGCGCCCGTCAGATCGCTCTTCTCCCCTACAGCGCAGACTAATTTGTGCAAACGATTAGTAGATTCTTTAAAGAACCTTGAAAAAGGTTCTTTTTTCTTGCTTATATTTATGATACAATCCTCTTGTGAGGTAGGAAAATGAAAATTAAGGATATAGAATTTGACAGCATAGCGTTTCTCGCCCCCATGGCGGGCGTGGCGGATAAGGCTTTCCGCGAGCTTTGCGCGCGCTTCGGCGCGGCGTATACCGTAACCGAAATGGTCAGCGCAAAAGGGCTCACAATGGGAGACAGGAAAAGCGCTGAACTTTTGTCACTTGGGGCAGATGAAAAAACCGCGGGAGCGCAGATTTTCGGCGATGATCCCGAAATAATGGCTCAGGCGGCGGTGAAATGCCTTGAATTTAAACCGAGCATTATAGATATAAATATGGGCTGTCCGGCGCCGAAGGTAGCGATGAACGGCGGGGGAGCCAGCCTGATGAAAAATCCCGCACTGGCGGGGGAGATCGTTAAGGCGGTTTCTAAAGTGGTCAGCATTCCCGTTACCGCCAAGATACGAAAGGGCTGGGACGATGATTGCGTAAACGCCGTGGAAATGGCTCAGATACTTGAAAAAAACGGCGCAGCGGCAATCACGATCCACGGCAGAACGCGAAAGGAAATGTATTCGGGCAAGGCCGATCTTGAAATTATCCGCAAGGTGAAAGAGGCGGTGGATATCCCCGTGATCGGCAACGGCGATATAGTGGACGCCCAAAGCGCCGCGATAATGCTTGAAAAAACGAATTGTGATGCTATAATGGTTGGCAGGGGGGCAATGGGCAACCCTTGGGTATTTCAGCAGATCAACGCCTATCTCAGCGATTGCATAGTTATCCCGCCGCCGTCGCTTACGGAGAAGTTAAGCGTTATGCTGAAACACGTTGAAAAAATGATCGAATACAAGGGCGAATACACCGCTATGCGGGAGGCTCGCCACCACGCCGCTTACTACACAAAGGGGCTCCGCGGCGGGGCGAAATTCAGGGCTGAAATGGGAAGCCTTGAAAGCTTCGAACAGTTACAGGAAATCACTTTCAGAATATTAAAGGAAAATGCGTGATGATCTTAAAAAACGTTTGCTTTTACAATGAAATATTTGAAAAGGAGATCGCCGACCTCAGAATTGAAAACGGCAGGATCACCGAGATAGGAATTATTAACGAGGACGGCAAGGATATGAGCGGCTTGATTGCCCTGCCGGGCTTCATTGATATCCATATTCACGGCGCCAACGGAGGCGATTTCAGCGACGCTACGGCTGAAAGCCTTGATAAGATCAGCGCCTATCTTGCGAAAAACGGCGTGACCTCCTTTTGCGCAACTTCCATGACCCTTAATAACGCCGCGCTCACCGCTATCGTGAAATGCGGCAGGGAATATCAGGGTAAGGAAGCCGGCGCGAAGCTGATTGGTATAAATCTTGAGGGCCCCTATATTTCCTACAAAAAGAAAGGCGCCCAAAACGGCGACTTCGTTCGGGCGGGCAGCATAGAGGAATTTGAGCAGCTTTTTGCTGAAAGCGGCGAGAATATCAAGCTGATAACGATCGCTCCCGAAGCCTTTGACAGCGACGAATTCATAAAGCACGTCAGCGAAAAATGCACCGTTTCCATCGGCCATACAAACGCCAACGCCGATGAAACCCAAAGGGCTATTGATATGGGCGCGTGCCATGCTACGCATCTTTATAACGCAATGACGGCGGTCTCCCAACGTGAGGCGGGAGCGTCAGGAACGTTGATCGATAATGAAAACGTTACCTGTGAGCTGATTTGCGACGGCGGACACGTTTGCCCTGCGGCACTGAGAAGCACGTTTAAAATTCTCGGCGAGGACAGAGCCTGCGTTATTTCCGATTCCATGCGGGCGGCGGGACTCGGCGCGGGCGAATATGAGCTTGGCGGACAGCGTGTTTTCGTTGAGGAAAACGGCAAATACGCCGTTTTGGAGGACGGTACTATCGCCGCTTCCATTACGAATGTTTTTGAGGAATTCAAAAATCTGCTCTCATTCCGCATTGATTTCAAAAAGGCGCTGAAGGCCTGCACAATAAACCCCGCAAGGGCGATCAAAATGGATAAGGAGATAGGCTCTATCGCCACGGGCAAGGCGGCGGATATGATTTTCGTTGACGATGAGATGAATATAAAGGAAGTATATATAAATGGAATACTCGCTTAATGTGGCGCTCATTGAGCCGGAAATACCGCAAAACACGGGTAACATTGCCCGCACCTGCGCCGCCACGGGCGCAAGGCTTCATCTCGTAGGACCAATGGGCTTCCAGATAGACGAAAAGAGGGTGCGCCGCGCGGGGCTTGATTATTGGGACAAGCTGGATATTACCTATTACGACAGCACGGAGGAATTTTTCAGGAAGAATGAGGGCGCTGAGTTTTTTTACTACACCACGAAAGCGGAGCAGACCCACACGGACGTGAGCTATCCCAACGGCGCCTTCCTCGTTTTCGGCAAGGAGACGAAAGGACTTCCCGAGGAACTGCTTAAAGCAAATCACGACAGGTGCGTTCGTATTCCGATGAGGGGGATCATTAGAAGCCTCAACCTCAGCAACAGCGTTGCCGTCGCCGTATACGAAACCCTCAGACAATGGGACTATCCCCAGCTCTCTCTCAAGGGCAAATTACATAATCTTGAATGGTAAAAGCAGTCAAGTTCAGCTTGACTGCTTTTTGATAAAATAGGAAATGTTTTAGAAATTATATATGTTACAATGCAGTTGAACTTGCAAGTTGAAACAGAAAGGAGGGCGTCAAATGAATATCCGTGAGATGATCCAGCAGTGCCTTGATTATATCGAAAATAATCTGAAATCGGAGATCACCGTTGACGAGTTATGCGATATGGCAGGCTATTCCCGCGTGCATTATTGCAGACTTTTTCATCATTACACAGGCTTTACGCCGTCAGAATATATAGCGAGAAGAAAGCTTTTGCACGCCGTATACGAAATTTCAAGGGGAAGCGCCAAAATTGACGCGGCGCTGAGCTACGGCTTTGAGACCTATGCAGGCTTCTATAAAGCATTCAAACGGGAGTTCAGCTGCTCACCCTCCGAATTCATCAAGGCTTATAAGAGCGAAAGGCCTTATAAGATCAACATTTTGCAGGAGGAACATATAATGATTTCTAAAACGAAAATTCAAAAATTACTTGAAAACTGGAATTTGCAGAATGAAAGTATTGCAAACATCTATAATGAAAACACGGGAAGACAAAATGATAACGCGTATTACATTGGCGATGATCGCGTCATCAAATTTACCGCAAATCTCGGCAGTATTCAAAATAATCTTCGCATATCAAAAGCCCTTGCAGAGGCGGGATTGCCCGCCCCCGAGATAATAAAAACCGTTAACGGCGATGATTATCTGCAAAACGGAGAACTCTATTTCATTATGCTAAAACGCATCAAGGGCAATCAGCTGAGATGTGATGATGTCTTTGCTAATACATCTTTAGCGTATGTCATTGGCGAAAACATTGCAAGGCTTCACAGGGCGTTAAAAGACTTTGATAAGGAGGACTATACTGAAGTCAATATTTTTGATAATGCACTCAAAGCCTTGCCTAAACTCAAAAATTCAATTGCGGTGCACGCTGATTTTATTAATGAATATGAAAGCGGATTCCCAAAATTCTATGATAAATTACCTAAACAGATAATTCACCGCGATATCAATCCGTCCAATATGATTTTTGACGGCAGCGAATTCAAAGGCTTCATTGATTTTGATTTATCGGAGGTAAATATCAGAATTTTCGATATCTGCTATTGCGCAACGGCGATCCTATCCGAATGTTTCAACGATAATGTAAATAAAGCAAAGTGGCTTGAGATATTGAATAATCTTATTAACGGCTATAACAGTATTGAGCCGTTATCGGAATATGAGCAGCAGGCGATACCCTATGTGATCTATTCGATACAGATGATTTGCATTGCGTATTTCTCACAATACGATAAATTCGAGGCACTTGCCAAAACAAATACAGCTATGCTGAAATGGATAACAGACATTCTTATTTAACAAAAAAGGCAGCAGATTTCTGCTGCCTTTGCTTTCTGTTTTGCTAAACGTGAATTATATTCTTATAAAAGCGCAACCGTCCATATCGTCAGCCTTTACAAATCCGACTGATTGATAAAAGGAAATTGTTTCAGGCGCGTTATCCGTCATCAGCTCCATTTGATAAACTGAGGAAAACCGCTCCATAACTTCCCGAATAAGCTGCGTTCCGATTCCTTTGCGCTGATATTCCGGAAAAACCAAAATATCCTGTATAAAAACAATAGAATAACCGTCTCCCACAGTGCGAATAACGCCGACTAATTTATCGCCGTCATAGGCGCCTAAAGTCAGCAAAGAGTTTTCATATGCTTTTTTCAGCATATCAGGATTCTCTGTATAATTTGTCCAGCCAACGGCGGAATACAGGTTCAGTATTGCATCAAGATCAAATGTTTTTAACTCACAAATTGTCATATATCAGTTACCTCCCGGAATCAGTGAGCTTCACCTTCGGTTATTCCGTCAAAGGAATTATAGAAAACGGTGTGGTCAATATCAAAGCGTTTAAAATGCCACGGATGCGGCTCTACTTCATCGGCAGGATATCCGATCGGAAGCAGTGCCACGGGTACAAGATAATCAGGAAGACTGAACAGTTCCCGAATTTTTTGAAGATTGAACGCGCCTACCCACGTTGTACCAAGCCCAAGTTCAGCGGCTTCAAGCATCATTTGCGTGGTGACGATGCTCGCGTCAACGTCTCCGCCGATAGTTGAGTTTGTCTTGTTTTTCCAGCAGGTGGTTTTATCATAGCAGATCATCAAAACGACCGGCGCGTCAAAGTGACACGGGGTACACTGCCTCAGCTTCTCGTAGGCAGCGCTGTCTTCGATGACCATAATTCGCTGTGGCTGATAATTACAGGCCGTCGGCGCAATCCGTCCCGCCTCAAGAATCAAATCAAGCTTTTCTTTTTCAACTGCCTGCTTTTTGAATTTTCTTACGGAATATCTCCTGTCTTTGGCCAACTGTAAAAAGTTCATAATTATACTCTCCTAAAGTGATTTTTTATAAAGTCATAAGTTCCGATTTATCTGCTGAAGACGATTATATATGCTTCGCCAGCAGATGAAACGTAATTGCGCCGTCCGCGCAGGGGAAATCAATTTCGTATTTTTTATCAGAGCCACGGCTTACGTAGTTGCCGCCGCAACGCGCGATTTCACATAAGGTATGTAATACGGGCATCGTTTTCGGGCAGAAGCCAGAAGGCACTTCATATCGGCATTTAAACGTATCGCCCTCTTCAAAGCCCAGTCGGCAATGCTCCGCCTTTCCCGATGAAACGGTAATGATAAATTCCCAGTCTTCGGTGATCCATTTGTGCATAAGCTTATCTCCTCATAAATTTATAATTCTTTCAATTCGCCGTTATTAAAATAGTATATATTTTCTTTTTTGTATCCGAATGAGCCGTCGGCTTTTTTGATATGAGGCTCAAACGTGAAGAATTCAACGTCTCCGAGCTTGGCGCGATTTCCTTTTTCAATGTATACTCTTTTGATTTTGTTTTTAACGATTGAATGACCGAGATTTCCGAGAAAATCAAGATTAACGTAACCGTTATCGGAAATAAAGCTATTCATATAGTAAAATAATTCTTCAAAGGTAGTAGACGGATTGGCGAATTCTTTCAGCTTGTTATGGAGTTTTTCCTCCATAAGAAGACCGTTTCGCCACTCGTCATTTCTAATATCCGCAATGTTTTGTACAACGCTTCCGTTTTCAATGATTACAGTGCGGGCATAGTCGCCCCAGATTTTATTATGCTGAGGGCTTAGATCAATTGTTATTATATCGTTGCCTTGAATAATGCGGTCTGATGTTTTATATTTCCTGCCGGATACGGACAAAACCGTTTCCTCACCCGAAAACACGAACGCGCCTATATTATGATACCAAAAAGAATCCGCGCCCAAAGCTAACATTTTTTCTTCGCACATTCTCCTGACATCAAGCAAATTCATTCCGGGTTGGATTACTGTCTTGATATATTCAATAGTATCTTTTGCAATTTTTTGAATCTCTTTATGTTCCATAAGCTTCAACCCGCCATTTTGATTTATTTGCATTTGTTTGACAAACTTATGTGCTCCTACTTTGTGAACTCTTTTAGTTCCTCTAAAAATTCGTTGTATTCCTCATCTGTCCAATAAAATGTCAGATCTTCCTCGGTATATTTGCGATCCGCTTCAACCATAATGCTCTCGCCGAAATCATAACCCAATCTATGTAGCACGCTTTCGGCAAATTCTTTGAAAAACATACCGATACCCGTTATAACGTTGCCGCTTTCAACGATCGGTTTGTGAACGAAATGGGTTTTATCAATAAAGGAAAAAGTGTCTGCCATTTGCATAAAGTATCCCGCGGTGAAATCTTTGCCGTCTAAAATGCCCGCTTTTGAAAGCAAAATCGGCGCGGATGAAATCGCGGCAAACAGGGTGTCCGTTTCCTTGCCTTTTCGCAAAAAATCAATCAGTTTGTCATCGTATAGAGCGGGCAGAGGATTGATTGTTCCGGGAAGAATAACGCACGAATACTCTGTCGGCTTTACTTCATCAACGGTTTTGGCGGGAGCGATTTGAAAGCCCTCCTCGCTTTCATAAGGCTTCATTTCGCTTGCGATTATATCTATCTTTTCGCCAAACCATACGGACAGGCAAGATGTCAGGCAGGTTATTTCCTGCAAGGAAAAATCGGGGTAAATCAATACCGCGTATTTCGCGTGTTCCATATTACGTTCTCCTTTGAATTTTTACTGTGCCAATGTTTCCGAACGCCTGATATGCGCTCCTAAATAAAGTAGGTTGTCAATTTGTTTGAATATCCGAAAGGATCGTATCTATTGCCGCTTCGAGCGATATATCTTTTGTAATGCTTTTTTCGGGAATAATGCCAATGTAGTCTTTTTCGTTCCACCAGCGGCGCATTTCGGTTTCTCCAAACTCTAATTTTTGCGGCTTTGTTTCGTGGCGCTTCAGAGTTTCCTCAAAGGGCAGATCGTAATAATAGGCGAAAATATCCGTGCCGAATAACTGAACGGCTGTTTCAAACAACGGCTTATACCATTGGGAATGTAATATCCCCTCTAAAATGACTACCCCGTTATTCTCATATCCGTAACGCAGTAAAGATATCAATAGCGGAAGCGCGGCGGTATCGTAGCCGTCACGCGCCCAGAGCATTTCTCGTCTAACGGTATCCTGCGCAATAACGAGCGTATTTCTACCTATCCTTTTTTGGAGTCCTCTTGCAACGCTTGATTTTCCGCTTCCCGAATTTCCTCTTATTATAATTAACTTGTTCATATCAAGCTCCAAACTTATTTAAAACGTATTATGCAGACTGATCCTCCAAAAAGGCTTTGACCTTTTCGATTTCCTTTTGCCCTTGGAGATAGCCAAGCTGATAGATCGCCTCAAGCTTCACGGTGTCGCGCTCAATGGAACTGCAGTTCAGCGGTTTGGCGGGGCGGATTACGTAAACATGCCCCAACTTCTCCTGCTCCTCAACGTAGCGGAGCTGTTCGTTATACATATCGTGGCGGGCGAGGATGTTGTTTACAAGAAGCGGATATTTTTTATAGATCTTTTTAACGATTTTCGCGCCTTTATAGGGAGATTTCACGTAATCCTTATCCTGGGTGAGAATGACTACCGCCTTTTGACAACCGTCTTCAAGCGCGCGTTTAAGGGGAATGGAGTCAACGAGACCGCCGTCAAAATAATGCATTCCTTCAAGCTTAACACCCTTGGTGACAACAGGGAGCGCGCAGCTTGCCCTAAGTATGGGGCAGCCGAATTCCCTGAGATCCTTTGGATAAAAATATTCTGCCTTGCCCGTCAGCGCATTGGTGAGAACTGCGCACAAAACGGCTTTGCTGTTTTCGTAGGTTTCGTAATCAAGGGGCATTAAATTATAGGTGAGTTCTCCGAATATCCATTCAAGGTTTAGGTATTCGCCTGTTTTTCTGTAGGAAGAGAGGCTCATATAATTCTTATCACGGCAGTAGTTTATGGTGATATCATGCTGACGGCGTATATTCTTTCCTAAAAATGAAGCGCCGTTGCACGAACCCGCCGAAACGCCTATAACATAGGGAAAGGTTATGCCGTTTTCCATAAACGCGTCCAGCACGCCGCTGGTGAATATTGCGCGGTTTCCGCCGCCCTCTAAAACAAGACCGCTGTTGTACATTTTGATCAACTCCAAAAATAATAAGAATCTTGCTTGCGATCGCAAGCCTATTTTTTATAAAAACTTAACTTGCCTGCGCAAGTTCGAACCCTGTTGGTAAACCAATAAATAAAAAATAGGGAGCAACGGTTTAGTTGCTCCCCAAATCAGTTAAATTATTCCGCGGCTTCCTCTTCGGCAGGCGCTTCCTCAGCAACCTCCTCAGCGGGAGCTTCTTCCTCGCTTGCAACCTCAATGATTTCTAAATCATTGTCGCACTCAAAGAAGTCATTGTCGTCAAAATATTCAGGCTCTTTTTTGCCTGTAAGCTTTTTAACTGCGAAATAAACTGCAGCGGCAACACCCGCGATAGCAACGATCACGCCTATAATTTTAAAGATTTTACTTAAAGTCATTGCAAAAATCCTCCTGTTAAATATTACAAGTATATTATATAAATAATATCATCTAAAGTCAAGCGGTAAAAACGAATAATGCATCGTTTAAGCAAAACGGCCGTTTTTATCCGGGTTTTGATTTGTTATTCTTTGCTTCCTTTTTCAGCAAGCTTTTCGGGTGAGCCGCAGCATTTTTTATACTTCTTTCCGCTTCCGCAGGGGCAGGGATCGTTGGGGCCGATCTTTTTGCCCTTCCTTACGGGGGAAGCCTTAACGCTGTCGTCTCCGCCTGCCGACGAGGAAGTAACCTTCGCTACGGCCTTTCTCTCCACGTCCTCACGTCTTCTGGGAACGATCGTGAGCATCATTCTGACGGTGTTCTCGCGGATCGTTGCGGTCATCTCGTCAAACATATCGTAGGATTCGTTTCTGAAGGCAACAACGGGATCCTGCTGAGCATAGGAGCGAAGATGGATACCCTCCTTGAGATCGTCCATAGCGTCAATGTGCTCCATCCAAAGCATATCAACGTTGCGCAGAAGCACCATTCGCTGGAACTCGCCGAAGAGTTCGTCGCCCAACATAGCCCTCTTTGCCTCTAAATTTTGATGTCCTCTCTCCTTGAGCATTTCGGCGATATCGTCAACGGTCAGCTCATTGATATTCTCAAAGTCGTCGTCAGTAGTGAGCCAGCCCTTGTATTTCTCCTTAAGGCCCTGAATATTCCAGTCTGCCTTATTCGCGTCCTTGGCGCAGTATACGGCAACGTTCTCGTCAACACTGGAATCAAGCATCTGAAGGATCTTGTCTGTGAGATCGATACCGTCAAGCACCATATCGCGCTGGTTGTAAATCAGCTCTCTCTGGCGGTTCATTACATCATCGTACTGGAGTGTATTCTTACGGATACCGAAGTTGCGTCCCTCAACCTTGCGCTGAGCGGATTCAACGGTTCTCGAGATCATCTTGCTGGGAACGGGCATATTTTCGTCGTCAGCGAGGGCGCCCATAATGGATTTGATCCTGTCGCCGCCGAAAAGGCGCATAAGATCGTCTTCCAGTGAAAGATAAAACTGCGATTTACCGGGATCGCCCTGACGTCCGGAACGTCCGCGAAGCTGGTTATCGATACGGCGTGAATCATGGCGCTCCGTGCCGAGAATGAACAGACCGCCCGCTTCTCTTACCTTTTCCGCTTCATCTTTAATTGATTCCTTGTATTTTGCCTCAAGCTCTCTAAAAGTCTTGCGGGCATTCAGTATTTCCTCGTCCTCAGTTTCGGCAAAGCCCGTTGCCTCCGCGATCAACTCGTCGGAATACTGCAATCTTTTCATTTCCGCTTTGGCGAGGAATTCGGAGTTACCGCCCAGCATGATATCGGTACCACGTCCTGCCATGTTGGTGGCGATGGTTACCGCGCCGAGCTTACCCGCCTGGGCGATGATCTCAGCCTCTCGCTCGTGATTTTTCGCGTTTAATACATTATGGGGAATGCGCTCTCTTTTCAGAAGCTTTGAGAGCACCTCACTCTTTTCGATGCTGATCGTGCCCACAAGGATCGGCTGACCTTTTTCGTGGCACTCCTTGATCTGCTGAATCGCGTTGTTGAATTTTCCGCGCTCCGTCTGGAAAATCACGTCCGGCATGTCCTCACGGAGCAGGGGCTTGTTGGTGGGTATCTCTACAACGTCCAGCTTATATATTTCGCTGAATTCGGGGGCTTCTGTTAAAGCGGTACCCGTCATACCCGAAAGCTTGCCGTAAAGACGGAAATAATTCTGGAAGGTGATGGTGGCAAGGGTCTTGCTCTCGTGCTCAACCTTAACGTTTTCCTTCGCTTCAAGCGCCTGGTGCAGACCGTCATTATAACGTCTGCCCAGCATTATACGGCCGGTGAACTCGTCTACGATAAGCACCTGTCCGTCCTTAACAACGTAATCGATATCGCGGCGCATAACGCCGATCGCCTTGATTGCCTGATTGATATGGTGAAGCAACGTGGTGTTTTCCATATCCATAAGGTTTTCAACACCGAAGCGCTCCTCGGCTTTTTTAACACCGCTTTGGGTGAGCGTGGCGGTCTTTGCCTTTTCGTCTACTACGAAATCGCCGTTGTAGGTTTCCTCAGTGTCCTGCTTTTCGTCCATCTGGGCAACCTTAACCATTTTAAGGGAACGGGCGAAATCGTTGGCGCGGCGGTACATATCCGTGGACTGATCGCCTTTACCGCTGATAATAAGGGGAGTACGCGCCTCATCGATAAGTATGGAGTCCACCTCGTCGACTATAGCGAAAGCGTGACCTCTCTGCACCTTCTGGGATTTGTACTGCACCATATTGTCACGAAGATAATCGAAGCCCATTTCGTTATTGGTGCCGTAGGTTATGTCGCAGTTATAGGCTTCCTTTCTCTGCTCGTTGGTTTTTTCGTGGATTATAAGACCGGCAGTAAGACCTAAGAAGCGGTAAACCTTGCCCATCCATTCGCAGTCACGCTTTGCGAGATAGTCGTTCACCGTAACGATATGAACGCCCTCGCCGGTAAGTGCGTTGAGGTACGCGGGAAGCGTTGCAACGAGGGTTTTACCTTCACCCGTTTTCATTTCGGCGATCCTGCCCTGGTGGAGAACGATACCGCCTATGATCTGCACCTCAAAGTGCTTCATACCCAGCACACGCCACGCCGCTTCACGGCATACGGCAAACGCGTCCGGCAAAATATCGTCAAGCGTTTCGCCGTCGGCAAGTCTGCTCTTTAAAATGCCTGTTTGGGAAGCAAGCTCCTTATCGCTCATAGGCTGATACTTGCTTTCAAGCTCTAAAACCTTATTTGAAATTTTTCTAACCTTTTTTACCTCTTTTACGGAATAGTCCCCGAAAAGCGCGGTAAGAATTTTATTTGCCATTGTTACACCTCATAGTTTCGCTTCCCGAAACCGAGAAGCGTTTTAACGAAAAAAAGAGCAATACGTTATTGATCCATATTGCTCAGTATTTTTAATTTAGAATGGAATTATACTCTTTATAGCGCCCAGCGCGCCGCCGGATACAGCGTCTTCCGCCTCAGATCCGAAGCGAAGCACGAGGTTTTCAGCGCCCTCTCTGATTTTAAGAGTTATTTCTATCGGATTTGGATTAAGCTCGCATTTGTTTATGCTTTCGGTTAAAACGGAAAGATTGCCGTTAAGCCAAGAATCATCGCCAAGCAGGGAAAGCAGATCCATAAGGGAATATTCCTCAAGCAGTCCGTCCATAAAGCTCTTTGCCGCGTCCTTAAGATCCTTGTTTATAACCGCAACGGTAACGAGTCCCGCGTCAAGATCAATATCAGTGATCTCATAAGTTAAGTTTGCGAATATTGCCCTGCCGAGAGCCCTGAACTGCTCGTGTTCCACAGCAAAGGTAATAATCTGAGCAAGGGTGGACGACTTAACGTACGTTTCAAGAGCTTCAATATCAAATTCCTTTAATGCGTTAAAAGCCACGTCAACGGTTTTGGTAACGTTCCTTTCCGTCATTTCAGCAGTGGGCGCGGAATTGCAGCCGCTGAATATCATTACGATGAATACAAATATCAATGCTAAGGATAAAGCTTTTTTCATAATTACACTCCCTTAAATTCATAATCACAAGCTATTATATATCTTAAAAGATAATATTTCAATATGATATTGTAAAAAATAAATTAAGAATTGCATATTTAATATATTTATGATACAATCAATAAAAATATTCACTGTGTGTTGATTAATTTCGGCAAATTTATATTTTCTTGTTGACATTTGCACTGAAAAATGTTTAGATGTGAGGCGGAAATGATATTTTTTGATATTTCACCCGATATTTTAAGCGCTAAGCTCTACGGCGAGGACACGCCTCCGAGGCTTGAAAGCGTTTGCGATATGAGCGCGGGAGACGTATATAATCTTTCCGATATAACGATGTGCCTTCATACAGGGGCGCATATAGACGCGCCGCTTCATTTCGTTGAGGACGGAGAGCCGGTGGACAGGCTCCCCCTCGAAAAATTTATAGGCAAATGCACCGTTGCCTCCGCCAACGGGCCTATAACCGCTCAGTGGATAGAAAAAAATATGCCGTGGAACTGTAAAAAGCTTCTGATAAAATGCGGCGGAAACGGTTATCTTATGGATAATGCCGTTTTCGAGCTGTGCAGGTTTGATCTCGATCTGGTGGGTATAGACGCGCTTTCGATCGCGCCGGAGGATAACGAGGCAAGCGTTCACCGGGAGCTTATGTATAACGATATAGCAATTTTAGAGGGAATAGATTTAAGCAAGGTTGATGACGGCGATTATTTCTTGTTTGCCGCACCGATTAAAATAGGAGATGCCGAGGCCGCGCCCTGCAGAGCATTGCTGATAAAAGGTCTGCTCGCTTCGGTTTGATGAGTATGAAAGCATTTGTTAAAAAGTGGTTCACGCCGATAAAATTTAAAAGACTGTTTGATATAGTCGCTTCTTTTTTTGCGCTGATAATTTTGTCTCCGCTTTTTCTCGTTATATGCGTTATTAATTATTTAACGCCGGAAACCAGCGTGTTCTTCAGCCACGAAAGGCGTGGAAGAAGGGGAAAGCCGTTTAAGATCTATAAATTTCAAACGATGAAGAACAATACCCCCAACTGTGCCACCGGAGAGCTTGAAAATCCCGAGCAGTATATTACGAAATTCGGCAGGATACTGAGAAAAACGAGCCTTGATGAGCTTCCCCAGCTTTGGAATATTCTGAAGGGAGATATGAGCTTCGTAGGTCCGCGCCCGCTTATTTCAAGCGAGATCAGAGCCCACAGGCTGAGAATGGAATACGGTGTTTACCGCTTCAGACCCGGTCTTACGGGATTGGCTCAGATAAAGGGAAGAGACAGTATTTCAATTATGAAAAAAGTGAAGTATGATAAGGAATATTGCGATAATTGGAGCATTAAAATGGATATAGTGATACTCCTGCGCTCGGTGGGAGTCGCCATACGGCAGGACGGCTTTCACGAGGGTATTTATCACCGCAGATAGAATTTTGATTTTTGCGATGGTTGCAGCTTATTCTTAATATAACATTTTTTCAGATAATAATACGGAGTGTACTTTTATTATGGACAGAAAATTTATTGACGGCTATTCCGAATGGCAATCCAATCCGGAAATCGTGGGGATCAACAAGCTTCCTCAGCATGCCACCTTTATGCCTTACGACAGCTTTGAGGAGGCGGAGACGTGCAAAAGATACAGTTCCTCGCGCTGTAAGCTTTTGAATGGCAAATGGAGATTTAAGCTCTACAAAAATTATGCCTATAAGCCCACGGATTTTGCCCAGCCACATTACGATTCCCACAATTGGGATACGATTCAGGTACCCGGTTCGTGGACTATGCAGGGCTACGATCAGAATCAGTACTGCAACGTTCGCTATCCATGGGAGGGAAGCGAGGATATCTGCCCGCCAAACGCCCCCACCGGTCATAATCCCGTGGGTTGTTATCTCAAAAAGATCCATATTAACAAAGCACTGCTCTTAAAGCGTATCATTATCTGCTTTGAGGGCGTTGAATCCGCGTTTTATCTTTACATAAACGGAAAGCGCGTTGGCTACAGCGAATCAACCTTTAACAGAAGCGAGTTTGATATCACAGAATATCTGGTTGAGGGTTCAAATCTTATAGGCGTTGAGGTTTATCGCTGGTGTACCGGCTCTTGGCTTGAGTGCCAGGATATGTGGAGAATGGCGGGAATATTCCGCGATGTTTATATTTACACAACGGAGAAGGATTATATCCGCGATTTCGTTATTATGGCAGAGCCAAACGAGACTATGAGTGACGGATATTTTGAGGTGCTTGTAAAAACCCACGGCACCTACGCCGCCCTGTCCCTTGATCTTAACATTATAGACAGAGACGGAAATATGGTGGCGTTGGACAGCCGCTACGCCGAGCAGGACAATATTACGAATCTTAAGGCGATCGTTACGAACGCCCGTTTGTGGAGCGCAGAGGATCCGTATCTCTACACCCTCGTTATCACGCTTAAGTATAACGGCAAGCCCATTGAATATATAAGCTCAAAATTCGGCTTCAGAAAAGTTGAGATCAAAAACGGTATCATACTTATCAACTCAAAGCGCATAGTGTTTAAGGGAACGAACCGCCACGAGTTTGATTGCCGCACCGGCAGATATATGACGGAGGAGGTTATGCTCTCCGATATTCTTCAGATGAAGAGAAATAATATCAACGCCGTGCGCACCTCTCACTATCCAAACTGCCCGCGCTGGCTTGAGCTTTGCGATGAATACGGTCTTTACGTTATTGATGAAAATAATATGGAAACACATGGCACCAACTGGTCTAAGATCATTGGCAGCCCGCAGATCCCCGATTCAAGACCTGAGTGGGAAACAGCCTGCATGGAGAGGATCAAGGCGCTCTACAACAGAGATAAAAACCACACCTGCGTAGTTTGCTGGAGTCTCGGAAACGAGAGCCTCGGCGGATCGACCGTGGAAAAAATGCATGATTGGCTTAAGGACGCGGACGACAGCCGCTTCATACATTTCGAGTGCAGAAACGATCCCAACGAGAAAAACCTTTCCGACGTTCAGTCTCATATGTACACCCGCCCCTGGGAATGCGAAGAATACGCAAAGAATAATACGGACAAAAGGCCGTATATCCTCTGCGAATACACCCACGCAATGGGCAATTCCTGCGGCTCTACCGATGAATATACAGAGCTTTGGGATAAATATCCCTGCCTGCAGGGCGGCTTCGTTTGGGACTGGGTGGATCAGAGTATTTTGACCACCGATGAAAACGGTGTGGAATACCTTGCCTACGGCGGAGATTTCGGCGAAAATCCCCACGATGGTCATTTCTGCGGAAACGGTCTGCTGTTTGGAGACAGAAAGCCTACTCCGAAGCTTTATGAAATCAAGAAGCTCTATCAGAACGTTTCCTTTAAGGAGGTAGACGCTGAAAGAGGACTTATTGAGGTTGAAAATAAATTCCTTTTCACAAATCTGAATGAGTTTGAACTCTATTGGTATCAGTGTTCCGACAAGGGCGTTTTCCGCAAGGGTACCGTTGACATAGACCTTGCCCCGGATAAAAAGACCGTTATAGACCTTGAACTCAACAGGCTCACCAGCACCGAGTGCTATCTCAATCTTGAGCTCAGAACTAAGGAAAACACCAACTGGGCAAAGGCGGGTCACGTAATTGCCGAGGAGCAGTTCGTACTCAATGAGTTTGAAAATACTTATGATGAGCTTGAGGAGGAAGACGAGCTTATCGTTGCCGATACCTACGGCTCACTTCGTATCATTACTGAGGACGTAAACGTCCGCTTCGAGAGAAGAGAGAGAAACCAGCTCTATTCTATCAAGGTTGGAGGCGAGGAGCTTCTTGCCGGTCCGGTTCGCCTTAATTTCTGGCGCGCGCTTACGGATAACGATAGGGGTAGCCGCGCGGGCAGCCGTCTCGGCTGTTGGAGAGACGCCGGCACTACCCCGGGAATTTACAACAATACGAAGTTCTCCATAGACGGCTACAAGATCGTTGACGGCGGCAAAAAGGTTATCGTAAACGGCAGGGCAACGGTTTGTACCCAGCCGGAATCAAAGGCAACGATCAATTACACGATCACCTCAAAGGGAATTGAGATCGATATGCAGTTCTTCCCCGGTGAAAATCTTCCCGAGATCCCTGAGGTATCAATGCTGTTTGAGCTTCCCGCTGATTTTGAGAACGTTACCTATCTGGGCGAGGGTCCCTACGAAAACTATATAGACCGCCGAAACGGCACAAAGATAGGCGTTTATAACACAACGGTAACGGATATGTACACCGATTATCTCAAGCCTCAGGAATGCGGAAACAGAACCGGCGTAAGATACGCAACGGTAGTAGGCAATAAAAAGGCGTTCACGCTTATCGCCGAACCCGTTATGGAATTCAACGCAAGTCATTATCTTCCCCTTGAGCTTGAAAACGCGTGGCATAAAAAGGAGCTTCCCGAAAGCAATAAAACCGTTATCCGCGCCATTGCAAGGCAGCAGGGCGTTGGCGGCTATGATAGCTGGGGAGCGAAGTGCAACGAAAAATATATAAATAAAACGGATAGAAATTACCGCTTGAAATTCCAGATCCGCTTCTGACATAGCTTTATTAAGGATGAATAAACCGTATCTTTACAATTATTAAATATTTGTAAGGAATACGGTTTTTCCTTGACTTTTATAGATTTAAGTATTATAGTATTCTACGCTCTGAATTTTATAATTTTCATTTATATTTATAAGGAAATCAGATATGAAATCACTTAAAGAGAGAGTAATGACTTTAGCGGTCAAAGGAGCCGTAAAATATGCGAGAAAGGACTTTATGGCAAACGCGCCTAAGATCCTTTCGCTTCTTGAAATGGCCGACGTGAAAAAGGTCAACAGATCATCATACGCGGGCTTCCACAAGATTCTTGACGATCCCAATAACAACTGGATGCAGTTCGCGAAAAGCATGGCGTGTGACACGGATATAAACGTGCTGATGAAGCTGATCCCGCCGATGATGAACATTGCCATAAACAGCTATTCCGTTCGTATGAAGAATATCGAGAAATACGGCTGCAACGTGCCGTGGGCCATCCTTATGGATCCCACCGCCGCCTGCAATCTCAAATGCACGGGCTGTTGGGCAGCGGAATACGGGCTTTCAAGCCAGCTTTCCTACGATGATCTTGCAAGAATAATCGCTCAGGGGAAAGAGCTTGGAACGTATATGTATCTCTACACCGGCGGTGAGCCAACCATGAGAAGAAAGGATCTTATGCGCCTTTGCCGCGAAAATCCCGACTGCTTATTTATGAGCTTCACCAACGGCACGCTGATAGACGATAGCTTTGCCGATGAGATCGGCGAGGTGGGCAATTTCCTTCCTGCTTTCTCAATCGAAGGCTACGAAGCGGAAAACGATTTCCGCCGCGGAGAGGGAACGTTTGCGAGATGCACCGCCGCTATGAAGAGGCTCAATGATCGCCACATTCCCTTCGGCGCTTCCCTTTGCTACACCAGCAAAAACACCGAAGTGCTCGCTTCGGACGAATATATGGATTGGCTCATTGAGAAGGGTGTTAAATTCGCCTGGTTCTTTACATATATGCCAACGGGCAACGGCGCGGTAACGGAGCTTATGGTATCTCCCGAGCAGCGCGCGCTGATGTATAAAAAAATGCACGAATGGCGTCACACCAAGCCGATTTTTGCTCTTGATTTCTGGAATGACGGCGAATACGTTCAGGGTTGTATTGCCGGCGGCCGCCATTATTTCCATATCAATTCAAACGGCGATTGTGAACCCTGCGCCTTCGTTCACTACTCAAACGTGAACATCAAGGAGCATTCCGTGCTTGAGGCGCTTCAAAGCCCGCTCTTTATGGCATATAAGAGAAATCAGCCCTTCAATAACAATATGCTTCGTCCCTGCCCGGTGCTGGATAACCCCGGCGCCATCAGCAAAATGGTTAAGGATACGGGCGCGTATTCAACGGAGATGAACAATCCCGAATCTGCTAACGAGCTGTTTGACAAAACGATCGAGGCGGCTAAGGCGTGGAAAATCAAGGCGGATGAGCTTTTTGACCGCGATGAATATATCCGAAAGCACGTTAAGGACGAAAATATGTATAATTTTGAAAAGCCTGACGAGGAAAGAGAGTTTTCGGAATTTGAAAAAACAGTCGATTAACCTGTTATAATAAAAAATCATATAGGGGGCGTACCGAAAGGTGCGCCCATAAAGCTTTAGGCAAAGCGAACCAAATCCAAACACGGTTTAAAATGGCTGATTTGCCTTATCTCTGCGTTAAAAAGCCTCGGAATACGGCAAGTATTCCTGCGTTTTTTGCCTTGACCTAAACCAAATCAGCTCATTTTAAACTGCTTCGCACCTAAAACGCATTAGTTTGCGTACAATCGCACATTTCTTTGGTGAAGGCATACTGGCGTATGGCAAGACAAAAAATGGGCGAGGGTGCGTGAAATAATGCGTTTTAGGCG